>CBFDBC010000357.1:0-1530 GCA_965602945.1 uncultured bacterium | reverse complement strand
GGACGAAACCCGCCTTTACCGAACATTTGCGGAGATGATGGCTGCTGAGGGAGCACGCGAGGACAAGATCGATTTCGTAGTGATCGTCACACCCAACGACTCCCACTATCCCATCGCCAGGTCCGCCCTGGAGCAGGGCATCCACGTGGTTTGCGACAAGCCGCTCGCCACCAGCAGCCGGGAGGCGGAAGCAATGGACCAGCAGGCCCGGGACAGGGACCTGCTGTTCTGTGTGACCTATGCCTATGCAGCCTATCCCATGGTCAAGCACATGAGGGCCATGGTCGCCAATGGAGACCTGGGAGAGATCCGTTTCGTCCACGGCGAGTATCCCCAGGAGTGGCTGGCGACACCGTTGGAGAAGACTGGACAGAAACAGTCCCTGTGGCGCACCGACCCGTCCCGTGCCGGGATTTCCAACTGTGTGGGAGACATCGGCAGCCATATCGAGAACATGGTGGCCTACGTGACCGGCCTGGAGATCGAGCGCCTGTGCGCCCGGCTGGACAGGATCGGGGAGGACCGCGTGCTGGATGACAACGCCTCGGTCCTGATCGATTATGTGGGTGGGGCCAGGGGGATCTACTGGAGCTCCCAGATCGCCATCGGCCACGACAACGGGTTCCGGATCCGGGTCTACGGCACCAAGGGGGCCTTCGAGTGGGTGCAGGAGAGCCCCAACTACCTCAAATTCTCCTCCCTGGACCGGCCGGTACAGATCCTGTCCCGCGGCCGGGACGACATGTATCCCAGGGCCCAGGGCCTCTCACGGACCCCATCCGGGCACCCCGAGGGTTACTTCGAAGCCTTCGCCAACCTGTACTCCACCTATATCCCGGCGCTGGCCAAAAAAATCGCCGGAACAGAGCCAACCGGGGATGAACTGGATTTCCCCGGCGCCGAAGAAGGGATCCGTGGCGTGCGCTACATCGAGAAATGCGTGGAGAGCTCGGAAAAAGGCGCCGTGTGGGTGGATTTTGGATAACCTGGATCATTCACGATAGGAGGAGACATGGCTAGACCGGTAACCCTGTTTACGGGGCAGTGGGCGGACCTCTCGTTCGAGGAGATCTGCAGCAAGGCCGCGGATTGGGGATATGAGGGACTGGAGATCGCCTGCTGGGGCGATCACATGGAGGTCGGGAAGGCGGCCGGGGATCCGGCCTACGTTCAGGCCAAGAAAGACGTGCTTAAGAAGCATGGCCTGAGGTGTTGGGCCCTGGGTGCCCACTTGGCCGGACAGTGCGTGGGGGACCGGTACGATCCCCGGCTGGATGTCTTTGCGCCGGCGGAGGTCCAGGGCAGACCCGATGAGCTGCGCCGGTGGGCCGTGGAGGAAATGAAGCTCACGGTCCGCGCCGCACATGCCATGGGATGCGGCGTGGTCAACGGCTTCATGGGGTCGCCCATCTGGGCCTTCTGGTATTCCTTCCCTCCCACGACGGACGATATGATCGAAGAGGGATTCCGGGAGATCGTGCGCCTGTGGACACCCATCCTGGACGTGTTCGACGAGTGCGGGATCCGATT
>CBFDBC010000356.1:0-1725 GCA_965602945.1 uncultured bacterium | reverse complement strand
TCACCGGGCTGACGTTTCAGCTTGCCCGACTGTTTTAGTACTATCATGGTTTTGGAAACGCATGCGGAGATTTCTTGGATCTGACTTGTTTTTCCAGCGGGTGCTGCAACCTTTTTTATGCTGCCGGCGTATATATGGGTGAATATGTTCTACGGCATAGAACAAATGAGGAGACACCATGACCGATAAATACCCCTCCCGGCCTGAGGAGATCGTGCTGCTGGCCGTGTGGAAACTAAAAGAAGACGCCTACGGCCTGGCCATCCGGGACCTCATCCAGGATATGACCGGCAAACACTGGTCCGTGGGGGCCATCTATGTTCCCCTGGAACGCCTGGAGAAAAAGGGGCTGCTCAAGTCCCATACCAGCGATCCCAGGCCGGAGCGTGGAGGGCGGCGGAAACGGCTGTTCAAGCTGACTCGCGCGGGTGTCCGGGAACTGGACGAGCTGTCCCGTATCAATGCCGTGCTGTGGCAGGGATACCCCCGGTTCAGCCCGAAAGAGCACGGTTGAGACCTTCATGAAGACAAAAAGATCCGGCCGGTTCCTCGAGCTCCTCCTGCAGCGCGGGTTGTCGGACGGATACAGCGAGGCCGCCGCCGGCGACCTCCTGGAGATCTACCGGACCAGGGCCTCCGAACATCCGGTCGCTGCCCGGGCCTGGCTGGTGTTTCAGGTCCTCGCTTCGTTTTCAGCTCTGCTTAAGAAAAAATCGTACTGGAGTGTGGCGATGTTCAAGAATTATTTCCTGATGGCCTTTCGGAACCTCAAAAAACACAAGGCGTATGCCCTGATCAACGTCTTCGGCCTGGCCCTCGGTTTGAGTGCCTTCATCCTCATCCTGCTCTACCTGCAGTTCGAGATCTCCTACGACAGGTTCCATGAGAATGCCGATAGCCTCTACCGTGTTTCGATCCGCCACTTGAGAGAAGGGAATTTCGAAGAGGATTCTCATGTGTTCACGCCTCCCATCGGCCCGGACATGAAAAAAGACATGCCCGAGATCGGGGAGTTCGTGCGCCTGTCTTCGATGCGGCCGGCCTACCTCATTGTCGACGACCAGGTTCACAAAGAGGGGCGGGTGCGGCATGCCTCTTCCGCCCTGTTTCAGGTCTTTTCCTTTAAGCTCATGTCGGGAGATCCCCGCCGGGCCCTGGCCGAGCCGTTCTCCATCGTCCTGTCCGAGCAGGCGGCCGGCCGGATCTTCGGTACCGAAGATCCCATGCAGAAGACGATCCGGATCGGGCCGGAGAACCTGTACCAGGTCACCGGTGTGGTGGAGGACCCGCCCGACAACTCCACCTTACAGTTCGATGTTCTCATCTCGTTCGCAACCCTCTATTCCATACCGGGTATGTATATGGACTGGAACGGGGGAAACCAGTACATCACCTATGTCCAGCTGCGGGAAAACGCCACACAGGAATCTGTCGAGGCCAAATTCCCGGGCTTTCTGTGGACCTACATCAATGAGATGTCCGCCCCGTACGGCTGGAAAAACGAGGCCTATCTCCAGCCCATGAAAAAGATCCACTTTCACCATGACCTGGCCTCCAAAACCGCGCTGACGAATTTCTACACCTTCACGGCGGTGGCGGTCTTCATCCTGCTGATCGCGTGCATCAATTTTGTCACCCTCACGACCGCCCGGGCATCGAGGCGGGCCCGTGAGGTGGGGATGCGCAAGGTGATCGGCGCGCACCGGACCAACCTGATCCGGCAGT
>CBFDBC010000355.1:0-1941 GCA_965602945.1 uncultured bacterium | reverse complement strand
GGATCCGGGAACGATCGAGGCGCCGGTAAAGCCTCAGGGGCCTCCGCCCCTCCCCGGAGCCCTCGAATTTCACCCCCCCGAATCACCCCCAAAGGCGATTTACGGCCGGCCCATTTGGGCCTACATTATGTTTATCAAAGGATAAATAGGATATATCCCATGAGCTACAAATGGACGAGGCTGATCGTTGTCGCCGTCCTGTCCGTCACTGTTGCGTGCGCGACCGTCCAACAGAAGGGCAGGCATGCCGTCTCGCGGCATGCGGTGATCTATGAAGATGTGTCTCTCGATGATGTCTGGAATGCCGCCAAGGCTACTGTACAAGAGTTAGGATTCAACATCCGGCGGGAAAACCAGGAGAAGGGCTTCCTGGACGCCGAATCAAAGCAGGACGCGTATGCCAACGGCCAATCCCCTTTGATGAACATCATGATCCATGACACCGCCGGGCAGATCCGCGTTGACTGCCTCATGGCGCAGGATCCGGATAGGATCGACTTGAACCGGGATTACCTGATCCGTTTTTTCGACGAGCTGGAAAAACGGCTCAAGAGGACGGATCGGTAGCTCTTCCCGTGTTGTCTTAACCAGAATAACTCTATTCGCCGGTCTCCCATCAGGGGGACCGGTCTATCACTCCCAGCCGTGTTGTTGTCATGCCCGGAGAATTGGTATATATATCTGGCGGGGAGGACGGCGATGCTTCTGCTCAAACGGACTACAGCCTTATGTCTCGGGATTCTGGTGTGTCTCACGGTGGGAACTCTGCGGCCTGCCAGTTCCGCGCCGGAACGTGTGCGGCTCTGGGAGGAGGATCTTGTTCTGCCCACTTACCTGGCTGGGGAGCCGAGTGTCTTCCCGATCTTCTACAACGGCCGGGCTTACCAGGGGGCACAGGGGAAGGTCTATCCTTATGCCTTCCTGGACGAGCTGACGGATGAGCGCAGGCATGTCGCCTATAAGGCCGTGTATTTGGAGAACCGCTACGTGAAGCTGTGCGTCCTGCCGGAGCTGGGGGGGCGGATCTTCTCGGCGCAGGACAAGAGCAATGGATACGACCTCTTCTACCGGCAGACCGTGGTCAAACCGGCCCTGATCGGCATGCTGGGGGCTTGGCTCTCGGGGGGAGTGGAGTGGAACATCCCCCACCACCACCGGGCCACGTCCTTCATGCCGGTGGACTACACGCTGAAGGAGAACGCGGATGGAAGCAAGACCGTGTGGATCGGGGAGCTGGAGCTCAGGCACCGTATGGCCTGGGCCATCGGGCTCACCCTCCACCCCGAATCGTCCCGGATACAAACCACCGTCCGGATCGTGAATCGGACCCCGTTCGCCCACTCCCTGCTGTACTGGGCCAACGTGGCCGTGCACACCAATGAGGATTACCAGGTGATCTTCCCTCCCGGGACCGAATATGCCACCTACCACGGCAAGAATCAGTTCACTCACTGGCCCGTAGCCCGAGAGCCGTATAACCGGGTCGACTACAGCGCTGGAGTGGACATCAGCTGGTGGAAAAACCACCCGGCCCCCAGTTCTTTTTTTGCATGGAACCACGAGGATGATTTCCTGGCCGGGTATGACCACGGGAAAAAGGCCGGCGTGCTGCACGTGGCCGACCATCATGTGATGCCGGGTAAGAAGTTCTGGACCTGGGGGACCGCGGCGCAGGGCCGGCGCTGGGACACCATCCTCAGCGACGAGGATGGTCCCTATCTGGAGCTCATGGTGGGGGCCTATTCGGACAACCAGCCGGATTACAGCTGGATCGAGCCCTTTGAAACACGCAGTTTCACGCACTGCTGGTATCCGATCAGGGAGCTGGGAGGAGTCAAGGCCGCCAACCGGGATGCGGCCCTGAACCTGGATGTGGCCGGGTCCATGGCAAGGGTCGGAGTCAATGTCTCCTCTCCGCTGAAGAATGCCGAAGTCCTGCTC
>CBFDBC010000354.1:0-2034 GCA_965602945.1 uncultured bacterium | reverse complement strand
CCATGCCCGCTCGCCTCCGGACGGCTTCCTCTCCAGATTGCCCGACTGATCTCATAGCCAATACAAAGTTTTGGGACTGATTTTGAAGGACGCGGCCATGGTTACGACCCCCCCCCTCAAATCAGTCAAATAAGGGAGGCCCCGCGGCCGCTGAGCCGTATTTTGATGATTTTGCCGCCGGATTGGACTATAATGCCCTCTACCGTTATGTTTTTTCTGATTCGGAGCCTTTAACATGCAAAACGTTATGACAGTCATCATGGCCGGAGGACAGGGCAGCCGGCTGTACCCGCTGACCAAGATCCGGAGCAAACCCGCCGTCCCCATTGCCGGCCGGTTCCGCCTGATCGACTTCCCTATCAGCAACAGCATCCATTCCGGTTTCAAGAAGATCTTCATCCTGACCCAGTTCAGCTCCGAGTCTCTGCACCGCCACATCTTCCTGACCTACCGCTTCGACAATTTCACCCGGGACTTCGTGACCATCCTCTCCGCCCAGCAGACGCTGGAGAGCCGCGACTGGTACCAGGGGACCGCGGACGCAGTCCGCCAGAACCTGGGATTCCTGCGCAGCGAAGTGGACTATGTGCTGATACTGTCCGGAGACCACCTCTATCGGATGGATTACCTCCGCTTCCTCGAATTCCACATCCGGAAAAAAGCGGACATCAGCATCTCGGTGTATCCGGTCCGATCCAATCAGGCCTCCCAGTTCGGCGTGATGAAGGTCGGCAGGAGCGGAAGGATCACGGATTTCAGGGAAAAACCCAGAGACCCCCAGCTCCTGGATTCAATGCGTGTCACAGAGGACACCTTCGAGCGCTTCGGGATGGAGGCCTCCGGACGAACCCACCTGGCATCGATGGGGGTTTACGTATTTAACCGCTCCGTGCTCCAGGAGCTGCTGGAAAACACAGAATTCGAGGATTTCGGGAAAGAGGTCATCCCCCATGCCATCCGCAGGAAAAAAGTCTACAGTTATTTTTTCGACGGCTATTGGGAAGACATCGGGACCATCCGGAGCTTCTTCCAGGCACACCTGGACCTGACCCGCAACCGGCCCAAGTTCCGCCTCTATGACGAGGCCAGGCCCATATTTACCAGAGCGCGTTTTCTGCCCGGATCCCGGATCCTGGACTCCGAGATCAAGCACTCTATCATATGCGAGGGAAGCATCATCAACCAGGCCCGGATCACCGACTCCATCATCGGGATCCGGTCGCGCATCGGGAAGAATACTAAGCTGGAAAGAACCGTGTTCATGGGAGCCAACCGCTTCGAGTTGGACAAGACCAAGAAATCGTATCGCGGACAGCCGGGTCCGGACATCGGCATCGGCGACAACTGCGAGATCCGCAACGCCATCATCGACCGCAACGCCCGCATCGGCAACAACGTCAAGCTGATCAATACGGGGGGCGTCAAACAACATCAATGCGAAAGCTGCCACATTGTAGACGGGGTTATCGTGATCCCCAAGAATGCCGTCGTCCCCAATGGAACCGTGATCTGAAAGGAAACCCGCTTATGACCCTGACTTTATCCCAGAGGCCCTCCCCTTCATCTTCCATCGCCTACTTTTCCATGGAGGTGGGCCTGGAATCCGGTATGCCCACCTACAGCGGCGGGCTGGGCGTGCTGGCCGGCGACACGCTCAAGGCCGCCGCCGACCTGTCTATCCCCCTGGTCGGCGTCACGCTGCTCCACCGCAAAGGATACTTCCGCCAGGAGCTGGACGCGCAGGGGAACCAGACCGAAAGATCCTTCGATTGGGATCCCCGGGACTTCCTGGAGCTCCTGAGTTCCAGGGCCACCGTTTCCATCGAAGGACGGCCGGTCCACATCCAGGCCTGGAGGTATCTGATCAAGAGTCCGTCCGGTCATACAGTGCCCGTCTATTTCCTGGACACACAGATGCAGGGCAACCTGACGGCCAGCCACTCAAAGCTCGCCGCAGACCAGGCGGGACTCGCCATGGAGTTGAAGCGCAGAAAACGCGCCGAGGAGGAACGGGCCGCCTGTGTCATCAAAGCC
>CBFDBC010000353.1:0-2050 GCA_965602945.1 uncultured bacterium | reverse complement strand
GAGTATGCTGGTGAAAGTCCCCACCGGAATAGTCTTTATCCGTGTGACAGCGGATACAGATCATCTCCTTGCCGGATTTCAGCAGCGAGGGATTGTTCTCGGAATGCGTGTTATGGCACATGCCGCAGTTCCCCGTGGCCATGGGGCCATGAACGACTTTTTTCAAGAAGGGCGCCTGATCATGACACTGAAAGCAGAGCTCGTCCATCCGCTCCGTCTTGATAAAGGACCGGTCGCTGCCCCCGTGCGGGTCATGGCAGTCCTGGCATCCCATCGAATCCATAGCCGGATGAACGACGCCGCCCGATTTCTGATCATCGTGGCACTCCAGGCAGTGACCGGCTCTGTCTATGGCACTGAACTCGTGGTCCCCGGTCTGTTCATGACAGGTCAGGCAGTCATCCTCCACCGGGGCATGCAGGACTTTCAGGTCTCGAAAGTCAACGTGGCATTCCGATGTGATGCATTCCTGAGCCGGCAGCCGGGAGGCCAGCAGCACCAGGCTCATACAGGCCAAAAGCACGCATTTTCTCATGGTTTCACCTCTCCATCTCAGGTTTATTTCCTTATATAGGTCTTCGGATCGTGGTCTGATCCGTGACAGGTCAGATAGCAGTATCCCGTATTGCCGATGATCTCGAACCTCAGTTCCCCGGTCCCGCTGGGAAACACGATGTTCTGATCGAAGTTCAGCAGCCCGACGTAACTGGGCGAGCCGTGAGGATCATGACAAACGAAACAGGGCGAGTTCTGTACCTGGACATGTTCCGCATGCGCCTCGAAGCCGCTCACACTTCCGTCAAACAGGGTGTCCGAGTTGTGACACTTGTAGCATAGGGAATATGCGTCCGCCGACCAGGGAGTGTAGTCCATGGTCACGTAACGCCTCTCCAGCAGGTAATCATTATTGGACCCATGGGGGCCCCGGGCGCCGGGACCGGTGGTGGAATCCGTGCTGTGGCAGTCCGTGCAGAAAAGCCACGAAGATGTCGTGTAGGGCGGGATCAGGGAGGGAACCCAATTGCTCGTCCCCGTGGCCGCCACCGCATGATAGCTGGCATTCCCCGGGAGGAAGGCCATCCGGGTGTTCTGGGTGGCGAACATGCGGCTGATGGGAGTGGTCACGATGTACTGGTTCTGGCCGTGGCATTTCAGGCACACCTCGTATTCATACTGGGCGGTCTCCACGATAGCCCCGGATATGGTCATCCCAGAGACGCCCTCCTGATTGCCCTTGACATTCGGGGCCATCCCCTGCCGGTTGGTGATCCGGTGAGAGTTGTGGCAGTCCGTACATTCCACATGCACCGGAGCCGACAGGATGTCCTCGGCGGGATCGTGGCCCTGGTAGAAACTGACCCGATGGGCGCTGGCCTTGGTCAGCTGCGCTTCGACGTCCTTGCCGACGTTCCCGTTGTGGCACACCAGGCAGACCCCCTCTTCGGGGGCGTTCAGGAGGCGCTCCCCGCCGGCGGCCAGATGCCCCCGGTGGCAGTTCATGCAGGAGTTGGCTGCGACCGAGGTAAAATCCGTGTGGGGCCAGGGGTCTTCATCCCTTCCGTTCCAGGTCTTGGCCGAGAGATCGTGTATGGAGGACATATCGAAATCGGAGAGCCGGTGGCAGGTCTTGCACAGGCCCGCGCTGTAATTGCTTTTGGCCAGGAAACTCGAGAAGGCATTGTCGTGGGGATCATGACAGCTCGTGCACTGGATCTTGCCGGCGGCATCGTAGTTCACATCATCGGAAGGGGAGGGATGGACCAGCTCCGGGGAGGCCCCCACAGCCGGGGACGGATCAAAGGAAATGGGGTGATCGTCTGACAGATCGGCCCCGAGGTTGGACTGCTCTCCCGGAGGGATCCGGCCGCCGATGGTGTTTTCGAAAGAAAATTCCGATCAGCTACTGGACAGGTTGGCGCAGGCCCTGATGGTACTATAGGCGATTACTAAACCATTTCGGGTTTTGCGGGTCGTAGCCAGTGAATTTTAAAAAAAGAAAAAGTGAATAAATAGATGAATGCACGGTACGTTTCACTCGCGGTATTTCTAT
>CBFDBC010000352.1:0-2088 GCA_965602945.1 uncultured bacterium | reverse complement strand
CCCTCCCACGACTGACGAGATGATCGAGGAGGGATTCCGTGAGATCGTGCGGTTGTGGACACCCATCCTGGACGTGTTCGACGAGTGTGGGGTCCGCTTCGGGCTGGAGGTCCATCCCACTGAGATCGCCTTCGATCTGTACACGGCTCAGCATCTGCTGGAGGTGTTCGAGCGCCGGCCTGCCCTGGGCTTCAATTTCGATCCCAGCCACCTGCTCTGGCAGGGAATGGAACCCCACCTCTTCATCCGCGAGTTCAAGGACCGCATCTACCACGTCCACATGAAGGACGCGGCCGTGACTCTGGACGGCAGGTCGGGCATCCTGGGCTCACACCTGCCCTTCGGCGACCTGCGTCGGGGCTGGAACTTCCGCTCCCTGGGACACGGGGACGTCAACTTCGAGGAGATCATCCGCGAACTCAACGCCATCGGCTATCCGGGGCCGCTGTCGGTGGAGTGGGAGGACAACGGCATGGACCGCGAATCCGGCGCTCAGGAATCGGCCGAGTTCGTCCGGTCCATCAACTTTGCTCCCTCGGACGTGGCTTTCGACAAGGACATGAAAACCTGAAGGATCGGGGGTATCCGGATCGTGAAAAAGCGGTTGTGGACCGGGCTGGGGGGTGGTACAATCGCTGAGGATGCCGCCTTCAGCCCGGCTCCTAGAGAAGGACAATGGACAACACCAGAATGAAAAACAAAGGTCAGGGCCTGAGCCGCAGGGACTTTCTCAGGACCTCGGCCTCGGCGGGCCTGGGGATAGCCGTGGCGGGCAGCGCACTTTCGGGCCGCAGCTTCGCCCTCTCCCAGGAGTCGGAAAACAGCCCGGATGACCTGAACGTGGCCGTGATCGGAGCGGGGGAGCAGGGACGGATCCTCATCGAATCCGGCCTGCGCATCCCGGGTGTCCGGTTCAAGGCCGTGTGTGACATCTGGGGGTACAGCCAGCGTTATTCCAGCCGGTACCTCGGGAAATACGGGCACGAGGTCAGCGTGTATGAGGACTACCGGGAACTGCTGTCCAAGGAAAAAGGCCTGGACGCGGCCATCGTGGCCTCCCCCGACTGGATGCACGCCACCCATGCCAACGCCTGCCTGGAAGCCGGCCTGCATGTTTACTGCGAGAAGGAGATGTCAAACTCCCTGAGCCGGGCCCGCAGCATGGTTCAGACGGCCAAGAAAACGGGCAAGCTGCTGCAGATCGGCCACCAACGCCGCAGCAACCCCCGCTACCTCCACGCCATCGATACACTGATCCGGGACAAGCGCATCCTGGGCCGGGTCTCCCAGGCCTATGCCCAGTGGAACCGCGCCAAGTCCGACATGCGGGGGTGGAATAAGCTCTATGCCATCCCCCCCGAAAAGCTGGCCCAGTACGGGTACACATCCATGACCGCGTTCCGTAACTGGCGCTGGTACAAGCGTTATGCAGGCGGACCCATCGTGGACCTGGGCTCCCATCAGATCGACCTGTTCAGCTGGGTCTTCGGTGTGAATCCCTCCACGGTCCTGGCCAGCGGCGGGAGCGATTACTACAAGGACCGCGAGTGGTACGACAATGTGATGCTGATCTACGAGTTCGAGGTGGAGCAGGGGATGGCGCGAGCCATGTACCAGGTGCAGACTACCACCAAGCACGGCGGATTCTATGAGGCCTTCATGGGAGACGACGGGTCTCTCCAGATTTCCGAGGTGCCGCAGCGGGGCAACTGGGCCATGCGCGAGGCCCACGCCCCGGAGTGGGACACCCTGGTCAAGGATGGGCTCCTGCAGACCGAGAAGCCGCCCATCCAGAAGGTGGATACGCGCAACATCTTCCTCGATGTCCGTGTCACGGCCGAGGCCGGCCGCTGGCCCCTGCCGGTGGAGCTGGCCAAGCCCGCCCATCAGCCCCACCTGGAAAACTTTTTCAATGCCATCCGGCACGGAGTCCCGCTGAACTGTCCTCCCGAAGTAGGGTATGAGACCGCGGTGGCGGTGCTCGCGGTCAACGAAGCCGTGGAATCCCGGCGTCTGCTGCGATTCCGTCCCGACCAGTTCAAGGCATGAGACGCACGACGATCGCCCCGCTCCTCCTGATCCTCTGGG
>CBFDBC010000351.1:0-2144 GCA_965602945.1 uncultured bacterium | reverse complement strand
TATCCGGCCGTTTGGTCTGGAAATGCCTCCGGAAGTGGCTCTCATCCATGAGCCTCTCGAGACCCGTGTCGTGCTTCCAGAGCTCGCGGCCGCGGCCGTCCAGGACGATCAGCTCCGATCCCCGGATATCGAAACCTTCGGGTACCGGGGGAGGCCCGGGCCTGAAACCCAGGTAATAGATCGCGAGGACAAGTACGACCAGCACCGGGACCAGCAGGAGGCCGCGCCTGCCCAGCGATGCCAGGGAAGAAGAGGGAGGCTTGACATTCTTGGAGTTGGAGTCTATGTTTTCCCGGATCCAGCCATCCAGTTCGTCTTTGTAAGCGAAGACCCGGGATTTCGAGGAGGTCGTCATGCGGTGGACGGGAAGCCCCAGCTCCTTTTCCCAGCGCAGACATGTGCGTTCGTTGCAGCCCAGGTGATAGGCGATCTGCTTCCAGGAATAGAAAACCTTCCGTCGCCTGGTGGAACCGACCCTCATGAACCCATTATACAAACACAGACGGGGAGGGGAGTCAAGGTCAAGGTGTAAGTCGTCAGCGTTTCCAAAATCGTGAAGGGAATGAAAAAGTCAGGCGAGCTGAAATGTCAGCCCGCTCGCCTCCGGATGGCTTCCTTATCAGCTTGCCTGACTTATCTAAAGATCAACATGGTTTTGGAAATGTATACAAGTCACAATCTCCAGTCGTCTCTTAGTTCCGATCACGTGTGATCGGACAAAGTCATGGTGACTGAAGTCGCCTTCATGAGTGTCTGAGTCGCTGCCCGTTCTGAGAATGTCTGTTCCTCTTCCAGGAGCCCTGAGTGAGTCCTCCACCATTCTGCCGCCTGATCGCCATCCCAGTCTCCGGCATTCCGGCAATCCAGGAGCATCTGTCTCATGATCTTGGCGGATCGAGGTCTTCGGGACGGATCTTTTTCAAGGCCCCGCAGCAGGATCTCCTCCAGATCACGGGGAACCTCAGGGCGAATTCGGGACGGCGGGATGGGCGGGAGTTCCTGGTGAGCCTTCAAGAAATCTCCGACACTGGTTGCCTCGAAAATGGCCTGCCCCGTGAGGAGGAAACAACCGACAGCGCAAAGAGAGTAAAGATCGCTGGCCGGCCCGACCGAGCTCGGAGACAAGGACTCCGGGGACATGGTTTCCGGTGTTCCGGAGATCCCACCGCCTTCTTCTTCGGCCCCCCCTGGATCCGCCAGGTCCATGACCAGGCCGAAATCCAGGACCTTTACCACGTCATATTCACAGCCCTGTTCGCAGAGCATCATGTTCTCAGGTTTGATGTCGCGGTGGATGATGTCCAGAGAATGAGCCTCCCAGAGCGCCCCGCACGCTTGGGCTAAGACATGGATCACTCTCCCCGGGGGCATCACACCGGTACTGGCGACAATCCTGCGCAGGTTCGCTCCTCTCAGCAGCTCCATTGCGTAGTAGAAGATACCCTCGGCGGTATGGCCGTAATCGAAGATGGAGATGTTGTTGGGATGACTCAATCTGCTGGAATGTTTAACTTCCTGTTCGAATCGGAGCAAAGTTTGATCGCCGGCGATATCCGGCCGCAGGAACTTGATGGCTGTGGGCCGCTTCAACAGGGAATGCGTGGCCACATAGACCTCGCCCATGCCCCCGGTACCGAGCAGTCTCTCGATCTTATACTGTCCCACATGGCGGGCATTGAAGCTCTGGCGCCTGAGACTCAGATTTACGCGCGACGCCGTGGCGGCAATGGCGATCGAACCGAGCAGCAGGACCTGATTTTGCAGGACCATGTTCACGAAATGGTCCTGGCCGAAGGCCTGGTCGGGAGAAATAAAACTGTTTCCCGCCCTGAGCTGGATGACGAATACACCGAGAGCCGCCGGCAGGGAAAGCAGGACGGTCCACCAAGCCTTGCTGGGAATCAGAATGGCACGAGCCAGGATGAATAACATGAGGAACGGCACGACCACAGCAAACCCTGGAAATAGAAAGTGATGAAGCCTGGCGTAAAGAAGCAGACAGGGCAAGATGAGCACCTGTAAGAATAAAGCATCCGTCAGGTTGAGTAGGGTCGGACCCGCGCGGCGGAACCAGAGCAGGAGCACAATTTGACGACAACCACACCGCCCGCGACGCGGCGTGCATCCTCCGCAACATGTACACC
>CBFDBC010000350.1:0-2181 GCA_965602945.1 uncultured bacterium | reverse complement strand
CAGGTCATCCTCCAGGCCGACACCGTTGTCACTCACTTCCAGGGCGATATCGCCGTTTTCGATCGGCTTCATGCTGATCGTGACTTCCCCTTTGCGGCCCTGGGGGAACGCGTGCTTCAGGGCATTGGAGATGAGCTCGCTCACCAGCAGGCCGCACGGGATGGCGGTGTTGATGTCGAGCAGGACGTCTTCGATGTCTATGTTCAAGGCGACCGTGTCGGGGGCGACGCCGTACATCTGGAACAGGTGATAGCCCAGGCTGTGGACATACTCCCTGAAATCCACCCGGGAAAGATCCTTGGAGCGGTACAGCTTTTCGTGGACCATGGCCATGGAGCGAACCCGCAGCCGGCTTTCCTTGAACATCTCCAGCGCCTTGTCGTCTTCGACGTGCTGGGACTGGAGGTTCAGAAGGCTGGAGATGATCTGCAGGTTGTTCTTCACCCGGTGGTGGATCTCCCGCAGCAGCACCTCCTTTTCCTGCAGGGAGGCCTTTATCTGCTCCTCCGTCTGCCTCTGCTCGGTGACATCGCGGATCTGGGTAAGGGTTGCAGCACGCTGCTTGGAATCTTTGATGACGGTGGAGCTGATCTCGACGCGGCGCTTCTCACCGTCTTTCCGAACGAAGGTGAACTCGTAACGGGAGGGGATCTCCTCCCCTCTCTGGCGACGAAGATAGCGGTCGGCCACCAGTTCAACGCTTTCCTTATCCAAATACTGCCGGAAATCCGTCCCGACGAATTGATCGCGGGGATAGCCAACGATGCGGAGTATTTCATCATTGGCATAGACCGGCCGGAACTGATCGTCGATGAGCACGATCCCGCTTTGCGCGTTTTCCACCACGGAACGGAACATCTCCTCGCTTTCCTGGAGCGCGTCCTCGGCCTTGCGGCGCGTGATCGCCATGGCCACCTGCTCGGAGATGAACATCAGGATGCTCTTGTCCGCCTCGGTGAAGCGCTGTCCCTCGGCGTAGCTCTGAACCACGAGGACGCCGATGGCGGTGTCTTTGAACTTGAGCGGGACTCCCAGCCAGTCGATTGACGCGGCCCCGATTGATTCCACCTCGCCCTGTTTCTCCAGCTCGGCGAAGACCTCGGGAGAGGCCAGCAGGGGACTGCCCGTCCGGAGCACATATTCGGTCAGGCCCTTCCCGAGCTTCTTCGGGGCCGGGGCCTCGTCGAACTCGTCCACGAAATAGGGAAACGTGAGCATCCCGCTGTCTTGATCGAAGAGTGCGATGTAGAAGTTGTTCTTGGCTGGCATCAGCTCGGTGATGGTCTCGTGAATGGTCTGGAAGAGTTCCTCCAGGCTTTCGGTGGCATGGACCGCCTCCGAGATTTTGTACACGGACGATTGAACCTGCCCGGAGCGCTTCCGCTCGGAAATATCATGGGCGAAGGCACAGTTGAATTCCTTGCCGGAGAACTCTACGTAGTTGCCTGTGACCTCGACGGGGAACACGCTGCCGTCCTTGCGCCGGTGAAGGGACTCCATCTTTTCAGAGCCCTTGGTCTTCAAGTTGGCCCAGAGTTTAGCCCACATCTCGGGCGTGATGTTGGGGTCGATGTCGAAGACCTTGAGGGCCAGCAGCTCAGCCCGTGTATACCCCAGGGAGCGGCAGGCCGCTTCGTTTACGTAGATGATGCCGGCGTCCGCCCCCATCCACACGATGGCGTCACCGGAGCGATCCATGGATAGCTGGAAGAGATATTGTTCTTGCACGTGATCTTTGTCGTCCACTCGGGGAACCTCCTGCAGCACCTCTTTCGGTTCCCCTGCCTCCCTTTAGTCGACGTTCCGGCGGATCTGCAGGAACCCAATAGCTATATCACAGGAGAATTAGCCCGTCAATCCGGCTCCCGGTGTGTACGAGCCGTGTGGAAGTAGGCGTCCCCGTCGTTTTCTTCCCGGGGATCGGAGATCGGTTTCCAGGCGCTAAAGACATCCATTTCGTTCCGCAGAAGGGCGATAACGTCAGCAAACTGATGGCCGGGAGCGAAATAGTAGATCTTGCCTTCGGATAGATAAGGCTCCGGCAGCTTCGCGCCTTCCCGTGCGAAAACAGCCTGCGCCACCTCCCTGCCTCCGGAATAGAGGGTGATAGCCTTTTCACCCCACCGGGTCCGGGCGCCTTTCAGGTCACTGGCGTAGATCTCTATGGAGTAATCGTCGATC
>CBFDBC010000349.1:0-2185 GCA_965602945.1 uncultured bacterium | reverse complement strand
ATTGTCAATTTTACGTGTGTCAGGCGTATTAGTATTTGTTACAATCTATATCTTTGGAAAGGAGCCGAGATGAAGACACGTATAGCGTACCTAACACTGGGCATCACTTTCAGCATCCTGGTGTCCTGCACAGCCTCCGACGGGCCCGGCGGCCCCTGGCAGGGCACGATCACGGAAGACAACGACATCCGGACCGTTTCCAATCCGGATGTTCCTCTCCATGGAGAGATCACCTGGGAGCTGGAGACCGAGCTGGTGCTGGGCAGCGACGAAAGCGATGACAACACCCTGTTCCACGAGGCCCGGAGATTGGTGGTGGATCCCGCCGGAAACATGTATGTGGTGGATGAGGGGAATTTCCGCATCCAGAAGTTCGATCCCCAGGGCCGTTTCCTCCTGACCATCGGCCAGGAAGGACAGGGGCCGGGTGAGTTCGAGAACCTGCCCGCGGTCTTCCTCTCACCGGATGAAACCCTGTATGCGCTGGGAAACAACAATCTGCAGAGGTTCAAGGCCGACGGAACACTACTGAGCAGCCTGCCCCTGACCAACCGGCTCGTGAACCTCTGGATCTCGCCCGACCACACGATCTACGGCGTCGAAACCAGGAACACGGAAGAAGGGCGCCGCCGATTCCTGGTCATGCTCGACCCGGAGGGGAAGGAGATGGCTGCCATGGCCGATTTATCCTTTGTCCTGGCGGCGTACCACTAACGCGACGGGGTCCGAGTGCGCTTCGTCATCCAGCACTTCTACAACAATTACCTGTATCTGGGGCTGCGAGCGCAGGGCGGATTCTTCTACGCCTATTCCGCCGATTACACTCTCTTCCGCTGCACAGAACAGGGCGAGACGGACCTGATCATCACAAAAGAGGCGGTGTCCACTCCCATCAGCCGCCGGGAGAAAGATATGACCATCAGTAGGATCCGGGACATCATCCTGGCCGGGGGGCGGACCATCCCGGACGAGGTGTTGGAGCAGGGATGCCAGTTTCCGGCCGCGCGCCCGCATTTTGTTTCTCTGGTGTCAGACGATCTGGGCCGGCTCTATGTGCGAAGTTTCCGGTCCGTCTTAGATGAGAGCGATACCCAGATCCTGGACGTATTCGGGCCGGACGGCCGCTACCTGTACCGCATCATGACGGATGTGGCCCCCCAGGTCATCACCAGGGGACTGGCATACGAACTGGAAGAGAACCGGGACGAGGGCACCATCCTGCTCAAACGCCACCGGATCCTGAACTGGGATTCGATCAGGCACGGCGGAGAATAGCTCAGGCCTTTTGGGGAGTAATATATTTTGTGTTTTCGAACGGTTTAAAATCGCTGTCCATCGTCCATATTACCGCCTCGAACTCTCGGGCCGTGGCCAATATGATGCTGTCGGCCATGGGCAGTTTAAACATGTTTCCCAGACGTGCGGCCTGCAGAGCGATCCCTTCAGAGAGGTCGACGACCCGGCCCTGCCTCATCAGGGCCGCCGTGCGCAGGGCATGTTCTTCATCCTTTTCTCTGAGGATGACCCTGAAGACCTCGTAGATACAAATTACCGGCACGATCAGGCGGTCTCTTTCTGAGAGCGGTTCCTCGAAAGATGCTGCCAGCGGCCCATCGGACAGATATTCCAGCCACCCGGAAGAATCGACTATGTTCACAGCCTGTCTTTTTCCCTGTCGATCCGGGTGTCGATGCCCTTGAGGAAACCCCGCATGCCTGAGATCTCTTGATCGGGGATCAACTCGATCCGGTCTCCGTAGAGGAGCATCTGGATCATCTGCCCGGGCTTGAGCCCGAGTTTGTCACGGATCTTTTTCGGTATGACAACCTGATATTTTGGGGAAACCTTAACCATTGACATGCGATTTCTCCATCGATATGTCTTTTGTAATACGATAGACTTATCGATCGAGATTGTCAAGTCAGATTCCTTTCCTCATGATTGACGGCAGCCGGCCCTTTTCAGGCAAACATGCCGCTACTTCTAAGACGCACGGAGTTCGCCGAATTCTCATTCGGAGGATTAAGAATGGAAAACCGGAGACAGGGGGCCTCGTATGTACTATAATCGGGCATATAAGAATGGATCAGAAGCCAAACGATGCCGCGCAGAAACTCCGCTCCCTCCTGGTGACCGCCTCTACGCTGCTTCTGTGCAGCTCGATGCTGCTGCCCTGGCAGCAGCT
>CBFDBC010000348.1:0-2189 GCA_965602945.1 uncultured bacterium | reverse complement strand
GATAAGACAAGCGCGATTAATCCAGCCACAGATCTTTTCATTTTGTCCTCCCTTATTGAGATCATTGTCTTTGTTTATATATCCGTTTTCGCCGTATGTAAAGGTTCTTCAGGAAATATTGTTAAATCTCGCGAGATTATCAATCCCTATCCATCTCTTATTCAGCCGTTT
Source organism: uncultured bacterium (assembly GCA_965602945.1). Lineage (GTDB taxonomy): Bacteria > Acidobacteriota > Aminicenantia > Aminicenantales > Aminicenantaceae > JAUXEH01. Next base: position 2,018 of record CBFDBC010000348.1, on the reverse strand, counting down.
TCGAGGGCCAAAAAGGAACTCTAAGGTCGAATTTAGGCTGCTCTAAGAGGTCAGTTTATTTATAATCAACTATTTAAGATGGTCGGAGCGCTAAAGCACTAAAGCAGATTTAGATCGCCGATGAAGGCATGGATGAGGAGCGGGGTTATGAAGGTCTCGATCAGGGCGGCCAGGAGGATGAGTGGGACGATGACCAGGACGAAGGTCCTGAATGTGTGTTTCAGGAGAGAGGTGAGGCCTTCTACCGACCCAGGTTCGCCGGGAGAGGGAGCAGATGATGCGGGCTCTGCCCGGCCGAACAGCTCTCGGATGACAAAGCGGGTAAGCCCCAGGCATAGTGCGATTCCCAGCGTGCAGGCATAAAGGAAAGCGGGGATCTCAAAAATCCCGTGGGGTGCCAGGCCGAACAGCAGCAGGGATCCCAGCTCTACCCCGCGCAGCGTCATGAATGCGCTCATGACTCCCATGGCCGCTCCGTTGAGCATGATCCCGAATGTTGGCAGGAACAGGAAGGGGACGAGCCCCGCTCCCACCACCAGAGAAACGGCCACGAGGTTGCTCAGGAGAATGGCGGCGCTCATAACCACCCTTCCCTTGTCCAAGGGGACCTTCTCGAGCAGTTTCTCCGCGAGTTCCATGAATTTCTGTTCCGTGAATTCGGGATGCCCGAGCAGGTAAGTGTAGCTCACGACGGCCACGAGGACAAAGAGCAGCAGCGCCACCAGAAAGATCTTGAGGTGGCGCGTCTTAAACCTGTCCCATTCTTCGCGATAAAGTTGGCGGATGTCTTTCATGTCTCTCTTTCCCATGGTTTTTCTCATGGTACTTCTTCCATGGGCAGGAATGCAAATCGAGGGCCTTACAGGCCCCTTTTGGGGCTAAAATTCGCACGTTAAGCCCTTAAAATGGCCATATTAAGGGGATAAACTCTTTCTTTTCAGCGAGATTTCATGGTCCGTCCCCAAATAAAAATGGTATAATCGCGGGATGAGAGACATGCGGTTAGTCAGGATAGGCTTGGCGGCCCTGGTGCTGAGTGTTGCGCTGGCGTCCTGCAAGGCCAGGGAGCCCGAGGTCGAGGACCCGCACCTGGCGCGTCAGCTGCGGGTGGCCCAGGGGATCACCGGCAGGAGCATAAGCCTCCGCAATGGCCTCGAGAGCTTTGTCGAGTACACGGTCAAGCCGGCGGGGGCCCTCGAGCCGCCGGAACAGCGGATCCTGGACACGGGTGAGATCGACACCTTTACGGAAGGGGAGAAGATCACGGTAACCTTCGCCCGGCTGTATTCCGTTGTTCGTCGGGACCTTGAGCCCGGGAAGACCTACTCCTTCGTCAGGGACGACAGGGGGGAGGTCGTCATCCAGGAAGGCTGGCACGGCCTCGAGCATCCCCAGGACCTGGCGCCCTTCGTGGCGACGCCTCTGGCGGTGGCGGAGAAGATGCTGGAACTGGCCGGGGTGGGTGAGGACGATGTCGTGTATGACCTGGGATGCGGGGACGGCCGTATCGTGATATTGGCTGCACAGAAGTTCGGGGCCCGCGGTGTGGGCATCGACTTCAATCCCAAGCGCATCGAGGAGTCCCTGCAGGGAGCCGTGGAGGCCGGGGTGGATGACCGGACCGAGTTCCGCCTGGGCGATGTGATGAAGGCCGATTTTTCGGACGCCACCGTGGTCACGGTCTACCTGCTGACGCGCTCCAACGAGCGGCTGCGGCCGCTGCTGGAGGAACAGCTCAGGCCGGGGACGCGGGTCGTGGCCCACAACTACCGCGTGCCGGGCTGGGAATCCAGGGAGGTCGACCGCAAGACCGTGGAACTCGAACCCACCGACGTCCACATCCTCTTCCTCTACCGCCGCTAGTTTGGGGACGGACCATGAAATCCTGCTGAAAACAAATAAGTTACATCCTAAAAACGGCCCTTTTTAGGGTTTATAGAGGCACTTTTGAGGGCAAAAACAGTGTTTTTAGCCGAATGCCAGCAGTCCCAGGCTTTGATCAAACAACAGATGGACAG
>CBFDBC010000347.1:0-2198 GCA_965602945.1 uncultured bacterium | reverse complement strand
GCTCAAGGAGCTGGCCAATCCTCTGCTGCCGGAGAATCCGGCCAAGTCGCCCTGGTATTTCCTCGGGATCCAGGAGCTGGTCTCCTTCTCCGCGTTCGCCGGGGGCATCATCATCCCCCTGCTCTTCGTTGTTTTCCTGGTGTCTGTTCCCTTCCGGGATCGGGAAGATAATCACAGCGGTGTCTGGTTTTCCGGAGCTGCAGGGAAAAGAGTGGCCATGGAGTCTCTGATCTTCTCCGGAGCGGCAACGATCGGCATCCTTGTCGTCCAGGTGAATCTCGGCTGGCTGGGAGACTGGTTCGCCGGAGTGCCCCAGCTCCTCATCATCTTCTTCAATCCCGGCACCGTGCTGGGCGCCCTCTTCGTGGGATGGTCATATGCCATTCGCAGGAGGACCGGGTCCGCCCACTACGCCGCCATGGCCCTTTTCACCTGCGCCCTGGTCGGCCTCATCATCCTCACATTTATCGGGGTGTGGTTCCGTGGGCCCGACTGGGAATTCTACTGGTTGAGATCGCACTGGCCGGTCCAATAGGATGAGTGAGAAGGAAGAACGCCTCAACCGCCGCTTCCAGTGGCTGACCCTGGCCGGCGGCCTGATATTTTTGCTGTTTCTGGCCGGGGCCGCCCTGAAAGAGAGCGGATCCGAGTGGCGTCGACACCAGGCCGCTTACGCAAGGCTGGTCCTGAACCGGTCACAGAGTACGGAGGGGGCTCCCGCCGTCCGGATGGAGGCACCGGGGATCCAGCAGGTGCTACTGGATGATCTCGGACGAACGGACCGCTGTCTCACCTGTCACATCGGGACGACGGATCTGAACATGCCGGACCAGCCCCTCCCTCTGCGCAGCCACAGCGGGGGCCTGCTGGGACAACACCCGACAGCCCGCTTCGGCTGCACAATATGCCATGCCGGGCAGGGCCAGGCGATCGACAAGAAAAATGCCCACGCCCGCTCCCGGGACGTCCCATGGCCGACTCCTTTGCTCTCTCTCGATTACCTGGAATCGTCCTGCGGGAAGTGCCACCTGTCCATATTCGGCGAAAGCACATCGCTGGAAGGAACCGGGACATTCCGCCACGGCCTCGACATTTTCCGCCAGGAGGGCTGCCTGGGCTGCCATAAGGCCAGAGGCGTTGGAGGCACCGTCGGTCCGGAGCTCACGGTCCAGGGGGAAAAAACCCGTCATGAATACGATTTCTCGCGCATCTCCGGAGAACGGACCGTGAGCAACTGGCTTTACAGCCATTTCAAGGATCCGGAGATGGTCTCCCCCGGTTCACAGATGCTGGCAGTGGACCTCGATGAGGGCGAGATCCAGGCGCTGATCACATTCACCCTTGGCATGGCGAAACCGAGTATTCCGTTCGAATATTTTTCTCTCGAGACACTCCGGGAATTCAAGGGCCAGCGGGGCGAGCTGACCGGAGCTGAGGCTTTCCCCATGCTGTGCTCGGCCTGTCACGGCAAGGAGGGCGAGGGGAAAAGCTACAAGGCGTATAAGACCGGGATTCCTTCCCTGGGCGATCAGGACTTTCTGTCCGTTGCTTCCGAAGACCTGATCGCCTTCACCATCATGCACGGCCGCAGCGGCCGGCAGATGGCGGCCTGGCAGCCACGTTTCTCGGGCCTGGTTATCGAAGAGATCCGTGCCCTGGCGGCTCACGTGAAAGCCAGGCGCACGGTCAGGTCGGACCTGGAGGCTGTTCAGCGGTCGTCGGGGACCATCCCGGTGGGAAAAGAGCTGTATCAGAAGAACTGCGTCATATGTCATGGAGAGGACGGCAGGGGCATTCAGGTCATCACCATCAGCAACGGCGACATGTTGGCGGCCGCCACGGACGAGTTCCTCTTTAAAACCATCATCAGGGGCCGGCGGAACACGGCCATGCCCGGATGGGGGAGGTTCACGTCAGAGGAACTCGCCCACATCCTGGCGTTTCTCAAGAGTTGGCGAGAGCAGCCTCTGCGGCAGGGCCGGGATATCGGGAGCGGCGGGGATCCCACGAAAGGCAGGGATAGGTACCACTACCTCTGCTCCCGCTGCCACGGCATCTACGGCCAGGGGGACACCGGGCCGGCTATCCACAATCCGGACTTCCTCGATGCCGCGCCGGACTCGTTCCTGGCCGCCATTATCGCCAACGGCCGGCGCGGTACCGCCATGTTCGGGTGGGCCACGGCCGTCTCCCGTCAG
>CBFDBC010000346.1:0-2227 GCA_965602945.1 uncultured bacterium | reverse complement strand
TTTGAGCGCCAGGATCGTGGCGGGCGTGTGCCAGTGGTCCGGGGCGGCAATCACCAGGACGTCGATGTCCGGGCTGTCCAGTGCCCGCCGGAAGTCCTTCACACCCTTGGGATTGCTTCCGGAAACCTTATTGACCTCGGCCACGGTCCTGGCCGCGGCACGGGAATCCACGTCACAGATGAAACCGACCTCGCTAAAGGGATTCCGGGCAAACTCCCTGGCCAGGGCATTCCCCCGGCTGTTGACTCCCATGACCGCCACCCGGATCCTTTCGTTCGCTCCCAGAACCCGGGAGGGGATCGCCGGGGCCAGCAGCGCTCCGGCCGCGCCTGCCGCCGTTGTCTTGATGAATTCCCGTCGCGTTGTCGTCGTTTTGTTCTTCACGTCTCCTCCCCCATTAAATATGTCCTGCAGCGCCAGTATAGGACTTTTGAAAGGGAGTTGAAAGTCTTTTTTGACTCAGGCAGAGAGCACACCGAGATCCCGGCCCACCCTCTCAAAGGCTTCAACGGCCCGCTCCAGGTCCCCTGCTTCGTGGCCCGCGGACAACTGGACCCGGATACGGGCCTGCCCCTCGGGGACCACGGGGTAGGAGAATGCGATCACGTAGATCCGTTCCTCGAGCAGGCGCTCGGCCATGTCCTGTGCGGTCCGGGCGTCATAGATCATGACCGCGCAGATGGCGGATCGCGTGGGTTTGATCTCGAAGCCGGCGGCCCGCATCTTCCCGGTAAACAAACGGGTGTTGTGCCGCAGCTTCTCCGGCAGGTCCGTACACTCACTGAGCATGTCGAACGCCTTGATCCCCGCAGCCACGACCATGGGGGGCAGCGAGTTGGAAAACAGGTAGGGCCGGCTGCGCTGGCGCAGGAACTCGATAATCTCACGCCGGCCGGTGGTGAACCCTCCGATGGCGCCTCCAAAGGCCTTCCCCAGAGTGCCTGTGATGATGTCGATGCGGCCCATGATTCCCAGGAGCTCCGTGACGCCTCGTCCGCAGTGCCCCATGACCCCCGCGGAATGGCTCTCGTCCACCATGACCAGCGCGTCGTGCCTGTCCGCCAGGGCCAGGATCTCATCCACCGGCGCCACGTTGCCGTCCATGGAAAAAACACCATCCGTGGCGATGATCCGGAAGCGACTGTCCTGCGTACGCCGCAGTTTGTCTTCCAGGTCCGCCATGTTGCCGTTCGTGTAGACATGCCTTGCGGCCTTGCACAGCCGGATTCCGTCGATGATGGAGGCATGGTTCAGTGCGTCGGAGATGATCGCGTCTTTTTCGGTCATTAGAGGCTCGAACAGCCCGCCGTTGGCGTCGAAGCAGGCGGCATACAGGATGGTGTCTTCAGTCTTGAAGAACGCGCTGATCTTCCGCTCCAGAGTTTTGTGGAGGTCCTGGGTGCCGCAGATGAAGCGTACCGAGGACATGCCGTATCCCCGGCTGTCCAGTGCCGCCTTGGCCGCGGCTATCAACTCGGGATGATTGGACAGTCCCAGGTAATTGTTGGCGCAAAGGTTCAGGACCTCATTCCCGTCCTCGAGTGTGATGCACCGGTCCTGCGGCGAAACGATGATGCGCTCATCCTTGTACAGACCTGCGTGCCGGATGTCGTCTATGGCTGAGCGGAGATGCTCCCGTATACGGCTCGACATGCTGCCCTCCTGGGCCGGTACCATCTGCCCGGCCTGTGAATGGCTCCATTATAGGCCAAGCCGTGTTGAAAGTCATGATACTGGGGGGGAGAGAGGCCGAGGCGCCCCTCAACCTGAGTGACCCTGCCGCCGCCGGTGGGGAAAAAGACTCCCTATCCCCTGTGCCAGCAGAGTGATCTGGAACCTCGGATTAAGCCCCTTTTTGAAGATCGCCTTGTAGGGCTGGTTGCCTGTGAACATGTTCCAGAGTATGGAACGCAGCCTCCTGGCCGGTTTGGTATGGTTTTCTTCGCCAGCCAGGTCGATGTATGCCCTCTGCAGGGCGGGCAGGGTGGTGAGCGCGTCGTTGAGGGAAAAAAGGAAGCGGCCGTACCGATTGTCCTTTATGATGGCCTTGTGGGCCGGCCTGAAATAGTGACCGCTGAACGATCGTGCGTCTATCCCGTGATACACGGCCGTACGTGCCGCCAACTCTGCCGTCAGAAAAGCGGATTCGATCCCGTTCTTGTAGTAACGGGTGCAGCTGGCATCCCCGATCAAGACCATCCTGTGCGTGTAAGGGTTCCGTGCGGTT
>CBFDBC010000345.1:0-2254 GCA_965602945.1 uncultured bacterium | reverse complement strand
TGGTGGAGCTGAGGAGACTCGAACTCCCGACCTCTTGACTGCCAGTCAAGCGTTCTCCCAACTGAACTACAGCCCCACCTTGAGGCCTGCATATAGTACTAAAAGATAAGGATACAGTCAAGTCGGGATTGCTTCGCCGCTTCGCGCCTCGCAATGAAACATCCGTGATGGCAACCTTTATGGACTGAGAAGCGTAAGATAAGAGTCCGGTGAATAGATGGGCTATGATCGCCGTATTATTAGCGATGAGACTGCTTCGCCGCTTCGCGGCTCGCAGTGACATGAACTTCGCGGCTCGCAATGACTTGAGAATAGGCATAAAATTACAAAAATTCGCCTGTCCGCAATATACAAGAATTTGAATATGTGTTAAAATTGCAGGCGTAGAGGTTTAAAGAATGGATCGACCAAGAAAGCAGAATAAAACATACAAAAACATCTTGTTCTGGATAGCCGCGGGCATACTGATCATCCTCCTTTTCAGTGTATTCCAGAATCCCGGAGCCGTGAGCGACGAGGTGACCTTCAGCCAGTTCATGAACGACGTGGAAGCCAACGAGATCGGCGAGGTCACGATAGAAGGCAATCAAGTCAAAGGGACATACGCCACCGGGACCGCTTTCAAGACCGTGGTGACCGAGCACTACAAAGAACTTGTCCAGGTTCTACGTGAGCACAACGTCAACATCACGGTAAAAGACAATACGAAGAATCCCTGGTACTCGTATCTTATCACCTGGTTCCCCCTCATCCTGATCGTCTTTTTCTGGGTGTTTTTCATGCGGCAGATGCAGTCCGGCGGCAACAAGGCCATGTCCTTCGGGAAGAGCCGGGCCAAGCTGTTTTCCGGACTCCAGAAGAAGGTGACCTTCAAAGACGTCGCCGGTGTGGAGGAAGCCAAGGAAGAGCTCTCTGAGATCATCGGGTTCCTGCGCGACCCCAAGAAGTTCCAGAAACTCGGGGGCCGCATTCCCAAGGGTGTGCTCCTGGTCGGAGCGCCGGGTACGGGCAAGACCCTGCTGGCCCGGGCTGTTGCCGGGGAGGCCAGCGTGTCGTTCTTCTCGATCTCCGGTTCCGACTTCGTGGAGATGTTCGTGGGTGTGGGCGCCTCCCGCGTCCGCGACCTGTTCGAACAGGGGAAAAAACAGGCTCCCTGCCTGATCTTCATCGACGAAATCGATGCCGTGGGCCGTCACCGCGGTGCCGGCCTGGGGGGCGGGCACGACGAGCGCGAGCAGACACTGAACCAGCTCCTGGTCGAGATGGACGGATTCGACTCCAACGAAGGCATCATCCTGATCGCGGCCACCAACCGGCCCGATATCCTGGACACCGCGCTGCTGAGGCCGGGCCGGTTCGACCGCCGCATCGTGGTCAACATGCCGGATGTCAAGGGCCGCGAGGAGATCCTGCGCGTCCACGTCAAGCAGATCCCATTGAGCAAGGACGTCGACCTCAAGATCCTGGCCCGCTCAACTCCCGGTTTTTCCGGTGCCGACCTGGCCAACATGATCAATGAGGCCGCGCTCCTGGCTGCCCGTGAGGACCAGGAAGATGTCCTCATGCGCGACTTCGAAAAGGCCAAGGACAAGGTGCTCATGGGCGTCGAACGCAAGAGCATGATCATCTCCGACGAAGAGAAGACGAGCACGGCCTATCACGAGGCCGGCCACGCCCTGGTCGCCGCCCTGATCCCCGAGGCCGATCCCATCCACAAGGTGAGCATCATCCCGCGGGGGATGGCGCTGGGGCTGACGCAGCAGCTCCCGATAGACGACCGCTATACCTATTCCAAGTCTTTTCTCGAGGCCCAGCTGTCCGTGTACATGGCGGGCCGGGTGGCGGAATTGACCTTCCTGGACAAGACCACAACCGGTGCTGCCAACGACTTCGAGAAGGCATCGGCTGTCGCCCACAAGATGGTGTGTGTGTACGGGATGTCCGACCTGGGACCCATTTCCTACGGCGAGAGGGACGAGATGGTGTTCCTGGGGCGGGAGCTCACCACACAGAAGAACTACAGCGAGCGCACAGCCGAGCAGATCGACGAAGAGGTGAAGAGGATCATCTCCCGTAACTATGAACGGGCCGAGACGATCATCAACACACACAAAAAGATCCTGATCAAGATGGCGGATGCCCTGCTCGACAAGGAAGTTCTGACCTCCGATGAGATCGAAAGCCTGATCAACGGCAATGACCTGCCCAAGAGATCCAAGAAACCCGCCAAGGCCGCCTCAGGAAAAACCGAAAA
>CBFDBC010000344.1:0-2255 GCA_965602945.1 uncultured bacterium | reverse complement strand
TGCTCAGATTGAAGCCGTCTTCCGGGCCTCTGCCTTCCCAGTCAAGGGTTCCCGTGCTCCACTTTGCACCCCTTCCGAGGTAGTTCGATGTGGTCGCCACCTGCGAGATCTGAGGATATGCCAGCAGCTCACTCCGAAAGGGATCGTAGCGCTGCATCAACTCTTCATTCAAGGGCACGTAGACGATCCGGTCCCGGTCAAATCCCAATGATCTCTGGGTGATGTAGTCCATCTGCCGTGGGATAACTTCCCGCCAGAAGTCCCGTGAACAGAGTGATGAGAAGGAATACGGGGATTACACCCAGGTCAACCGCCAGGCTTTGATGCGGGATCCGGGCCAGCCTGGCCATGTGTGGTGCAAAAAACCCCACGATGGCCAGGGCCAGGACCAGCGATACCAGCGACATGAGCAGCGATTCCCCCAGGAACTGGCAGACAAGCCTCAAACGGTCGGCCCCCACCACCTTGCGCACCCCGATCTCTCGGGCCCGGGTGGCGGAACGCGCCGTGGCCAGGTTCATGAAATTGATGCACGCGATCAGCAGGACAAACACGGCCAGGGCCGAAAAGATCCAGAGGTAGACGATCGGTCCCCCCCCTCCCAGGCCGTAGAGGTGGATCTCAGTCAGAGGCTGGAGCGAGAGCACGACCTCGTTGTCGGGGTCCTCCCACAGGATGTCAAAGTAGTCCCTGAGCTTGCCGTCCACCTGGGCTTTGGTGACACTGTTTTCAAGCATAACGAAGGTGTTGTATCCAAAGTTCCCCCAGTCCTCCACATCTCCGGCGCCTGTCACGGTATTCAGGTGGACAAATGGGATGAGGATCTGGCTGTGGAGCAGGCTGTTGGAGGGGATATCCTCCATGACTGCCGCGACCTGGAAAAAGAGCGTGTCGTCTACGACCATGGTCTTGCCCAATGGATCCTCATCGCCAAAATACTTCTGAGCGGCCGTCTTCGAGATCACAAGAGACTGAGGAGTAGACAGGGCGGATGCCTTTGATCCTTTGCGCAGGGGAAGCGTGAAGATCGAAAACAACTCAGGATCGGTAAAGGCGATCTCTTCTTTGAAGCGGGTCTCACCATGTTCCACCAGGATGCCGGGCACTGTATAGAAACGGGATGCCTCCCGGATCTCGGGGATTTCCGCTTTGAGCGCAGGTGCCAGGGGCGGGGGCGTGCGCCAGTGCCAGCGGGTGTCGCCGCCCAGGGGCCAGCTTATGACCGCACGATGGATCGATCCTGAGTTCACGTGGAAGCGGTCATAGCTCCATTCGTGTTTGATCCAGAGGAAGATCAGCAGGCAGCTGGCCATACCGATGGCCAGGCCCACGATGTTTATAAAGGAATATCCTTTGTGCCGGAATATGTTGCGAAAGGCGGTTAGAACATAGTTTTTTACCATTATGGTCTCTCCCCGGACCCATCGGTTGAGCAAAATCGGAATGGCTTTGAGGATCTGCAGCCACAGCCACAGTCTGGAAGCTGAGCGTCCCTTTTCTTGTCGAATATCTCGATATCCTGTCTCGTAATATCCGAGCAGGCTTTCGAGTTCATGCCGGGGAAGAAGCCACCGCAGCAGGGCCCTATCGACCGCGGGTAGGCGTTTGTCATCCATATCGGCCTCAGTCCGATCCAGCCGTTTTCGCGTAGCCTATCCAGAAACGCTCCTGGATCCGTCTCATCTCATCCAGGGCTTGGATACCGGCCTTGGTCAGGTTGTAGTATTTGATGGCACGGCCCCCCACGCGGGGAGCGGGTTTTACCACCCGGGTGGACAGGTAACCCAGGCGGCTGAGCCTTTCTAAAGGAACATAGACGGTGGCGATGGCCATGTCCTTTCCGGTGATCTCCTTGATGTGTTCCCTGATCGTAACCAGGTATGCGTTTTTCTCCAGTTGGTTGATCGACAGCAGGATATATTGTTCTATCAGGGTGAGTTCTTTCATGTTCTGCCTCTCGATTTCTGAATACTTGAAAAAATCAAAGATAAATGTTTGATAATTTCAAGGAATTGTCACATCTCATTATACGGGTGCACTGCAAAAAAGTTAACGGATCCGAGATGGGGATGCGATGCATACTTTCCTGAATCAGACTATTTCAGGAAATGGGTAAGACTTTGGCTTCAAGCTCGGTGGAACGTAATCGTGAGCGCGCGCGGCGGCTAGCCCCCTGGCCGCTCTGAAGTGCAGCCCCCCCACGTCCCGGTCACAAAAATATTCCGAACAGGCGGCCGATTCCGAGAGCCTGGAGT
>CBFDBC010000343.1:0-2264 GCA_965602945.1 uncultured bacterium | reverse complement strand
GAGATAGACAATGCGCGTGGCTACATCGAGTCGGAGACGACGGAAGAAAGACGCAAGGCGCTCAATTACTACAATCGTGCCTTCTATGGCAACGAGGTCGAGGGGCGGTCTACGATTGTTACGGGTGAGGTTGCTGAGGCTGTAGACGCTGCGCTTCCTGCCCTTCTGGGAGCAGGGCACCCTCTGGATGCGGGATATCACACGCGGTGGGCTGGCCACGGTGCTGAGCGAACTGTCGGAAAGGCTCCCCCGTGCCGTGGTCATCGAGGAGGATTCCATTCCGCTTTCACGGGCCGTGCGGGGGGCTACCGAGCTCCTGGGCATCGATCCCCTGTTCCTGGCCTGCGAAGGCAGGGCGGTCCTGGTGGTCCCCGAAGACAGGGCCGCTGCGGTCCTGGACGGTATCCGGCAGCACAATCTGGGTGCGGACGCGGCCGTGATCGGCCGGATCGACGACCGAAGGCGGGGAAAGCCTGGCGAACTGCTCCTGGCCACGGTCTCGGGCGGGCTCAGGCTCCTCGAGCCCCTGACATCGGAGCTCCTGCCCCGCATCTGCTGAAGAGGCGACAGCCCATGCGCAGGAAGTGCAGCTCCCTTCATCCGAGAAAACTGGCGGCTCTCACGGCTCTGTCGCTCTTGCTCCTGCATCCCGCCTGCAAAAAGGGCCCGCCGGACCCATCCCTCGCGTACGGCGCCCGTATCCAGGCCGAAACGGATCGGTTGGAGGCCGTCGCAGGCGCGCGCCTCCCCCTGGGTCTCAGGCTCACCAACATCGGACAGAACGCCTGGGATTCCGCCGATACGCCCCCCTGCTTCCTGTCCTATCACCTCATGAGCCAGGACCGGGACATGATCCGTTTCGACAACCGGCGCATAGCCCTCCCCCGCCGGATCGAACCGGGAGATGAAGTGGAGCTGGACGTCGTTCTCCGCATCCCGCTCCAGAGCGGATCGTATCTTCTTGAATTCGACCTAGTCCGTGAGGGTGTTGCCTGGTTCAAGGACGGGGGCTCCGGATCCCTGGAGGTCCCGCTCGATGTCACGCAGCGCCGCTGGCCGGACAGCGGGCAGGAGATCGACCTGGAGCACGGAGGCACCACGCGGTTCACCTCCTCCCTCCCCGGGATCGATGAGCTGTACACACTCATCCGCCTGACCCTAGAGGAAAACGAGACCACGTTCTCAGGGCGCACCGGAGAAATATCGGGATTTGCCCCCGGCAGGGACTATCCCCAGATCTGGCTGCGGGATGCCGCCACCATCCTGCCGGCCTCCCGGTATTTTTACGACGCACCGTGGCTCAGCTCCTGGCTGGAGGAGCACCTGGCCTTTCAACGCGAGGACGGCTCTCTGTACGACTGGATCGACTCGCGCGGGGGATCGGACAAGAACACCACGGAAACAGACCAGGAAGCCTCTGCCGTGCAGGCCGCATATCAGATCTATCAGATCCTGGGTTCGGACTGGCTGCGGAAGGACATCGCCGGCCGGATGGTCATCGAACGCCTCGAGACGGCCCTGGAGTTCGTGCGGCGCGAGCGGTGGGATCCGGATCTCCTCATGGTAAAGGGCGCACACACCGCGGACTGGGGTGACGTCGACATCGTGGATGCCGGCCAAAACGCGGTCTACACGGATGAAAACACGCACTGGACCGTAGATATCTACGACCAGAGCATGTTCTATCAGGCCGTTCTGGAGCTGGCCGGGATGCTGGATTCACTCGGGGAAACGTCCCGGGCCGCCTCCTGGAGGGCCGCGGCCGGAGCCCTCAGAGATAGCACCCTGGCAAGACTCTGGCGGGAAGACAGGGGCTTTTTCGTCGTGCACCGCCACCTGGATGACATGTCTCACGGATTCGACGAGGACGATATCTTCGCCATGGGAGGGAATACCCAAGCCGTGCTCTCCGGCCTGGCCGGTCCCCTACGGACACGGCACATCATCGAGACCGCCCTGGCACGCCAGGCGACTCACGAAGTCTCAACCATAAGCGGTACCCTGCTGCCCCCCTACCCCGCCGGGACCTTCCGCCACCCCATGCTGGACGACCCCTTCGAGTACCAGAACGGTGCCCAGTGGGACTGGTTCGGGGGCAAGCTCATCTATGCCCTGTACCAAAACGGCTACAGCCGGGCCGCCACACAGAAACTGCAGGAGATCATCCGCAAGAACATCGCCAACCGCGGCTTCTTCGAGTGGGACAACCGGGAGGGCGTGGGCATGGGGAGCGACAGCTTCTGCGGCAGCGCCGGCAGCCTGGC
>CBFDBC010000342.1:0-2267 GCA_965602945.1 uncultured bacterium | reverse complement strand
GAGTAGATGACTTTGTAGTTCCCCGGCGGGAGAAACTTGAGGCCGTAGGCCGTGATCTTGATGAATTCTCCCCGGTGGCCCTGCATGGGGAACTGTCCTTCCATCAGCTTGTTGATGATCTTGCCGCCTTCGAGCTCGAAGTATCCTTTGGGATTGTTGTCATCCGGCGGCCGGGACTCGGTGTCAAAAGCGGTCGGGACTCCTCCCGCGACCAGGATCTGCATGAGCATGGAGGTTCCCGAACGCTCCAGGCCTGAGACGATATAATTTATGTTGCGATCCATTTTCATAATGTGCATATCTTATGTGATTATCCGCCCCCCTTCAAGTCTTTTTCATGCCGCATGCCTGGCCGGCCAGCCAACATCGATCCCGATAGACGGTGCCAGCCGTCAGGAAATATCGGAGGGGGTGTCGAAGAGCCCGAACAGGACATCGCCATCCAGCCCTTCGACATCACGCGCACCGAAGATATGGAGCACCGTCGGGGTAAGGTCCATGATCCCTGCGCTTTCGAGGGCAAAGCTCTTTTTGATCCCGGGGCCTGCGGCGATAAGGATTCCCCAGGGCGAGTGGGTTCCACACAGTGAGGGATGGGTCTGTGTGTATGCCCATTTCTCAGGGCGTGGCGGTGCTTTGGCATGATTCACCGGCACGACCAGATCCGGAGCCTTGTCGATGTATTTTCCGGAGTAGGCTTCTTCACGGGTCAGAACGGCCTCAAACACCGGCTCTCCGTTGGAAAAGGCCAACCGTTTCAGCTTGTTCTTCAGTTCTTCCTTGAGGATTCTCTCCTCTTCACCGGGGGAAACGATGCCGTCCGGTTCCCTGCCCGTGAGGTTGAGCCGGATGCCGTAATCTGACGTATAGTAAGCCCGGGTGAGCTTCCAGTCGATTCTATGGGCCTGCTGTGCGCTCGACCGCTCATCCTTTTCCCTGAGCGCCCGCACGTCCCGGCGCTTCTCATCCAGGGGCTTCCGGTCGGTCAGGGCCGCCTTCAGTCTCCGAGCGCGTCTCTTCCAGGCCTCATTCTTCAGCAGGCCTCTGAAGACTTCCCGGGATAAATCCTGTTTCAGGGCCAGATACCCCTGGTCGATCAGCCACTGGGGCACGGAAAACGACTGATAAAAAGGTCCGAATCCATGATCGGATACGACGAACAGAGTCGTGTCCGCAGGCAAATGCTCCCGTATAGTACCAAGGGCCTGATCCAGTCTCTGATAAACCTGCTGCACAAAATCCCGGTATTTCTTATATCGGTTATGATCCGGGTGCCGCCGATCCATGCCCGCCCAGAACCTGTGCTGTGTCAGATCTGTTTCGGTAAATACGCAGAACAGGAGATCCCACTCCTTATTATTCATCAGGTGGACCAGGAGTTTCTCGCGGTTCTCGATCGACCGCATGACCTGTCCGGCCAGCTCCTTCAGGGAGGAACGGGCGAAATCGATCTCGCATTTGTAGCCGGGCACTACGGAAAGGATCTCCTGCTTAAGGCTGCGGGGATATGTGAAATCGCTTTCGGTACCGGGCGTCAAGGCTCCGCAGACGAGAAATCCCTGGATCTCCCGGGGCGGATATTCAGTGGGAACGTTGACCACACCCGACCGGTAGCCTTTTTTTCCCAGGATCTCCCACAGCGTCCGGGCTTTGATGTCCAGTGAGTTCATCAGCTTGAGGGGAAAGGAGGTGTTGTCCCTTCTGATCAGCGCCCAGTAGATCGAATGCTCCCCGGGATTGACTCCGGTGGCCGCGGAGGTCCAGGCGGGATAGCTGTTGGGCATGATCGTGGACTTCAGGGGGGCTCGAGTCCCCTCTCGCATAAGGGCTTCCAGATTTGGAAGCCTGCCTGAGGCGATCAAAGGGTCGATAACATCGAAGGTCGCCCCATCAATCCCGAAGACTACGACCTTGCTCCCCTCCCCTCTGATGACGTTTATCCGATGTCTCCTTCACCTCTGGTTCGGTGAGTCCCCCGTTGCTCCAGAGTCTTTTCGTACACATCCAGGGTCTGGTCGACGACCTCGTCCCAACTCAGGTACTTCAAGGCTTCCTGTCTGGCCGTGTTCCCCATGCCGGCGGCCGTCTCCGGATGTTCGACCAAGTCCTGCAGTTTCCGGGTCAGGTCGGATTGCTGTCCGGCTTGAAAAAAGATGCCGTCCTTCCCTTCTTTAATGGCCTCACGGTGCGGCAGGATATCACTTGCCAGCACACAGAGAACAAGGCTATTATCCACCAGGAGCACGAACGGGAAACCCTCCAGATAG
>CBFDBC010000341.1:0-2272 GCA_965602945.1 uncultured bacterium | reverse complement strand
GGCCGTTTATGTGATCGTGAGGCTTCTGGCATGGATAACGGCGTAGGACACGCGTCTCCGGTCTTTGTCTGGCTCCTGGTCTTGTCCCTCGCCTTCCTGACCCTGATCTATGTCCTGCCCTTTTCCGGCCCCTCCGACCTGCACTCCACTATGGTTGGGGCATCGAAAAAAATGGTTACTGCGACTCGAGTCCTCCGTGAATGCCGGGCCGGACGCGGACTCGCCATAGACCCTGAAACAGACATCAACCGGACTGGCTTGATCGGCTTGGAGTTCTCCTCTGTCACTACGTCCCTGGGCCGGTTCGAAGCCAAACGCACGACCACCAACCCCAACGCCGCCGGCCTGATCGTCCTGCTGCTCCACGAGGCCGGCGTGCGGCGCGGCGACACGATCGCGGTGGGAGCCTCCGGCTCCTTCCCCGCCTTGATCGTTGCCACGCTGTGTGCGGCCGCCGCCATGGGTGTCGATGCCCTGCTTCTGCCCTCCCTGGGGGCTTCCCAGTGGGGTGCCAACCATCCGGAGTTCCACTGGCTCATCATGCAGGACTGTCTGGCCGAGCAGGGATTGGTCCACGGGGAGCCCGTGGCGGTTTCCCTCGGGGGAGATTCCGATGTGGGCGCCAACATGGAGCCTGAGGGACGGGCCCTCCTCGAGAGTGCCATGGAAGCGAGCGGCCTGACGATCATCCGGGAGCCGGACATTGAAAAGAATGTTGCCTTGCGAACCCGGCTTTTCGAGGATGCAGGCGGCAGGCCAACCATCCGGGCCTTCGTCAACATCGGCGGGACCTACGCCAACATCGGGACCGACTCCCTCATCCTCGAGGTCAAACCGGGTGTCACCCGCATCCGAAGCTTTCCGCCCCCCGAACGGCGGGGCATGATCTTCGCCATGGCCGCCCGGGGAATTCCGGTCATCCACCTGCTCTACATCCGGGGCCTGGCTGCCGAGTACGGGCTGCCCTGGGACCCGCAGCCCCTGCCTTCACCCGGGCAGGGCACCCTCTACCGCCGTGTCCGCGAGCAAAGCCTGGCCTTCATCATAATGGGCCTGGTTTATCTCGTGGCCGTGAGCGCCCTGCTTGTTGTCGACAGCCAGCGCCGGAAGCGCCGCCTTGCCTATGGCAGCTTCTGATATCCCTGCCGAAGATTCCCGCAGGGAGCTGCTCCCTCCATGGGTCAGCTGTCCCATCACGAGGACGAAACCGCGCCTCCCGCAAATCCTCCTACGCATAAAAAGAAGCTGGCATGGAATATGCTTTATGTCCTGCAAGCCATGGAGTATACTTTGTGGGGGGAATCGATGCGGAAGTGGACCAAGCTTGCCACAGTCTGAAATCCATTCTTCGTAAAGAGGCATGGATGGGGAGCGCGGAGTATCGGAGCGCTGTTGCAGACTTCACGCAGATCGCACGGGAATTGAGCGGTGGCGACGTGATGGGAGGGGAGTTTTTGGACACGTCCGGGAGGCCCATCACCTCAGGAATGGAACTGGATGAAAAATTGCTGTACTGCGAAACCGTTCTGGAAAAACTGGAAGCGTTGCGGCGTATAGATGAGAAGAAGATCCTGGAGTTTGCCGAGTACATGAAAGATAAAGAAGGACAGAAATACGTATTCATGTTCTATCAGAGGGAATTCATCCCGACTCTGGAGCAGAGGGTGTTGGATACCATCATGACCGGATTCCAGGGCCAGCCGCATATCCCGATCAAGGTGTCACAACTGTTTCAGTTGTATCACAGAGATGCCCATATCGATGTGGATAAAGTGAAAAAGGCCTACGCGGATTCATCCATTGCGGTGCATTTCCTTTTCTTTTCCAAGATGGCCGACAGAACTCCGGGTGTTCAGATGATCGAGCATTCGGAGGATGTATTCTCTGCTTTTAACGAAATGGCTATTGCATCGAGGGGAGTGACACAGAGTTCCGCCAATCCCGAATTCCTCTTCAAGAAGGCGTCCGATGCGTCTGAGAACTATTACTTGCTCTATTACACGCCTAAGGATTATAAGGCTGACGGTACGTTCAAGAATATCAAGATCAGGATCTCGGGAGATGGTTACAGGATCACTCACCGCATCGGATACTTTGCGAAATAGCATGAGAAGAGCCCTGCCTGTTTCTACACTCCTGCTGATATCATGCCTGGCTTTTCTGGCACAAGCAGAGACAGGGAGGCGGGGGCTCCACCTCAAGCTCTCAGGGGGAGTCGGGTCCTTCACAGTGGGGGACTTCAACACCTTCTTCGGGGACACGATACCCTACT
>CBFDBC010000340.1:0-2273 GCA_965602945.1 uncultured bacterium | reverse complement strand
GATGCGCGCGTTAACCACCTTATCTATTTGGGCTTTGCGATCAACTGGTGCCTCCTGCTCTCGCCGGGCGGGATGGCGGACATGTCGAAGAGAGGACTGATGTGCTCCGCCCTGCGTCAGGCCACCACGGCCGTGGAGAACAAGGAAACCGCCAGGCCTGCCAGGAGGAGGAGCAACCCCTTCTGTACAGTAAAGGGCTCACCGAGAAACAGGAAGGCCCCGATGGCCGTGGGGACGAAGCTCAAGCGCACCACGGCGATGTTCGTGCCCAACTCACCCTGCCTCATGCTTTGCAGGACGGAAAAAGCGCCCGTCATCCCCAGGGCCCCTGCCACGACGCCCAACCAGGGGTAAGGGCTGCTCGATACACCCCCGTATCTGATCAGGCTCGCCGCGAGAACCGTACAGAAGAAGCAGAAGCTCTGGACCACCATGAAGGATCCGGAACGAACGCCCAGCATCTGCGCCCGCTTATAAAGGAAGGATCCGACCGCCACGCAGACAAAGACGACCGCAGAATAGAATTTCCAATCGAACAAGATGCAATTCCTCTGTAGAGGTCCTCGATCAAGGGTAAAGGTCAAAGGTGAAAGGGGTGGATCAAGTATTGGCCCTTGACCCTTTCACCTTTTATCTTACGTTCTTATCTTACGTTCTTTGCATAGGGATCACAATTTCGGTAGTTTCAAGGTGTAATCCTGGCCAAAAACAGCGGAGAGACAAGCTCATGAGTGACCGGAAACCCGTCAACCGGAACGAAACGCAGGGGCGCGTGGCCCGTCACGGGAACACAGAGACCGTCCACAATCCGGAACCTGATTACCATCGACCTCTCTTGGAGATCCCGCCCGAGGCGATGCAACGGATGCTCGGCCGGCTGACCTTCCTCTACGGGGAGGACACGGCAAAGGCATGGCTTCCGGAACTGGAACGAATCCTGAAGGTGTAATATGCCCACAAGCCTAAGAGACTCGCTTAAAGGGAGAAGACCCTTGTTCCGGAGGAGCGGTTCACTGAAAAGGACGCCATCCTCATCACCTACGGGGACCTCGTTCGCAAGGAAGGGGAATCCCCCCTGAAGACGCTGGTCACGTTGTGCGATACCCTGCTGTCCGGGATCAACACGGTCCACATCCTTCCCTTCTTTCCCTCCTCCTCGGACCGGGGGTTCTCGATCATCGACTTCGAGGTAGTGGATCCCAACCTCGGATCCTGGGAGGATATCGAAGAGCTGGACACCCGTGTCCAGCTGATGTTCGACGCGGTCTTCAACCACGTCTCGTCCAAGAGCCGCTATTTCCAGGAGTTCCTGAACGGAGACCCCCATTTCAAGGATCTGTTCATCTCGTATCGATCGCGTGATGAGCTGACCCCGGAGCAGCTGGAGCGAATCAGGCGGCCCCGGACGAGTGACATCCTCACCGAGTTCCAGTCCATCGACGGACCGGTGCACGTGTGGACTACCTTCTCCCCGGACCAGGTGGATCTGAACTTCAAGAACCCTGAAACGCTCATGCGGATCCTCGATGTCCTGCTCATGTACATACGACGCGGAGCAGACATCCTCCGTCTGGATGCGGTTACGTACCTGTGGGCAGAGCCGGGGACCTCCTGCGCCAGCCTGGAAGAGACCCACGAGATCATCAAGCTCTTCCGGGACGCCGTCGATCTGGTCGCCCCGGGGGTAGCCCTGATCACGGAAACAAACGTCCCTCACGAAGAGAACATCTCATACTTCGGGAACGGGCACGATGAGGCACACATGGTCTACAACTTTGCCCTGCCGCCTCTGGTCCTCCACACCTTTTACACGGAGGACGCCACGGCCTTGTCCGACTGGGCAAAGGATCTCGAGACACCTTCGAAGACCACCCACTTCTTCAACTTCCTGGACTCACACGACGGTTTCGGCGTGATGGGCGTCAAGGACATCCTCCCGCAGGAAGCCATCGATGCAATGATCAGGAGGGCGGAAGAACACGGCGGGATGATCTCGTATCGAACCGACCGGGAGGGTGGCGAGTCGCCCTACGAGATCAACATCACCCTGTTCAGCGCTTTGAACAGGGAAGACAGCGGAGAGGATATCGATTTCCAGGTCAAGCGGCTCCTCGCAGCGAGGAACATCTCCCTGGTCCTTCAGGGCGTTCCCGCAGCATACCTGCTCGGCCTGATCGGGAAACGCAATGATGTGGAGGCTGCCCTGGTAACCCAATCGAAAAGGGCCATCAACCGGACGGTCCTCGATTATGAGCTCCTGGTCCAGTCATACG
>CBFDBC010000339.1:0-2346 GCA_965602945.1 uncultured bacterium | reverse complement strand
TGCGGTGAGCCTGGTGGGATTCGGGTTCGACATCACCATGAGCGAGATCCATCTCAGCAACAAGATACTCAAGGGACAGATGCTGTACTTCTGGTCCATCATCCAGGCAATTTTCAGACATCGAGGCAATTTCATCCGAGTTGAGACCGACACCGGCGAGGTCATCGAAGGAAAGGCCATGATGCTGAACCTGGGCAACAACCGGATCTCGGGCGGGGGGTACCCCACCTGTCCCAAGGCCGACATGACCGACGGCAAACTGGATGTGATGTTCATAGACGAATGCGGTCCGGGCACACGCCTGCATCTGTTCCAGCTGGTGCAGAAGGCCAAGCATCTGACGCATCCCCTGGTGCACTACACCCAGGCCGCCTCCGTGACCGTGACCTGCGAGACACCCCTGGCTTTTCACACGGAGGGAGAGCTTTTCTATACGGAACAGAAAGAGCTGACGGCCCACGTCATCCCAGGGCGCCTCGACCTGATCGTCCCCGCGCCGGATTAGTGCGGCGGTCCGGCGAAAACGGTCACAGGTGGGGAAAAGGTTGCGTTAGAGGAAAAGTATTTTTTATCGCGTTGAATAAAATGCACAATTCTGCTGTATATGCCCATGAAGAGACACACAGATGGCCAAGCAGACAGGAATATGCGTTGATCAGGTATTATCCGGAGTGCATGTGAAACCCATGACGGAGATGAAGCTGTCGGAAAAAGAGATCCTGATCCGGGTCCGCCAGGGTGACCGCCAGGCTTACCAGGGGATCGTCAAGAGCTACATGCAGACCGCCTACTACATCGCCCTGGGGTTCGTCCACAATCAGCAGGACGCCCTGGACATCTCCCAGGACGCGTTCGTGCGGGCGTTCCGCAAGATCAAGCAGTACGATCCGGAGCAGCGGTTTTTCCCCTGGTTCTACCGGCTGCTCAAGAACCTGTGCCTGGACCACATCAAGAAATGCAAACGCAGGGCCGAGGTGCCTCTGGAAGATGTCCAGCTGTTCAAAGAAGACAAGGACAATCATGAGCTCAAGGAGCTCGCGTGGAAGGGCATCGAGCAGCTGCCCTTTGAACAGCGGGAGGTGATCATCCTCCGCTACTTCAGGCAGTATTCCTATGAGGAAATCGCCGAGATGACGGGGAAGCCCATGGGTACGGTCATGTCGTCACTCTTCTACGCAAAAAAGAAATTGCGCGATATCCTGAAAAAATATTGGTATTCGGAATAGACCATCAAGGAGATTCTCATGGAGCATGCAGACATCAAAAAGCTCATCGCGTCCTACCATGAGGGTGTGCTCGACAACAGCCAGAAAAGTCAGGTGGATGAGCATATCCGGACCTGCCCCGAATGCCGAAAAGAGCTCGAAGAAACACGAAAATTAGAGGAGGTCATGGGAAAAATGGCGTTCAAAAAACCCCCGAAAGAAACCTGGGAAATCTACTCGACCACGGTGTACAACCGCCTGGAGAGGGGAATCGGGTGGATTTTTATGTCTATCGGTGCTATGATTCTTCTCTTTTTCGGCGGATACAAGCTGGTGGAAGGAATCGTCCAGGACCCTGAGATCCCCGTGCTGCTGAAGGTGGGGATCCTGGCCGTGCTGGCCGGTTGTGTGGTCCTGCTGGTGAGTTTCGGCCGGGAGCGTTTGTTCGTGGATAAGCGAGAGCGCTACAAGGAGGTCCTTAAATGATCCTCGTCACGATAACTGAGGTTCCCGGGAAGACCATAAAGAAAAACCTGGGCCTGGTGCGCGGCAACACCATCCGGGCCCGCCATGTGGGACGGGACATCTCGGCGGCTCTGAAGAACATCGTGGGCGGCGAAATCACCGATTACACCAAGATGATGGCCGAGTCCCGGGAGCAGTCCCTGGACCGCATGGTGGAAGAAGCGGAGAGCCTGGGCGCCAATGCCATCATAGGCATCCGGTTCACGACCTCGATGATCATGCAGAGCGCCTCCGAGATTCTGGCTTACGGCACGGCCGTGATTGTCGAGTAGACGAGACCACCTGCCTGGATCGGGATCCTTGCGACGCTTCCTGGCCCTGTTCACTCTCGCCGGCCTTTTCTTTTCGGGGGCACCGGTGAATTCCTCACCACAGGAAGAATACGAAAGGGGCACATTCTCCATCTATTTCATGGACGAGAAGGTCGGCTACGAGGAGTTCGTCTGGCGCCGGGATGCAACCGGCATCGTCCTGAGTGTCGAAGGCCGCATCACTAAACCCATCCAGATGTCCATCGAGGAGCTGGTGATCCGCATGAATGCCAGTTTTATTCCCACTTCGTTCCGGTTCAGGGGCTCTGTGGGGGGCGTGGCCCAGGACATCGAGAGCGAGCTCC
>CBFDBC010000338.1:0-2355 GCA_965602945.1 uncultured bacterium | reverse complement strand
AGGTCAAAAGCGGCCGCTGGATGAAGCTGGACAGCCACTTCACCTTCCTTGACCTGAAGAAACGATAATCCCCGGACCATCGTTGTCGAGTCGCTGGCGAAGCCCGCTCCGAATTGCATTTTAGGGGGCGTTTGCATATAACAGGGGGGAGATTTTCATGATCGATCGATTCGTCGCTCTCTGTTCACGGCTGGAACCGGATGCGTCCTCCTTTTCCGCCCTCGCCGAGATCCTGGATCGAGAGATTGACTGGAAGCGGGTCATCGCTACAGCGCAGGAAGAGCGGGTGACCCCTCTCCTCCACCGCACGCTCAAACATTTTCCTGATCGCATACCGGAATCAGCCAGAGAACAGCTTAAGAGGATCTATCTCCAGAACACGGGTAGGAACCTAAAGCTCTTTCATGAGATCGTCCCGATCCTGCAGGCGATAGAGGAAAGGAACCTGAGGATGGCTGTCACCAGAGGTGCCCGGCTCGCGGAAACGATCTATCGGAACCCGGGGCTGCGCCCATTCGCGGATATCGATTTCATGGCCCATCCCGAAGACCTGGGGTCGATCCAGGGCATGTTGAAAGGGCTGGGTCTTTGGACGGACTCATATGCCAGCCGTTACGAGGGTTTTGGCCCAAGGCGGATGATGTGGATCATGGAGACCGGATTTCGTAAGAACAGCTGTCTGATCGACATCCACTTCCACTGGCCCGGCATCGAGGTCCCCCTCGACCTTCATGAGGATCTCTGGCGGGATGTCCGGACCGTCGGTCTGGGAGCAGCCCGGGCCAGGGTTTTTTCCCTGGAAGATGAACTGTGCATCCTCTGCCTCCATGCACAGAAGCATAACTATACCCAGTTGGTTTGGTTGACGGACATTGCCGAGGTAGCGGGTCTCGAGTCGCTGGATTGGGACAGGATCGAACATTTGGGCAGGAAGAGGGACATGCTGCCTTCTCTGTTTCACGGCCTGCATCTCGTCGAACGCATCTGGCCTGAGTCGGTCCCCACCGGCGTTCTTCAGCAGCTTCAACCGCCGTTTCTGGCGAAACGAATGCTTACGCATGTGTGGCCGGAAGACCATGTGATCAACCGTCACTTTTCATCCGCCGAAGCGGGCCGGGCCCAGGTCATGTTCCTCTTTTTCTCCCGGAGAAAGCTATTCGCGAAGCTCGGGGCATTGTGGCACATCCTTTTCCCGCCTCAAGCCTACATCGCTTTTGCCTATGATATTCCGCCGCGTTCGTGTAAGATGTTCAGACACTACCTCCAGCGTATGCTCATGCCCATCAAAATAGTGTTTAATCCATCACGGAAGGGTGACTGAATTGGACAAGGCGATACACGTCAGAGCTCTGAAAAAGGAATTCCCGGTGGTGAAAAACTACCGGGAGCTTCTGTTACATCCTCTGCGCAGGAAAAAAGTGATGGCCCTCAGAGGGATCGACCTGGACGTCGTCCAGGGCAAATGTTTCTGTCTTCTGGGCCCCAATGGGGCCGGAAAGACCACCCTGATAAAGATCCTCTCCACACTGATCATCCCCGATAATGGGGAGGCCACCGTCAATGGATATGATGTCATCAAGCAGTCGAACCGGGTCAAGTCCTCCATCGGATGTGTGGTCAGTGAGGAGAGGAGTTTCTATTGGAGGTTGACCGGGAGGCAGAACCTGGAATTTTTTGCCTGTCTCAACAATATTCCCCGAAAAGAAATGAGCTCACGGATCTCCGAGATCGTCGCGCTCACGGATCTGGAAAAAGAGATCGACTTTCGTTTTAATACGTACTCGACGGGTAAAAGACAGATGATGGCCTTTGCCAGGGCCCTGTTGATGAACGCCCGGACCATTTTCGTAGACGAGCCTACCCGCAGCCTCGATCCCGAGGCTGCCCAGCGTGTGCTGAGGTTCCTCAAACATGATCTGGTGGAAAGACAGAACCGCACGGTCTTCTGGGCGACACACAATCTTGCGGAGGCTCAGGAGTTCGGCGATGAGGTCGCCGTAATAAAGGAAGGCCGGATTCGCATAAAGGGAAACCTTCAGGAGATGCTGCGAGGAGGAGAAACGAGCCTGCGGGACATCTACCGGCAGGCTACGCAGGGCAATGATCACTGACACGCGGAAGGCCACATGTTCCTGTTGAAGCTGACGGCGTTCGTCAAACGGGATTTCCTCAATGCCGCCAGCTACAAGTTCGCGTTCCTGTCCACCTTCCTGGGGATATTCTTTTCCTCGGCCACGTTCTTTTTTATATCGAAATTGATCTCTCCCAACCAGTCTCATGCCCTAACGCCCTATGGCGGCGACTACTTCTCGTTTGTGATCATCGGCGTCGCCCTCTCCGGCCTCTTGGGTCTGC
>CBFDBC010000337.1:0-2365 GCA_965602945.1 uncultured bacterium | reverse complement strand
AGCGTATACCAGATGGGGAGTGTGGCCACGGTGCCGATGTAGGGGATGATCATGATCAGGATCCCGATGCAGCAGGTCATCAATCCGCCGAATATGATGGCCATGACCACGGCGAAGTTCAGGATGAACCAAACGAAGCCGAACAGGATGAAATGGAAGGGATGCTTGCTGAAGAGCGGGAGGAAGCGGCTCCAGGCTTGGGTCGTTGTGAGGCCGTGCTTGTACTGGATCGGCGCCACGAATTCGGTCAGGAACAGAGAGATGTATCCCGCGATGATAGAAAAGATAATGCCGACCAGTATCATCAACGCAATGAACAGGATGGGCACCTGGTCGGGGTGCACTGTGTGGTATAGATAGGAAGCGCCGTTGAAGAAAACGGCGAAGATCAGGATGATCCCCGTGAAGACCAGAACACCGAAGATCAGTCTCCACACGAAGAGGGAGTTCCCTTCCCTGCTCTTTTCCCGCCAAGGTTTTGCGATCTCGGCCCGGCTCAAGGCCACGCTGTCGATGAACATGAATGTACCCCTGGAGCTCACCCAGGTGAGGGCGACACTCAGGCAGATCAGGAAGAACAGGATGAAAACGATCCCGATGAACCAGCCCGGGTTGTCAATCAGCCATTCCCAGCCCCTGTGAGGAAGGCGGACGAATTCGCCGAAGCTCAGATCTTCCCTTCCCCCGGCCCGCGATCCGCTCCCGCCTCCGTGACCGCCCAGTAACCCGGCCAGGAAGGCGTTGAACCCTACGATGAACCACTTGTTCAGGTCAAAGGGCTTAAACAGTGCCAGCTTCATCCGGTTCCAGGCACGGCCCAAAGGTTCGAAGTACATTATGTTCATGGCGTCCCCCAACTCATAGTGTGGTTTTCATTATACATTCATTAGAAGTACGGGGGAAAGGAAATAATTATTCATCGCTGCCGGCTTCCCGGCCGCTTTGTCCTGCGTGCGACAGCTGGTGTACGCATTCGGACAGTATTCCCATTCAATTTTCCTTTCTGTTCCCTGGTTGCCTCAACAAACTGTATGCCGCCAAGTTTGGCACGGAAATTGCCCCAGTCATATCGTAACTTTAGGAGATCTGTATGTTTACAAATTATTTCAGGACCGCGCTGCGCAATCTAGGAAAATCCAAGATCTACACTTTCATCAACATCTCGGGTCTGGCCATCGGCATCGCCTGCAGCCTGCTGATGTTCTTCCACATAAAAGATGAACTGAGCTGGGACAAGGGATTCCCCAAGTCCGACCGCATCTACCGCATCACCAACGAGGGGCTCACCGGCGACTCCCGCCACTGGGCCGTGGTCTCTCCGCTTCACGGCCTGGAGATCCAGAGGGACATCCCGGAGATCGAGCTGACCACGCGCATCTTCTATCTTTACACGAACATCTTGTCCTACATCCCCACCGACGGCCTTCCCAAGAGATTTGAAGAAAAGGGAGGCTTCTACTCCGATCCCGGCACGATCGAGATGTTCGACCTGGAATTCCTCAAAGGAGATCCCGAGACCTCCCTGAGAGAGGTCAACACCATGATCCTGACCGAGAGCATGGCCCGCCGCTATTTCGGTGAGGACGATCCCATCGGCAAGACCATACAGAACGAGAGCGGGAGGACTCCCTACCGGATAACCGGTGTCGTGGCCGACTTCGACTTCCACACACATCTCAAGTTCGACTTCCTGGTTTCCATGGAGTCCCTATACAGACGCATGACTAACCAGGGAGCGGAGGACTGGCTCGTAGCACGTGGTTGGGCTCACTTCTTTACTTATGTTCTGTTGGGAGAAAATACCACGCTGGCCCAGGCCGAGGCCAAGATGCCGGACTTCACCGTCAATTTCTACGGTGAGGAGCGCGGCGACCGGGAGGAGATCCTAGCCGGCACGCGCCTGCACTTCCAGCCTGTCTCCCACATCCACCTGCGCTCCCATCTTGAGCAGGAAATGGGCCCCAACAGCGACATCGCATACGTCTATATCTTTTCCGCCATCGCCGTATTCCTGCTCGTGATCGCCGCCGTGAACTTTGTCAACATCTCCACCTCTCAGGCGTTCAAGCGTATGAAAGAGGTCGGGGTGCGCAAGGTCATGGGAGCCAACCGGCCGCAGCTCATCCGGCAGTTCCTGGGCGAGTCCTTTCTCCAGACCGTGGTGTCGGCCGTGCTGGCACTCTTGCTCTTCCAGCTGGCGCTCCCTCTCTACAACAACCTTGCAGGCCGCAATCTCGATTTCGGTCTCCTTTTCCTCCCGCAGAACCTGGCCGTTTTCCTGGCAATAATCGCGACCATGAGCCAGGCCGCCGGTCTCTACCCGGCGCTGTTCATGGCCGGATTCCCGCCCGTCAACACGCTCCGC
>CBFDBC010000336.1:0-2384 GCA_965602945.1 uncultured bacterium | reverse complement strand
GGGATCGCGGAAGGTTATCCCACTCCCACGGTCTGGAATGTGGATTCGTCTCAGAACATCCTGTGGAAGACTGAGATCCCTGGATTGGGGCACTCCAGCCCCATAGTCTGGGGTGACCGCGTCTTCGTCACGACGGCCGTGAGTGGGATGGAGAAGCCGGAACTCAAGGTGGGCCTGTACGGCAGCATCAATCCCGTGGAGGACGACACCGAACACGAGTTCAAGGTTTTTTGCCTGGACAAGAAGACGGGGCGGGTCCTGTGGGAACACCTGTCGCATAAAGGCGTGCCCAAGGTCAAGCGGCACCCCAAAGCCACCCATGCCAACTCGACCCCTGTTACGGACGGCAAACACGTGCTGGCGTTTTTCGGCTCCGAAGGCCTGTTCTGTTACGACATGGACGGCAAGCCGCTCTGGAAGAAGGACTTCGGCGTGCTGGACTCGGCCTTCTTCATGGTCCCCACGGCCCAGTGGGGATTCGCCACCTCTCCGGTGATCCATGAGGGGGTCGTCATCATCCAGGCCGATGTGATGAAGGACTCCTTCCTGGCCGCCTTCGAGGTCGAGACCGGCAAGGAGATCTGGCGGACCTCCCGCGGGGATGTGCCCACCTGGAGCACGCCCACGGTCCATGCCGGCCGAGACAGTACGCAGGTCATCGTCAACGGTTTCAAACACATCGGCTCCTATGACTTCAAGACCGGCGAGGAGATCTGGAAACTCAGCCCGGGCGGGGACATCCCCGTGCCCACGCCGGTCGTGGCGCACGACATGGTCTTCATAAACGGGGCGCACGGCAAGTACTCGCCCATCTACGCGATCAAACTGGACGCGGAAGGCGACATATCCCTGGAGCCCGGGGCCACCTCCAACGAACACATCGTCTGGAGTATCCGCCGTGGCGGGGCCTACATGCAGACCCCGCTCCTCTACGGCGAGTATCTCTACAACCTGCGCGGCAACGGGGCCCTGGAGTGCTATGACGCCAAAACCGGTGAACGGATCTACCGGGAAAGACTCGGGGAGGCAGCCAGCTTCTCGGCCTCGGGCGTGGCGGCCGACGGCAAGCTCTATCTGCCCAGCGAACAGGGAGACATGTTCGTGGTCAAGGCCGGGAGGGAGTTCGAGCTCCTGGGCGCCAACGCCATGAACGACATCTTGATGGCCACGCCGGCCATCTCGGAGGGGATCCTTTTCATCCGGTCCCATCACTATCTTTTCGCTGTCTCCCAGGATTAGTGCAGCGCACCTCTGCTCCTTGACGGGGAGCTCCCGTCACATTATACTAATTCAATAGGTTAAGTGTATTTATAGAGAGGCCTATGTAAGTGTGCAGAAAAAAGGTATCATATGAGGTTCCTGATTCGACAATACGGATTTTCGAGGTAGGCATGAAGAAGACGATCATACTGCTTTTCCTGTTGAGTGTTGCCCTGGTTTCGCGATCCCTCGCGCAGGTGGATTCCCAGTGGCGGGGTCCGGAGCGCGACGGCATCTATACGGGAGAAAACCTGCTGGAGACGTGGCCCGAGGATGGCCCCAGGCTCCTCTGGTCTATCGAGGGACTGGGGGAAGGCTATTCGTCCGCGGCCGTGACCCCGGACCGGATCTACGTGACCGGGATGACCAAAGGGGAGGGCTTCCTGTACGCGTTCGGCCTGGACCGGAAGCCCCTCTGGACCTCCTCCTACGGCCGGGAATGGAGCGGCAGCCATCCCGGGGCCCGCACCACACCCACGGTGGTACGTGACAGGATCTATGTCATGAGCGCCTTCGGCCGGGTTGCGTGCTTCGACGCCGGCGGCAAGGAAGTCTGGTCCCGGGATCTGGCTAAGGACTTCGGGGCCCGGAACCTGCAGTGGGGGATGACGGAATCCCTGCTCGTCGACGGCGACCGCCTCTTCTGCACGCCGGGAGGCCGCAGGGTCATGGTTGTCGTCCTCGACAGGACCACCGGCGAGACGCGTCAGGAGATCAAGGGCAACGGGCAGACATCCGGATACTGCTCCCCCCGCATCGTGCAGCACGGCCGGCGGAGGATACTGGTCACCATGACCGAGAGCTCCGTGGTGGGACTTGACGCCGACACCCTCGAATATCTGTGGCACCAGTCCCACGTCACCGATTACAATGTGAACGCCAACACGCCCCTTTTCCACGAGGGGGACCTTTTTACGGTCAGCGGCTACGGGACCGGGGGGCAGATGTTCCGGATTTCCGAGGACGGGAGCCGCATCAAGCGGGTCTGGAAGCAGGGCAACATCGACAGCCAGATGGGAGCCGCGGTCCTGGTCGAAGGATTCATCTACGGCTCGGGCCACAACCGGAGGGGCTGGCACTGTGTGAACTGGGGGACCGGGAAGGTGACGTTCTCGGCCCGGAAG
>CBFDBC010000335.1:0-2398 GCA_965602945.1 uncultured bacterium | reverse complement strand
TCAGCGGTCGGCCAGGTAGGCACCGGCCAGAAAAGCCAGGTGGGCGGTGTCCGCCATGATGTCGGGATTGATGCGGTAGATGGTATCGCCGCTCAGGTGATAGGCCAGGTGTGGTCCGTTGGACGAGAACGAGATGCAGGGGATGCCTTTATGGAAGAAGGGTGCGAAATCCGAACCCCGGACTCCCACACCCCTGAAAAACCGGGTCCTGCTCAGGATGTTCACCCTCTTGTCGGCCCTGTCCAGGGCCAGCTTGAGGTCCTCGGGTTCGGGGCTCAGGCTGCAGCCCACCCCGTCGCCTTCGCCCACCATGTCGAAATTGAACATGGCGTCCACGCTTTCGAAGGGAGCGGGAACATGATCCGCGAAATATGTGGATCCCTGGAGCCCCATCTCCTCGCCGCCGAAGAGCACGAACACCACCGAGCGCTTGGGCCGCTTCTTCAGCCTGGCAAAAGCTTCCGCCACCTCCATGACCACGGCACTGCCGCTGGCGTTGTCGTTGGCGCCCGGGAAGAGCAGGCCCATGTGTTGGCCGCAGTGGTCGAAGTGGCCTCCGTAGACCAGGCATTCTTTCTTGAGGTCCGGGTCCGATCCCTCGACATAGCCCACCACGTTGTAGCCGATGCCCTCGGGAAAGTGCCGCGACTGCACACGGAAGTGGATTTCAGCAGAAAAAGGGAACGAGTTGGGTCTTTTGCTGCCCTGCAGGTCCCTGCGCAGGTCCGAGGCCGTTGTGTCTTTCTCCGCCAGTAGCATGTCGGCCACCCTATCGCTTATGATGGCCGGAGTGAATCCCTCGATCAGGTCCATGTTGGGATTGGCCAGGGGGCTTCCGTAGATGTAGAGTACGCCCAGTGCGCCCTGGTCCTTGGCGGTCTGCATGCGGTGGCGGTGATGGTCATGGGGCGTGAAGCGGTTGTCCCCGCGGTCGGGGACGCCGCGGAAGCAGAGGACAAACTTCCCCTCCACATCGAGCCCGGCGTAGTCGTCGTAGCCGAGGTCGGGGGCATGGATGCCCCAGCCGGCGAACACGCAGCCTGCGGTGTTGTCGCCGGAATCGCTGGCCAGCATGGGGAGGAAATCCGTCTCCGGCTTGAGCTCCACGCGCTCCTTCTTGCCCGCCTTGAGCAGTGTCATGGACGCCTCGTCCACGATAACATAAGGGGAGGGGTAGGCCTGGAGAAAGGCCTGTTTCAGGCCGGGGGTTTTCAGCCCCCACTTCTTGAACAGGTCGGCCGCCCATTCGGCTGCCTCCGTGTACCCTTCGTGTCCGGTATGCCGGCCGGCGTAGCGTGGCAGGGCCATGGTCTTGACATAGCCGTAGACCTCCGCCTCCCGGATCGAGTCGTATCCCCGTGACAGGTCCTTTTCCGTCAGTGTTGCGCCCCACAGCAGGGCACAGGCTGTGATGCAAACGAGGATGGATCCGATCCGAAGCTTGGTCCTAGTGTGATGTTTCACTTGGGGCCTCCTTAAGATGAGACGAGAGTAACCGGGTTCTCTTGTTTATGCAAATAGAGCCGGACCGTGCGCACGGCCAATCCGGACAGTCCTACAACTCCCACCAGGTTGGTGACCACCATGAGGCCGTTGACCAGGTCCCCCACGGACCAGGCCGTCTCGACCTCCAGGGAGGCTCCAACTATGATGAACAGACAGTAGATCCAGTTGTAGGGCTTGCGGATCCAGGGTCCCAGCAGGAAGCTCAGCGCGATCTTGCCGTAATACGACACGGCGATCAGGCTGGAGTATCCGAAGAGGAAGGAGCTGGCGGCCACGATGAAACCGCCCGCAACGGGGAGTGCCAGGTTGAAGGCATTGGCCGTCATCTCCGTGCTGGTCCCGTGCGTCCAGGCTCTCGAGGTCAGCACCGCCAGGGCCGTGATGGTACAGATGACCATAGTGTCTATGAAGACATCCAGGGCGCCCAGGAAGCCCTGACGGGCCGGCTCCGCGGTGCGGGCGGGGGCGTGCAGGACGGCCGCCGTCCCGGTCCCCGCCTCGTTGGAATAGGTGCCCCGCGCCAGGCCGTAGCGGATAGCGCGGGCGACGGTCACGCCCACCACCCCGCCGCCCAGGGCCGAAGGTTTGAAGGCTCCGACAAAGATCAGGCTCACCGCCTCGGGTATGCGGTCGTAGAAATAGAGGATGGTGAAGAACAGAGTCGCTCGAAGTAGAGCGGAGATGGCAAAGAGAAGGAGTAGAAAAGGCGCTAGCCTGCGCATGTCATATCGGTCTTCATTCTAGCTTGCCGATATTCAGCTCGGTGCTCTCGAGGATCTCGGCCAGGATCGCCCGGTCCGTGCGGCCGCGCAACTGACTCTCGGGCCGGACAATCAGACGGTGGGCCAGGGCGAGAGGGGCAAGGCGTTTGACATCATCAGGGATGACAAAG
>CBFDBC010000334.1:0-2406 GCA_965602945.1 uncultured bacterium | reverse complement strand
GCACTCCCTCCACCAGGAGATCAAGCCCATGTATGTCTTCCTGGATCTCGAGAGGGAATACCGCAACATCTCCATAAAGATCCGGGGCGAACGCATCCCGGGCACGCTGGCTCATATCGAGAAGACCATGCAGACGTTTTCGCCCAAGTATCCTTTCGAGTACTCGTTCTTCGATGAGGTGTTCGACAGGGCCTACCGGGCCGAGCAGAGGATCGGTCGGATCTTCAGCACCTTTGCCCTGCTGACCGTCTTCATCGCCTGCCTGGGACTCTTCGGGCTCTCATCATTCACAGCTGAGAGCCGGACCCGGGAGATCGGCATACGTAAAGTCCTGGGAGCCTCTTCCCCCAGCATCGTGCAGCTCCTCTCGAGCGACTACATCAAGAAGGTCCTCATCGCAAATGTGGTGGCCTGGCCGCTGGGCTACTATGCCATGTTCACATGGCTCCAGAACTTTGCCTACCGTATCGACCTCGGCGTGTTCCCGTTCCTGGGGGCCGGGCTCATAGCGCTCCTCATCGCCCTGCTCACAGTCAGCTTCCAGACGCTCCGCGCCGCCTCAGCCAACCCGGCCGACTCCCTCCGCTATGAATAGCGCTCCGACCATATTAACTTACTGATATAATATAAGATAACTCCTTAGAGGCACATAAATAATTCGTTAGAAGCTAAGTTTCATACCCAAAATTGCCCTTCTAAGGTTTATTTTAGACAACATCACCCTTGTGTGCTTAGAAGCCCCAAAACGACCCCAAAACATGTGGTTTAAGAGCAAAAAAGACCGCCTCTAAGCCAATAAGTTATTTGATTTCTTACAGTTAAAATGGTCGGAGAGCAACAAAATGGCCGCTACAAGAGGTGGAGCAGTTTTGAGTATCCGGAGCGGCTGACGGGCAGGGTCTTGCCACTCTTCAGGATCGCGATCCGGCTGTCTTTGGTGTAGGGCTCGATCTTGCTCAGGTGGCTGATGTTGAGCAGGTAGGAGCGGTGGATGCGGATGAAAAGTCTCCCATCCAGCAGGTTCTCCAGGTGGGACAGCGTCTCTTTCTTCAGGAAGGAGCCCTCCCGCGTGTGGATGCCGACATAGTCGTCCTGGGCCTCAAAATAGACGATGTCTTCCACGGCGATAATATAGACATTGGCCCTGTCCCGCACCAGGATCCGATCCAGGGGCTTGTTCCGCTCCCGGCGGTCGGCCAGCAGCGCATCCACGGGCAGCGGCGACTTCGCCTCCAGCCGCTCGTTCACCTTGGCGAAGGTCCTCTCCAGCCGCTCCGGCCTGACCGGCTTGAGCACATAGTCCAGAGCATGTGACTCGAAAGCCTTCAAGGCATATTCATCATAGGCGGTGACGAAGACAACATAGGGAGGATCCTCTCCCAGGAGTTCCAGCACATCGAACCCATCCAGCTTGGGCATCTGGATGTCGAGGAAGACGATGTCGGGCCGGCTTTCGTTGATGGCTTTGACCGCCTCGAAGCCGTTGGAACACTCGCCGACGATCTCGATATCATCGAAGCCTGAAAGTGCTTCGACCAGGGCCTCCCTCGCCAGGGGTTCGTCGTCGACGATCAGGACGCTCTTCTTGTTCACTCCTCTCCCCCTTCTCCCGCTTCATTCCTCGCCGCGGAATCCCCAACGTGAGGCCCTCCATCAGACATCCCTTTCTTCGGCAGCCTAATCGTGACCTTGAAGGTAGTCCCATCCCTGGCTACGGTCAAGCCCTCCTCTCCTTCATAGGCATCCGCCAGCCTCTTTTTCAGGCCCGTCAGGCCGTACCCTTCTCCCTGCTTCACCTGGGACCCCGGCTCCACAGGATTCTCCACATCGATAACCAGCAGCTGCGGCGTCTGTTCGACCGATATGCTCAAGAGGCCGGATTCCAGGGACTGCTGGAAGCCGTGTTTTACGGCGTTCTCCACCAACGGCAGGAGGGTGAAGGGAGGCAGCATCTCCTCCAGGGCATCAGGATCGAAGGCGAATTCACACTGCAGGCGTTCGCCGAGCCGCATCTTTTCGATCCCCAGGTAATCATTGATGTGGTCCCGCTCGTCACGGATGCGGACCCACTCCTTCTGTCCATGATTCAGGCTGTAGCGTAAAAAGCCCGCCAGCTTTAGGATGATCTCCTGCGCCAGCTCAGGAGATTTCCGCATCAGCGTGCTCAACGAGGTCAGGCTGTTAAACAGGAAATGCGGGTGGATCGAGGCCCTCAGGGAACTCAACTCGGCCGAGCGGGCCGACAGGAGGCTTTCCAGGGCCTTCTGCTCCGCCTGGCGGCTCCTGTCCAGTGCCAGGACCATGTAGTAGATCAACGAGAACATGAAATACAGGAAAAGCACGACCGCCAGCAGCAGAGGGAGTGCCTGGTCATACCTCCCCCTCCACAGGGGAAATCCTCCCAGG
>CBFDBC010000333.1:0-2414 GCA_965602945.1 uncultured bacterium | reverse complement strand
AGATAAGCTCATGTATGATAGCCACGGCCAGGTGGGTCTTCCCCACCCCGCAGGGACCCTGGAAGATCAGTCCGGAATCCTGGACCGGGTAGTTCGAGATCAATTTCTGCGAAATCTTGACGGCATCCCGGTGAGATGCGTTCAGCGGCTTGAAATTTTCGAACGTGCACTCCCGGTAACGCCGTGGGATGTTGGACAGCTCGAAGAGGACCTGGTTCTGGCGCTGCACAAAACACCTGCAG
Source organism: uncultured bacterium (assembly GCA_965602945.1). Classification (GTDB taxonomy): domain Bacteria; phylum Acidobacteriota; class Aminicenantia; order Aminicenantales; family Aminicenantaceae; genus JAUXEH01. The sequence goes on along the minus strand of CBFDBC010000333.1, from coordinate 2,172 downwards.
CGCTTCGCGACATCGCGGCCCTCCTTCTCCTCCAGCACCCAGCCGGTGGCCTGACACAGGGAGCAGTTTTCTTCTGCCATTGTCAGTTCAACGATCCCCGAAGTCCCTGCATGGTCCCCGACTGCGCCAGCTTGCGCATGGCCTTCTTTTCGATCTGCCTTATGCGTTCCCGAGTCAGGTGCAGCCGGTCCCCTATCTCCTGGAGTGTGTGAGGCTGGTCGTCATCCAGCCCGAAGCGCAGTTTCAGGACCAGCTTTTCCTTCTCATCCAGCTTCTGCAGGATCTCCCGGATCTGAGTCTGTACCGAATTCTTGATGATCCGGTACTCTACGGAGGGCGACATGCTGTCCTCGAGCTTGTCCCCGAACTCGATGTCCTCGTCGAAGTACCTGTCGCTCAACGAGACGTCTCGGCTTCCCAGGATCTCCAGGTCCTCGACATCCACCACCACGATCTTCATGCGTTTGGCGATCTCCTCCCGGTTGGGGCTGCGGCCCAGCTCTTTCTTGAGGGCCGATTTCACACGTTTCATCTCAGAAACCTGGTCGGAGAGTTTCTGGGGGATGTGATAGATCCGGGAATTACGTGTCAATGCGTGGAACACCGCCTGCCGGATCCACCAGACCGCGTAGGATATGAACTTTACGTTTTTTTCCGGATCATACCTGCGCGCGGCCTCGATAAGGCCCAGGTTCCCTTCATTGATGAGATCCAGGAGGCCGAGTCCCATTCCCCTGTATTTCTTGACATAGGACACGACGAACTTGAGGTTAGCCTCGATCATCTTGCTCAGGGCGGCCTTGTCCCCCTTCTGGATTAGATAGCCGACCTCTTTTTCCTCCTCCTGGGTTAGGGGCCTGAATTTCGAAATCTGGTTCAGATAGAGTTTCAGGTTCCGGGATTGAAGAGAGTCGCTGTAGCCGTCCCTCATTCGTCCATTGTATCAATTTTTTCGATTTTTACCAACTTGGCCGAGCTCTGTCGGACCAGAGATACCCTGGTCTTTTCGAACTCCTCTTCCCGTCCCTCGAAAAAACTTATCCGGATGTATTCCAGGAATTGGTTGATCTCCCCCTCTATGGTCTCGATCTTGTGGCGCATATTGAGGATGATCTCGATGCCTGCGAGATTGACCCCCAGGTCCCGGCTGAGATTCAGGATGACCTCCAACTGTCTGAGGTCATCGTCGGAGTAGAGCCGTGTATTTCCCTCGCTGCGGGAAGGCTTCAGGAGTCCTTCGCGCTCATACAGCCGGAGCGTCTGGGGATGGATGTTGTAGAGGCGAGCCACGCTGCTGATGTGGTAATATTTGCTCTGATCCTTGTCTTTCTTCATCTCACTCTATCCCCAGGTCTTTACGCGGGTCTTCGTCCGTGGCAGCCTGCAGATCCCGCATAAGCTCACGTACACGCTCGTTGTTGAAGGAGGGCGGCACGATGTAGGCCTCTACGAACTGGTCTCCCCGTGTGCCCTTCCCCGGCCTGGCGATCCCCTTGTCGCGCAGGCGGAATTTCTGGCCGGATCTGGTTCCGGGAGGGATCTTGATGGTGGTCTTCCCGTACAGTGTAGGCACCTCGATCTTGGCTCCCAGCGTGGCCTCGGGAACGGTGATGGGGACCCGGATGTGGACATTGCTGCCATCGCGCTTGAACAGCTTGTGGGGTGTTACTTCGATAACTATGTAGAGGTCTCCGGTCGGCCCGCCGCCTTCTCCGGCATTACCCTTGGCGGCGATGCGGACACGGGAACCGTTGTCGACTCCGGCTGGGATGCGGACCTTGATGCGCTCCGTCTTCTGGAGCAGCCCCATGCCGTGACAGGACGGGCACTCCGGACCCCGAGTCTGGCCGGAGCCCCCGCAGGCTAAGCACACGGTGGCGAAACGCATGGATCCCGACTGCATGCTGGCCCGGCCGGTGCCACCGCATGCCGGGCATGCCTGGCTGCCGCCGGTCTGGATGTGGCCCTGTCCTTTACAGTTATCGCAGGCCACCATGCGCGTCAAGCGGATCCGGGTTTGGATGCCGTTCACCGCATCCGTGAAACCCACCTTCATGGTGTACATGAGGTCTTCTCCGCGTACTGGGGCACGCCGGGCGGCACCGCCCCCGCCTCCGCCACCCATGATGTTGTCGAAGAAATCCCTGAAAGACGAGGATCCGAAGTCGGAGA
>CBFDBC010000332.1:0-2439 GCA_965602945.1 uncultured bacterium | reverse complement strand
ACCAGGAAACGCAGGAACGTGTACCGGTAGGTCCTGGAGTACATCTGGGCCGTGACCGCCGCCGCCACGCCCACCATCAGGGCGACCAGGTATGCGAGCAGCAGGATGTGGTCCATGAGCTTAGGTCCTGTTCTTACATACGGCTTAAATCCCCTCTGGTTCGACCCTCTCTCCTAATAGGAAGATTTTACCATTGGGTGTTTTGGGAACTTCCTCCCATTTACATCGGCCCGCCGCCGCCCTACCTTGGCACCATGAACGAGCGGCTCCCCATGGTGCGATCATGATACGAAGTGTACTTGCTGTCATCTCAGGGTATCTGTCCTTTTACCTGGCCATGCTGGTCCTCTGGCTGGCCTTCGGTCACCAGCCCAAGGACATGATCCCCTCGACCGCTTTCCTGGCAGCCAGTGTTTTCTGTGAAGCCCTCTTCGCCCTGGGGAGCGGCTATCTCATCGCCCTCATCGCCCGGCGCAGGGAGCTGCTGCACGCCGTCTTCCTGTCCGCGGTGTTCGTCGTCTTCGGGGTCCTGTATATCCTGATGGGGCTTAACCACTACCCCATATGGATCCCCCTGGCCATGATCTTCCTTCATGCCCCCGCGGTTCTCCTGGGGGCCTATCTGCGCATACAAAGGGTCCGCCGTCAATGACTGGACACGCTGTTCGTCACAGCGCCCATAACGATATCTATAACGCTAACAATAAAGGAGACAATCATGAACAACTCGAACGATCTTCGAGGATGGAGCCGCCGGCGCTTCCTCACCCGGGTCGTGCCGGCCTGTTCGCTGGTTTGCCTGGGGGCGGCCCGCCGCAGCCTGTGGGGCGATCATGCCCTGATGCGGCAGGATCAACAGGAAGCCGACAAGACCAAACACAAGTTCGATCAGGAATTCCCCCAGAAATTCACCAACCGCCAGCTCATGGAGTTTATGTACGGCCGGGACTTTATCCCCTTTGTGAAGCATCTCTCTGCGGAGCTGGGTGAGGCCAGGCTGATCCCCCTGCTTAAGCAGCATGCCGATATCAAGGGAAAAGAGGTGGGGCCCCTGCTGGCCAAGCAGTTCGGGGGCAGTGATTTCGCAACCTTGAAGAAAATCTTCAGCCCGGACAATCCATACTTCGGGATCTCACTCTCCATGAGCGTTACCGAGGACACCGACACGGTCCACGAACTCAAGGTGACCGAATGCCTGATTGCGGATGTATTCCTGAAGGCCGCCGCCGGAAATCTGGGCCATGCGGCCGTCTGTCACGGCGACTACGCCATGGCCTCAGCCTTCAATCCCCGCATCAAGATGGAGCGGGACAAGACTTTGATGCAGGGGCACGCCTTCTGCAACCACCGCTATCTGCTCACGGGGTAGCGCCTGTGCGGCCGGCTCTTGCCCCGGAGTAGGCACAGTCCACGCCCCTCAGGGCACGAGTCGGGTCCGCACGTACACATAAGGAGGTTCACGATGTCCCATGGAATGATCTGGGTGGCGCTTCTGATGCTCCTGCTGCTCTTCTGCTTCTTATAGCCTGCGATCTCCGCACCATCCACATCCTCAACAGCTGCAATATCATGGAGCTCCAAGGCTCGATATTGAAAAGGAGTTCCTTCTGTGATAAGAGTGGGAAAATCCCGCAGGAGGAACTTGCATCATGGTGGATAAGAAGATTATTGCGAGGCTGATCATACGGTTTGTCTCCGGGTTGATCGTTATGGGTGCCATACTGTTCGGCACGGCCGGCACCTTTGACTGGCCAGAGGCCTGGGTCTACCTCGTGATCCAGTTCGGCTGGTCCGCCGGCCTCACGGTTTTTCTCTGGAAACATGACATCGAACTCCTCAAAGACAGGCTGAAAATCTCCAAGAAGACGGCCAAGGGGTGGGACAAGGTCCTGTCGATCGCCATCATCCCCATTTATGTCCCGTATCTGGTGATCCCCGGATTTGATGCGGTGCGCTACCAGTGGTCCCATGTTCCGCTCTGGGCCAAGGTCCTGTGTTTCGGGCTGGTTATGCTCTCTTTTTGCTGGATTTCCTGGGTCATGAAGGAAAACACCTATCTTTCCCGGTTTGTGGAGATCCAGGAGGACCGGGGGCACAAGGTGATCACCACGGGGCCGTACCGGTTCGTTCGCCACCCCATGTATGTGGGGGCCACGGTGATCACGCTGAGCCTGGCAGTGGCGCTGGGCTCCCTCTATGCCCTCATTCCCGCGGCCGGGCTGGTCGTTTATTTCGTCGTACGCACGGCACTCGAAGACAAGATGCTGAACAACGAGCTCGAGGGCTATAAGGAGTACGCCCAGAGGACGAAATACCGCCTGGTTCCAGGCGTCTGGTAACATGCCAACGATACCCTGACCTTTCAAAATAGATAGCAGGACTCTAAACACTTTAGACGCTCAATTCTGGGGCTAAAAAGTGCATTCTAAGGCGAAAATT
>CBFDBC010000331.1:0-2451 GCA_965602945.1 uncultured bacterium | reverse complement strand
ATGAAGCCTTCCGGAGATCCGGTCAAGGGTTGATCCCCCAAAGAGGAAAACACCGGAGCGCCCATGGCCTCGGCCGTGACCCAGGTGTCGACGCTGACCCAGACCGCATCGGGCCGGTATCGTTCATGATAGCGCAGAATGCAGTCCACCTGCGCACCAGGATCCCTTGTGAACTCCTGGAGAGAGATCCCCGCATCCGCGGCACAGAAGAAGGTGGCCAGGGGGCCACAAGCCGGTTGGGGAACCGGCTCGCCTGTGATGGCCCTCTTTACCAGCTCCTTCGAGGTCATTTATTGGGAGGCTCCTTGTGCATGGTATCCAGCACACCCTGCAGTTTTATTTTTGCCTCCACCGCCCCACCATCAAGCTGATCCACCGACAGAGGACGCTCCTCCAGAGGGTCTGACTGCAGGTCGAAAAACTCGCCATCCCCATAGAGCTTCCAGCGTTTGTCGCGTGCGAACCGCTTCAGCGTCCACTGTCCCCAGCGGGGATCATAATGGCAGAAGACCCACTCACGGGGATCACCCACACGACCCAGCGCCTGGGGCAGGAAGCTGCGGCCGTCCAGCACGAATGATTCCGGCGATTCGGCTCCGGCCGTCTGGAGCAGTGTGGGCAAAAAGTCGGTGAAATCAACCAGGTCGTCACAGATCCGGCCCCGCGCGACCTGCCCCGGCCAGTTGGCGATCAGGGGAACATGAGTGCCCGCATCCGTGGTGTAGCCCTTTTGCCCGGCGATCGTGAGGCCGCCCATCCGGGAGGAGACTTCCCGGGGACTTCCGTTGTCACAGGTGAAGATGATCAGTGTGTTCTCGCGCAGGCCCAGTTCGTCGAGGGCCTTTACGATCCGGCCGACAAGAACATCCGTGAAGGCCACCATGCCGGTGAAGTTCGCCTTGTCTTTAGTGGATCTGTCCTGTTCGTCCGCATCATCCAGAGGAGTGGGAACAAAGGGGCTGTGGGTCAGGATCATGGGGTAATACACAAAAAATCTCTCGTCCCGGTGCCGCCGGACAAAATCCACAACGAAATCACACACCACATCGGGGCCGTAGAGGTCATTGAGTCCCTCCAGCAGGATACTGTTTTGCTGGATCACAGGGTCCCAGTAGCGTGATCCCAACTTTTGGACCTGCCAGAGGCAGTGTTCATCGAAGCCGGCTTCCTCCGGGAAAGTCCCCCTGCCCTTGTAGTTGCTTCCCTCGTAGTGCCCGGCCAGCTGCCACTTTCCAGCCACACAGGTGACATACCCCGCCTCCTGCAGAAGATGGGCGAAGGTTGTCTCGCCGCGGCCGAGCGAACCGAATTCCGTGTAGTTGCGGAAGTTGTACTTCCCGGTCATGATCTGCACGCGCGACGGCGTGCACAGGGGAGTGGAGTAGCAGTGCGTGAACCGGACCCCGGTACGTGCCAGCCTGTCCAGATTGGGGGTGCGGTAGGTGGTGCCCCCGTTGCAGCTCAGGCCCTCATACCCCAGGTCATCGGCCATGATCAGCACGATGTTGGGCGGGTTCGTGATGATCCCGGTCTCCGCTCCGGGCGAGCAGGAATTCATGACGACCGCCAGGATCAAAGCGGCAATACAAAAGGTCGTGGCGGCCCGCACAGGCTCTGTCTTCCGATTCTCTGCCATCTCCCTTCCCGAAGACAATCTATCACGGCCGGACCAGAAAACACAATTCCTACATTTTTTGCCCATGCTGGATCCTCATTGTGAAGGCCGCAGCGTTTTGATATTGTAATCACAGCTCATACGGGAGAAAAATCACATGGCGATAACACGCAGGGAATTCATAAAGGCCAACGCGGCAGCGGCCGTGGGGCTGGCAGCCGGAACGGCAGGCTCGGGGTTTCCCAATCTGATGGCGGAGAAGAAAGCTGTCCGGGTGGGAGTTGTGGGAACGGGCAACCGCGGCCGCCACCTGCTGAGCATCCTGCTGGGCATGGAAGGCGTCGAGGTGCCGGCCCTGTGCGACATCCAGAAGCCCCACCTGGACCTTGCCGTGGACCAGGTGGTTAAGGCGGGGCAGAAAAAACCGGAAGGCTACATCAATGACGAGTACACTTTCAAGCAGCTCATGGACCGCGACGACCTGGACGCCGTCATCATCGCCAGCTACTGGGAGTGGCACGCTCCCATGGCCGTCTACGCCATGAAGGCCGGAAAATACGCAGGCACCGAGGTTCCGGCCGCCTACACCCTGGAGGAATGCTGGGAACTCATCGACACCCACGAAAAGACCGGAGTCCCCTGCATGATGCTCGAGAACTGGAGCCACCGCCGTGACAACCTGGCCATGCTCAACATGATCCGGCTCGGCATGCTGGGGCAGATCGTACACTGCCACTGTGCCCATTCCCACGACTGCATCGACCACTGGTTCTTCGATCCCGAGACGGGGATGGACCGCTGGGCGGCCAAGTACCTCCTCCAACACAACCGGGACC
>CBFDBC010000330.1:0-2454 GCA_965602945.1 uncultured bacterium | reverse complement strand
CCTCTGCGAGGAACCATGCCCGCTCGCCTCCGGATGGCCTCCTCATCAGCTTCCCTACCTGTTTTTGACATTATCAATGATTTGAGAATCCTTCTCTCATACCCCTTGAGATTTGGGAGACGTTATGATTATGATAGAGGCTCAAGGAGGAAGACCATGGCAGCCGATGCGACCCTGATGTCATTGCCGCCCCAGGACTTCGTGGCATTCTGCCAAGCGGAAAACATACACCGCTTTTCTCTGGTGTTGGACGCCCAAACGGGCCGGGTTATGAGCTCGCACCCGCAGCTCCAGCTCCTGGCGGATTTTGTAGGATCCGACACCCGGGATTTCATGCAGCATGAGGGCCTGTTCTTCCAGGTCACACCGGAACACAACACGCTGCAGGGGGCCTTCGTACACCGTACCCGCCGCGGGCAGGCTGCCGGCGGCGTCCGCTTCTGGCACTATGCTACGGTCGAGGAGTATCTGCGAGACGGCCTGAGGCTGTCCAAAGGGATGACGCGCAAGAACGCCCTGGCCGGGCTGTGGTGGGGCGGCGGCAAGGGTGTCATGGCCCGGAGCCCGGCTGTCGATGCCGGGGATTTCGATACCCGGACCTACCTCTACCGTGACTACGGACGATTCATCAGTACCTTGCGCGGGTGTTATGTGACGGCCGAGGATGTGGGCACAAGCGTCAAGGACATGGCCGATGTCTTCTCGCACACCCGCTTCACTACCTGCATCCCCGGAGACTTCGGCGGCAGCGGGAATCCCTCCGTGCCCACGGCCCGTGGTGTCGTTTCAGGAATGGAGGCGGCCCTGGATTTTCTGGAGTGGGGGGACCTGGCGGGCAAGACCATCGCCGTCCAGGGAATGGGGAATGTGGGCGGTCCCCTCATCGGGTTCCTGTTTGAAAAGAACGTGGGGAAGATCATCGCCTGTGACATCGATCCCGAGGTGGTTGGGAGTGCCCTGGAACGGTATCCGGGCCTTCAACTGGAAGCCCGGGTCGTTGAGCGTGGGGACCTGTCTATCTTTGCTGAGACCTGCGATATCCTGTCCCCCAATGCCACGGGGGCCGTCCTCAATCCCGGGACCATCCCGCAGATCAGGGCCAAAGTTGTCTGCGGGGCGGCCAATAACCAGCTGGAGGATGCCCAGCGGGACGACCGCCTGCTCTTCGAGCGGGAGATCCGCTACGTGCCGGATTTCCTCACCAATCGCATGGGGATCGTCAACGCCGCCAATGAGCAGTACGGGTATGTCAGGGATGACCCCCTGTTCGAGCGGCACCTGACACGGGACTGGGAACACTCCATCTACCAGACGACGCGGCGAGTGCTGCACAAGAGCTGCTCCACATCGACACCCAGTGCCGAGATCGCCATGCATCTGGCCGACCGGCTCTCTCTGGAGAAGCATCCTATCTTCGGGCACCGCGGCCGACAGATCATCGACTCCCTGGCCGCGGACCGCTGGCACGAAACCTGATTCATGGCCCCGGCTATTTTTTCTTGAAAAACTCCTGATAAGCTTCCTGGATCTTACCCGAGCGGATCTCTTCCTTGAGCTCCGCGGTCGGCCGGTTGAGCCACGTGTGTTTGGGATCGACATTCCTATTCGTATTTGAGGGCGTTGGCAGGATTCCCTCGTGCGGCTTTGATCACCCTGGTGCCGATGGAAAAGAGAGACACTCCCACAGTCAGGAGTAGAGCCGTCAGAAAATAGTATGGATGAAGGTTGATTCGAAAGGCAAAATTCTGCAGCCACCGTGACATGACATAATAGGCCAGGGGGCAGGTCAACAGAATCGCAATGCAGACCAGGATCACCACTTCTTTGGAGAGCAGGCTCACGATCCGGGACACTCCTGCTCCCAGGACCTTGCGGATTCCGATCTCCTTTGTGCGCCTCTCGGCCATGTAGGAAACCAGCCCGAATAATCCCAAACAGGCGATCACGACCGCCAGCAGGGCAAAGGCCGCGAATATGGTCCCTGTCCGCTGTTCATTCTCGTAAAGCCGGCTAAAATCCTCATCCAGAAAGGAATACTCAAAAGGCTGGCCGGCGCTGAAGCGCCGCCAGGCCTCTTCGATCCGGCCGATCGTCGCCGGCAGATCCGGAGATTGGATCTTCACAGATGAGAAGGCCCACTCCGATCTGGCCAGCGGCCGGATGATCATGGGCAGGATGGGTTGGTGGAGGGAATGGAAGTGGAAATCCTTGAGCACCCCGATTATGGTGACATACTCTCCGGGTTTTGCCCCACCGAATTCTTTGTGAAAGCGTTTTCCCACCGGATCCTCCAGTCCCAGTTCCTTGACAGCCGCTTCATTGATGACCACCGCGGAGCCGGCATCGCTGGGGATCTCCGGGGAGAAGTAGCGGCCCGCGACGATCTCGAGATCCAGGAGTTCAACCAACTTGGAATCGGCGTAGAAGGTGTTGAGCGTATGTTGTTCACTCATA
>CBFDBC010000329.1:0-2457 GCA_965602945.1 uncultured bacterium | reverse complement strand
CGAGGGGATGGGGGTCGGCCGAGTTATCCGTATCGCAAAATAGGCGCATTCAGCCCCACCCAACAACCATTGATAATTTCGCCACAAGTCTGTCTAATGAGAGGGAGATGATAGGATCTCACTGCACTTGACTCTGAAGGGTACCCCAGGCCGCTTGACAATCCTGCGGCTAATTTGATAGGTGAGAGGAAAGTCCGGAAAGGCAGGAGAACCATGAGACTATGGAAGAGAAGGGAATTCGTCAGGACACTGGGCTGGGGGGCGGCCGCGCTGGCTGCCACGAGCTGTGGCCGTGGGGGGGGCGGTGCCTCCGAACAGCACCTGCATGAACGTCCCAATGTGCTGTTCATCTCGGTGGACGACCTAAACGACTGGATCGAGCCCCTGGGCGGTCACCCCCAGGCACAAACACCGAACCTGAAGCGACTGGCCGCCGATGCGGTCAACTTCACCCGAAACTACTGTGCCTCACCGGCGTGCAACCCCTCGCGCACGGCCCTGCTGACCGGGCAGCACTGCTACACTTCCGGGCTGTATTCCAACTATCAAGTATGGCGGGAGGTGCTGCCGGAGGCCGTGACCTTGCCCAAGTATTTCTCCTTGAACGGCTACTGGTCGGGCGGGGCGGGCAAGATCTTCCACAACAACATGCCGGACCCTCAGTCTTGGGACGATTATTTCCCTTCCAAGGAGAGGCATATGCCCGACTATCTTTATCCCCAGCGCGGCGGGACCGTGAACATGCCCGTTTTCGAGAACATGTACGGGGATTTTGACTGGGCTCCGCTCGAGATTCCGGACGAGGAAACGGGCGATTTCAAGTCCGTGGACTGGGTGGTCCGCCAGCTGCATCGCAGCCACGAGCGGCCCTTCTTCCTGGCCTGCGGCATCTACCGGCCGCATGTCCCCTGGTATGTGCCGCAGAAGTACTTCGACCTGTTCCCGCTGGAATCCGTGCAGCTGCCCAGGATCCTCGAGGGCGACCTGGATGACGTGGGCGAGAGGGCCCGGGAGATCGCACACCGGGGAGGCGGCTATCATCAACATGTCCTGGCAGCCGGGCAGTGGCGGCCGGCGGTTCAGGGATATCTGGCCTCCATCGCCTTTGCCGACGCCCTTGTGGGCCGGCTCCTGGATGCGCTCGCGCAGAGTCCCTATGCCCACAACACCATCGTTGTTCTGTGGTCAGACCACGGCTGGCAGCTGGGCGAGAAGGAGCACTGGCGCAAGTTCGCTCTCTGGGAGAATGTGGTGCGCACGGTGATGATGTTCAAGGTCCCAGCAGGGGTCAGGGGCCTCATGGAGGGATCGGTCTCGGGAGCGGGCTGTTTAAGGGTGACCTCGTTGATGGACATTTTTCCCACTCTGGTGGAGCTGTGCGGCCTGCCGGACAAGCCCGGCCTGGATGGACACAGCCTGGTCCCGCTGCTGCGCGACCCCGCGGCTTCCTGGGAGCATCCGGCCATCACAACCTATGATTTCGCCGAGTTCTCTGTCAGGACCGAAGACTGGCGCTACACGCGCTACATCGACGACAGCGAGGAGCTTTACGACCACCGCAGCGATCCCGAAGAGTGGGCCAACCTGGCTGACAGATCCGAGTACCGGGAGGTCAAGGCCCGGATGACTGCCCTCATCCCCTCCGATCCGGCACCGCTGGCCGACACGTCCTATAAGATCATGCCTCACCATTATCCTCCCTTCCGCAGCAAGGAGGAGTACCGCAGCTGGAAAGCCCGGCAGCATCGAAAGTAGCGATGGGAGCATTTGGAGCAAGCCCAGAGGAGGATCCCGAAAAATCCCTTTGACAGCCGTCCCATGCATGCATAAGATGGCACTATCTCGATTTTTGGGAGGAGAAATGAGGACACAAAACTTGTACAGAGTCTTGATCGGTTCGATCCTGTTGGTTTTTCTTTTCACGGTGAGTCTGCCGGCGCAGAATCGGACCGCCCCCACGGATGAGGATAAGTTCCTGCTCGCTTTTCACGGGATCGAAAGCCGCACGCTCTTCGGGTACGTGGAGGAACTGTGTACCGAAAAATATGCGGGCCGGCTGTGCGGCACCGAGGAATACAAGCTGGCGGCCGAATGGGTGATCTCCGTGCTGAAAGAATTTGGTGTGGGTCCGGGGGGCGACAACGGGACCTATTATCAGGAATTCCCCAACCCCTATACACAGGTCTTCCCGGGATGCGAGGTCAGCCTCGACATGCCGGTGAAGGACGGGACCGTCAGAAAATTCTATAAATTCGAAGACGAGTTCATCCCCGGAGCCACGTCCGGTTCGGGCGAGGTGACGGCCGAGGTGATCTATGTCGGCTACGGCATCAGCGCGCCTGAGCTCGGCTACGATGAATATGCCGGACTGGATGTGCGCGGAAAGATCGTCATGATGGAGAGGGAGTCTCCCGTGGGGCCAAACCAGCCCGATGAGTTCAAGAAATGGAGGCCCTA
>CBFDBC010000328.1:0-2470 GCA_965602945.1 uncultured bacterium | reverse complement strand
GATGGACTCATCGAGCTGACGATCATAGTCGGCCTCGATCAGATTCCGTAAAGCATCATGGAATACTTCGTCGCCCCGCTGTTCTATCTCGGCGAACAATGCCAGAGACAGATAGAAATAGACATCGGATTTCTGGGCATTGGTTACCGACAATGCCTTGGCTTCATTCAACTTTTCTATGGCCGCGGCATACTCCATCTCAGAGTACAGGGACTTCGCCGATCCAAGCAACGCGTCAAAGCGTTTCTTCTGATCAGGTGTGAGTGTTTGCCCGGTGTGCTTCACTCGGACAACAGGCTTCTTTTCGTTCCCGGTCCGCAGCACAATTCTTGCGGGCAGAACATCGGTACTCGCCAGGAGCATAAAAAATATAAGCGAAAAACAGATCCATACCCTGGACGGCGCCGTCATAAGCTTCATTTCGCACTCCCCATCTTGGAATCTGATTACAACCTAACACAATGTATAAGGGGAGTTCAACCGGACAGCACTATGGAGCCCTTGTGGGCTCTGATAAATAATTTATTGAGTAATGATGAACCCTGCCAGATCATCCGTGGCCTTGACGATTTCGACCACCCCTCCGGGTTCTTTCATCTCGAACACGAGTCTCACGAGCACGCCCTGAGACTCGTCCGGGATCCCGCTCAGGCAGAATCCGCCGACCCGGGCGATCCCGGCCTCGACTTCGTTCCCATCCAACGACACGAAATCGCGCGTCAGCTTCGTCTGTTCCAGGCCTATGAAGGTCAGCTTTTCCGCAGTGAACCTAAGTTCCAATCCGAAAGCCTTGAGGTCATAAGCATCGCTCACCCGAACCGGGACAATCAACCTGCCCTCCCGCTCCCTCGCTCTCCCCAGGATCAGGTTCCCTGGTTCATGTGAAGGGCGTTGCACCCGGAAGCGGCCGCGGCCGGTTTGGGCCTCGAAAATGTCCCGGTCGAGGTTGTACAATTCTACGGCAGCTTCCCCAGAGGTTCCTTCCCTGACCTGAAATACGGCCACACACAACGATCCGGTGCCGCGGGACTTGATCCCTTCCTCTCCCCTTCCATCCAACCTCACGACTCCCGGCAGTTCCTCCTCGCCCCGTACATATTCAAATCCGTGCGTCAGGGGAGAGCTTATAACGCCCACGTACTCCAAAAGCTCGCGGGGATAGATCATCTCCAGGCTGAAATCCCGGATACCAGCCGGGTTGTCCACCATGACCGGGATCATGACTCTTTCCCCTGATCTTCCGTTGGCGGCAAGCGGATAGACCGTACGAATCCCACGGAAAGGCATATCTATCCGGGTTGAAACGGAAGCAGAACTGCTGGGACAGGTGTAGTCCGCCGAGCACTGAGGGAGGACTCTCCGCATGAGGAAGTGCTCGAAGATCCACTGTGCATCCCCGGGTGTTATGCAGTTGTTGGCATCAAGATGCTCCAGGCCGTCACATGGGCAGTGGCTGTTGGCATCCGCCGTGGTCAAATGCAGCGAAGTCGGGACGATCTTCCCCAAAAAGATCTCGAAGGCGGTCTGAGCATCCCCGGGAGTCACGTTCCCGTCGCCGTTCACATCGCCCAACCGCGGACACGATTCGTACAGGAGATCGACCTCGAATGACCGCGGGCACAGGTCGGCGATCCCGTTGTTAAAGGATTCGATCCGGATCGGGAGATAGGTGTCTCCACCGAGGTCCACACACTGCACCATCAATGTTATGTAGATCAGATCCGCACTGTTCTGTGCAGCGACACAGGTCCCGGAGCCGAACGAGCCGGTGACCCGGGCCCTGCCCGGCTGTACGAGACTCCAGTTCAAGGTGGTCCAATCCTGAATTACCGGGGCTCTGTCGACACCTCTGATCTCCAGCACCGAGGGATCATAGACGAAATCGAACTCGAAATCACAGATCTGGTTCGAGTTGTTGGCAATGCTGACCGGGAAACGAACCAGGTCTCCCCACGCGCCGGAGAGGCCTGAGGGAATGGCGATGTCGCCGCCGCAGCAGACCAGGGTGAAGGTTGCCTGTGTGGGCTGAGGCAAATAAGACACAAGGTCATCAAAATAGGAATCGATGGTGAAAACACCTTGATCCCCATCCGCGTAGGCGCCGCACTGGGCAGTCACCTGAAACCTTACCTTGATCAGGCAGCCATTGGTGGAGGCCGAGATCTCGGTGCCCATCCCGGAATAGCCGCCGATCCGGACCTGGCCGGGATTGATCTCGTTTCCATCGAGCATGCTCCAATCCGCGATCAGCGTGCCCAGTGACTCGATCCCCAGGAACGTGAACATGGCAGCGTCAAAATTGAGATCGAAACCGAACGCGCTCATCGTGCACTGGTTGTTGGAAAGGTTTACGTCGACGGTGATCTGGTCATTGTAGGTCGCGGTGGAAGGTGTCAGCGTGAGGGCGACATTTCCGCAGGTGCCCTGCGCAGGAAGGGCGTCATCGACGCCTGCCGCATGGATGAATACC
>CBFDBC010000327.1:0-2485 GCA_965602945.1 uncultured bacterium | reverse complement strand
GTCCCTGTGCTCTTGATAAGACTCCATCTATCATATCCAGATCCTCATCATCCAGCTCGAAAGTATAGATCCGGATGAGCCGCTCGAGATGTTCTCCCGATCGGGCGCCCACTATGACTCCCGCCACGGCCGGTCTTTGCATGATATAGCGGATGGCGGCTTCCGCGATTTTCACTCCATGCCTGTCGGCAGTGCTTTTCAGCGCGTTCAGCAGGTCCTGGAACAGCTCCCATCCTCCGAATTCCTCTATGATCAGCCGGTATTTGGTGAGCGACCGGTTCTCCAGCGGTTCCAGTGGAGCATCCTCTTTGAGATACCGGTCTGAGAGGAAACCCCCGGCCACGGTCCCATAGCACAGCAGCCGGAATCCGTATTCCCGAGCCAAGTCCACAAGGGCCTCCTCGGGCCGCCTGTCCAGCACCGAATACTGCACCTGGTTGGACACTATGCGCACTCCGGCCTTCAGTATCTCCTCCAGGTGTTTCGCATCGTAGTTTGTCACGGCAAGGTGCTGGATCTTCCCCGCCTCCTGGGCCTCGACCAGAAGCTGGACCGCTTCCACATGTCCCGGGATGTCAAAATCCCACCAGTGGAACTGGACCAAGTCCAGGCAGTCGACGCCGAGCCTGAGCAGGGACCGGTCGATCACTGCCTCCGTGTATTCCCGGCTGAGGGAAGGCAGTGCCTTAAGGTCGGGCACGTATTTGGTGTGGATCTGAATCTCCGGCAGTTCTCCACTCTGAAATTGCGACTTGAAGCAGGAACGAAACCGGCCGATCAGCTCCTCCACCCCGGTATAGATGTCGGCGCAGTCGATGGTCGTCAGGCCAGACTCTACCATGCGGCGGATGTCCTCGAACACCTTGTCTTCATCCACCGGCCCATGTCCCCCGGACAGCTGCCAAAGGCCCAGTATCACATGGGAAATCGAATATCCGGGGGCAAGCTCTATCCTGGGGATATCTGCATACATGTTAATAGCGTCTCCGTTTTTTCAGCGGATGAAATCGGGCAGCCGGTCTATGGAGACCGCCCCGGCTTGAAGAACTGCATCGCAGAAACTCTTCAATTCAAAGCCCTCTCCCAGCCGCTCTTTTTCCTCTTCCAGGAGTTCCGAGAATTTCCGGAATCCGAGGAAATAAGATGTGAGCTGAAGCGGGGATCCAGTGACCCGGTCCCAGAGGTTGAGCGCAAACTGGGGGGCCAGCAGCCCCTCTTCCACGGCAAAACGAGCGACCTCTTCCTTACCCCAACCGAAGCAGTGAACCTGGACGCTGGTGTAGGCCCGGGTGGCATTTTCCAGCCTTTTCCTGAGGTGGGCCAGCCGGTCGAGCTTGTCATATCCGTTCCATCCCTCGTCCAGTGTAATCACCTCACAGAGTGTGGCCCAGCCTTCTACATACAGCCCGTCACCGAAAAATCCGCGTACGATTCGGGGGTTACTGGCGGCGATCTTCGACTGCATGTAGTGCCCGGGAAAGATCTCGTGCGTGATGATCATGGTGTTGAAGTGGTTGTTGAAAGAGCGGTAGAAGCCTTCTTTGGCCCCATCCGGTGCATCGTCGGGGATCGTGGGCAGGTAAAACAGGGTCACAGCCCCGGGATTGAACGGCCCGGCCGCATATACACCGCCCACAGCCGCCCCCGCAAAGTGGGAAGGGGAGAGGGCCGTAAAAAGTGTCCGTTCCTCAGGTAGAGTGGCGATGTCCCGCTCCCGGATAAAATCCTCCGACCGGTCGATGAGGTCCTTGAAATACTCGAGGAAGTCCTGCTGCCGCTCTTCCCGGTTTTCCTCCATGTCCTCGATTGCACCCCCGACCAAGGCAGCAAAATCCTCAGGGACTGCCTGACCGGGATAGGATTCCGCCCGGTACTCTCTCGCCAGCTCTGCCATCAGACCCCTCACCTCCTCGACCTCCTGCAGCGCGATCTCGGCCAGCTCTTCCGGAGTCATGTCCATCCCCGTGAAGATTTCAAGCTTGCGGGAGTAGTCCTCCCGGCCCATGGAGTCAGGGAGCGAGGCCTGGGGCAGGATGTCATCCCTGATGTGGTCTGCAAGCGCGCGCACATCGCCGGCCGCACCCCGGCACAGGCTGACAAACTCCTCGGGCAGGGGATCTGTTGTCCATTCCCCGGCGATCCGTATGAGATTGTCTTCCAGGAACCGGGCCGAAGCCTCCAGCACAGGGATGCTGCGGCCGGTGCTGCGAGGGCGGCCGTTTTTGAGTTGGCTCATGCCCTGTGCGCTCACGGTCCGGATCCCGCCCAGGCGGGCTGCCACCGCCCTCAGCTTTTCTCCGGGAGCGAGGTCGTCCCGGGCCAGAATATATGTCAGTGCCTGCGAAACACGTCCTGCGTAGGACATCGGTGAATTCTCGTACACCCGGTCTGTTTCCCAGGTGTCGAGTTCACCCAGAATCTGGCGCCTCAAAAGATCGCGATCCGCATCTTCGAGCTCTCGGCAGGGGAGTACCCCGAATCGAGC
>CBFDBC010000326.1:0-2487 GCA_965602945.1 uncultured bacterium | reverse complement strand
CGGCCGTCGTAGCGGTCCCGGATGTTGCGGATACAGAGCAGCCCCTCATCCTCCATGCCCTCGAACAACATGCCCACGCCCGCTGCATACTCGAACCCGGTCATCACCTCCGTGAAATAGGGGAATGGATTCTCGGGCCTTCCCTTGGGATAGCTGGCCATGAGCAGGGCCGCTTCGTCCCCCAGGGCAAAGGAGCGCAGGCAGTTGAAGTGGCCGTACATGCCCTCCCGCAGGTTGTATTTCAAGATGCTTTCCAGCGTGGTCCGGACATGTTCCCGATCGGCCAGGTATCCCAGGCCGCAGATGTGGGCCATGTACTGCCCCACCAGCTGATCGACCAGGCAGCCTTCGCCCAGCTGGTAGTCGGGCTGTGTGGGGTCCGAGGCCCCCATCCCGATCAGCAGGCTGGGAGCGATCTCGGACCTGTCCTTCGGGGGACGGATCCGGTGCTCGTAGTACTCCCCGTTGAACAGGTGGGTGTCCAGCCATCGGCTGCCGCGCCGGTACAGGTCGCGGCAGGTGAGGGCGAAATCCTTTTCCCCCAGGTAGGTCGCCATCTCTTCCACGGCCCGCAGAGCCCCCAGGTACCAGAAACCCATCTGGGGATTGGGCCCGTAATATTCCACGTCCATGGTGTTGTGCTGGGCCCCTTCCATGACACCGTCCCTGTCCGCGTCCCAGCCGCCGGGGATCCAGCAGAACTCCAGGGCCTTCCGGGCATAGGGCCAGGCCCGCTTGAGCAGATCGTCGTCGCCTGACAGCTGCCAGTCGCGGTAGAGCTTCATGAGGCACCCCATCTGCCCGTCCGCGGCGGCCTTGTTGAAGTTCTGGGCCCTATCCAGGGGCAGCGAGACCCGGAAGCTCATGAGCCCGGAGTCGCCGGTTGCGTGTATGAATTCCGATTCGCGCATGGAGCGTGCCAGCTCCCCGAAGAGATAGGCGGTGGCCTGCTCATAGTTCCAGACGTGGGTGCAGGAGCCGTGACAGCAGCCCCGGGAATTGCTCGATCCCTCGAACCCGAAGAAGCGGCCGTCGGCGGTCCGGAAACAGGTCTGGGAGCGGAGCGTGCTCAGGTTGAAAAGGGCGGCCTCCTTGACCTCGGCAGGGAGGGAGCTGCGGCAGAACGTCTGCACGAACTCCACGGTCTTGCGTTCAAGCGCTGGGAGCTCGGGAACGACCTTCTCCGCCACATCCCAGGCATCGGAGTAGCCTGTGGTGTAGTAGTTGCCGATGCGGTCGGCCTCGTCTTCCTCCGGGGTCCAGGTCATACGGTTGGGGAAATGCCAGGTCAGGAAAAAGGTCACTTGCCTGCGGGCCCGGGGGGCGATGGCGACCGCTGCGGACAGAGAGGCCATGGGTGTGTCGTCTTTCGGGGATGCCCGTTCCTCCAGGATGCCGTCCCCGCTGAAGTCGTCCCAGAAGTCCAGGAAGGGCGTTCCCCAACCCCCGGGCAGCCAGGCGGTCCGGGAGGAGACGGCTTCCTCCGCGGGAGTGGTGAGGGCGATGGTCCCCCACTGCTCCGATCCGGGATCCACACCCTCCGAGGTCATGAAGATGCCCTGGATGCGCTCCCTGCGGCGGAATTGGTTCCGGTTGTCTTTTCCGCCCGTGGCCATCGGGTCTCCGGTCCAGGTCTGTGTGACCTGGGAGCCGTCGCGCCCGATGAAATTGGGCAGGCTTCCACAGATGGCGGCGGTCAAGGGTGCGTCGGTCATGTTGGTTATCTCGAAGCGTAGGATGGCGATGGGAAGGCCGCTTCGCTCCGCATCCCCCGGAATCAGGGGATTGAAGCCCTGGATCCGTACCCTCACGGGCATGTCCGGATCTGAAAGCTCTACCTGCCCCAGGGGATAGGCGGCGCAGAACGTGTTTTCCCGGAAACGGGGCAGCCCGTGGTTGACCGTCGTGCTCCCGTGGCTGTTCTCGTAGGCCGAGAGCGGCAGGGGGCCTTCCAGGGCACGTGTGCTGGTCCGGCCCTCTGAGGTCCGTGTGAAGATGGCGAAGAACGGCCCGTAGCGCTGTCCGATATTGGGGACGAAGCCCTTGGCCGGTCGGTTCATGATCTCCCAGTCTCGCAGGTCTCCCCGGCCTCCCAGGGACACGGTCCCGGTCCCTATCCCGCCCAGCGGCAGTGCGATCCGGTCCACGTGATCTCCGTCATAGGTCTTGAGGACCGGCCACTCAGTCTCCGATGGTGCAACATATCCTGTCAACAGGAGAAAAACGAACCCCAGGATCCCTGAGTTTTTAAGAGTGATCTGGCTCATGCGGACCTCCTCGCTGTTGTGATGAACTGGGAGTTATCCCCAGTTCATGTTTGTATCACACCAGGCAGCGATAGGAAAGATGCCGCTGCCCGTCAGCCTGAGATGTTGACGGCTGCCCCACCATTTGGGTAAGGTAGTGTCGTTCTATAATACGTTTCGGAAGCCTTGAAAGGATGAGCTGATGTGGTTCAAACGGATGGCCCTGGAGGTCTGGTTCGAC
>CBFDBC010000325.1:0-2506 GCA_965602945.1 uncultured bacterium | reverse complement strand
CTTTGCGGATCATGATGCGCGGGTTGTCTTCCGAGATCTTCATCGTTCCCTTGGGGTCCTTCTGCCGCATCTGGACGATAAAGCCGTCGCCGTCGACATCTTCCGAGGGATCCTCGTCGAACCTGAAATCGCCGTCTGCATCCTCGGGGTTCGGATCTTCGCCGGCGGGTTTGCCGGTCAGATAGGCTTCGGCTCCGTCCACATCCAGCCGGGGTACGAAATACCAGGAGAGCCCATCCACGATCCGGGTGACCTCCTGGTCCCGGCCGTAGTTATCCAGCAGATACCAGATGGTATAGGCGCAGGACATGGAAGCGATGACTTCACTCGAATGGATCTGGTTGATAAAGAATCCCGGCTTCTCCTCGGCTTTCCCGGTTTTGGGGTTGTTGATGACCAGCATCCAGACATCACGGCCCATGGGCGACTTGCACATAGAGGTGAGTTCCGTCAGCTCGGGATAGGCATCGTGCATATCCTGGAGATAGGTGGCCAGTTCTTCGTATGTGTAATAGTGGAAGAAATCATACTTACCCAGCGGCGTGATCTTCTTGATCTTGGTATCTGCCTGCGCCGGGATTAGAAACGACACCAGAATGACACAAAAGACTGAGAGAAAGGATTTACGCATTCGAACCTCCTGCTAGATCCTCTTGCCGACTCATAGATTAAAGAGTCTGTGCAGGCGTGTCAAATCAAAACTCACCTGCTGTCGGTCAGCGCTTCGCATCGGCGCGGATCATGCGGATGCCGAACACGGATGCGATGGAATTCCCCTCGGCGGCCTCGAAACGGACGGTGACCTTCTGCTTGCCCTTGACGATCTCTGTCGCGATGAGATACTCCACATCGAACAGGCGCGGTGGCCTGTTCCAGTTTGCGCTGCCGCTCCTGTTCTGCCGCATACTCCTCTTTCTTCTCCTCCCATTCAGGCGGGGTGAACGCCGGGTGGGACGGCACTGCGAGGCTGTGGCATGCGGACACCGGGGAGCGTGCGCCGGTGCAGGCGGTAGAAGGGAACCAGGTCAGCCTGAACCTCGCGGTCCGCTCCGAAGCTGTCACGGCCGACACCGGTTATGCGGAAATGCCCCGATCGGCCGGGGACGGGCTTCACCCACTGGTCCACGGGCTGATCGGCGGCCACAAAAACCGGGATGTCCGGCGGCTCGTAGCTCACGTCACGTCCGCGTCCTCTCTCCCGGGCCGGACCCAGGTCCGCAGCCAGCACCAGCGGCCCCCACAGGATCGCGGCAACCCGCGGGTCGTCGGGCGTGGATTCGAGGCGCAGCGTCTTGGGCAGGATGATATCAACGGTATCGCCCGACCTCCAGGTCCGCCTCAGTTCGACAAAGGTACCGGACTGTTCGACACTGAACTGACCGGCGACCGGCCGGCCGGAACCGGGAACATCACGGAAGGGATCGATCATGTCTTCCGGTACCGCTTCACCATTGACCTTGACAGCAAATCCTTCGCCGGCCCAAAAGGGGCGCCGCAGCGCCAGTGTGAATTCCTCAGGTGACCGCAGCGTCAAGGTGAGCCTGGCCGACTCACCCTCCGGGAAATCCGTTTCCATGTTTAAACTGACGCCGGCACCGGTCCACTCCGCGGAGGAGGGCGCATACATGGTGACCCAGAGCCTGTCACCCGATTCGAAGTAGATCCCGTCCCCGTGCAGGGCATGGCTTTCCATGCCCGATCCCACACAGCAGGTGAAGCCCTGGAACATCCGCTGATACTCCTGCTGGACGCCTCTCCCGACTGGAACCATGTAGCAGGTCCGGCCGTCCTCGGGATCGATGGAAGCCAGGATGTGGTTGAACAGGGCCCGTTCGTAGAAATCCGCGTAGTGCGCATCCGGCCGGATCGCGAAGAGCCGGCGGGTCAGCTTGAGCATGTTGTAGACATTGCAGGTCTCTGCGGTACGCCCGTCCACGCGCTCACTCAATCTGCCGGGTTCGCCGAAATATTCGTCATGGCCGTGGCCGCCTGTGGCATAGCTGTGGTGCTGAACGACCTGGCTCCAGAAAAATCCGGCGGCCAGGAGGTCTCCCATGCGGCCGGTGTAGGCATAGCGGTCGGCAGAACCGATGAGCTTCGGCACCTGGGTGTTTCCGTGTTTGCCTTCCAGGATGTCTTGATGCCGCTTGAGAGGCTCGATGAAGGAGCGGTGTTCGAATTTGTAGGAAAGGTCCAGCCAGCGCTTGTCTCCCGTGTCCGCATAGAGATCCACCATGATCTCGTTCATGCCCCCGAACTCGGTGTTCAGCATGCGTTGGATCTGGGCTTCATTGAGTGGGGCAAGGATGCGCTCCGCCCAGGCCGCGAACCTGATCTCGAGCTCCAGGGCCGTCCTGCTTCCTGTGTAGCGGTAGGCATCCCTCAGGCCGGCGTAGGTCTTGTGCAGCGTGTACCAGGGAGACCAGAGCCCGTTGAGGTCGAATCCGCCGGAGCGGATCTCGCCCCGGGACAGGCGCTCGAAAAGCTCGCGGCCGTCTACACCCTC
>CBFDBC010000324.1:0-2528 GCA_965602945.1 uncultured bacterium | reverse complement strand
GGAAAAATAATCTCTAGGAGCATCCGTGGCGGCAAAATGCCCGAAATGCCAGGCTGAAAATCCCGACGAACAAAAATTCTGCGGGGAGTGCGGCACAAATATAACCCAAGCAGATCATAAGCAGCCTGCCTTTACGCAAACTCTCGAAATCCCGGCCGAAGAACTCACCACGGGCTCCACGTTTGCGGACAGGTATCAGGTGGTCGAGGAACTCGGGAAGGGCGGCATGGGTAGTGTCTACAAGGTCCTCGACAAAGAGATAAACGCCAAAGTCGCCCTTAAGCTCATCAAGCCCGAGATCGCAGCCAATCAGAAAACCATCGACCGCTTCCGGAACGAGTTGAAGCTGGCCCGGATGATCGGACACAAGAACGTCTGCCGGATGTTCGACCTGGGGCGTGATAAAGGCCATTACTTCATCACCATGGAATATGTCCCCGGTGAAGACCTGAAGAGCTTCATACGCCGCGTGGGGTGTCTTCCGGTAAACAAGGCCGTGGCCATAGCCCGGCAGCTGAGTGAGGGGCTGGCAGAGGCCCACCGCCTCGGCATCGTCCACCGCGACCTCAAGCCCCAGAATATCATCATCGACAATGAGGGAAACGCCCGGATCATGGATTTCGGCATTGCCCGGGAGTTGGATGCCAAGGGGCTGACCGGAGAGGGAGTGATAATCGGGACTCCCGAGTATATGTCCCCCGAGCAGGTCGAAGCCAAGGCTGTGGACCACCGCACGGACATCTACTCATTGGGAATAATCCTGTACGAGATGCTGACCGGGACCGTGCTTTTCACGGGGGAGACACCGCTGGGGATCGCCGTGAAGCACAAGACCGAAGATCCTCCGGATCCCGGAGATTCCAATCCGCTGGTCCCCGAAGATCTGAGCCGTCTGGTTCTGAAATGTCTGAAAAAGGACAAGGAGGCACGATACCAGACAGCGGATGCCCTGGCCGCGGATCTGAGGCTGCTCGAACAGGACATGCCGACCGTTGAGACAACGGCCAAGAGGAAATCCCGGACCTCAAAAGAGATAACCCTCACCGTGGAGCGGAAGAATCTTTTCGTCGCGGGAGCCGTCATTGTGGCTGTGGTTGCGGCGGTATTCGCTCTCTGGCTTTTTGTGCTGCGGAAACCGCCGGCCCCTCTGACAAGCGACATGAGGTCTCTGGCCGTTTTGTATTTCAGGAACAACACGGGAGATTCCGAGCTCGACCATTGGAGAAACGCCTTATCCGACCTCCTGATAACCGACCTCGCCCAGTCCCGGTTCCTGCGTGTATTGAGCTCGGAGAGGCTTTTTCAGATCCTGTCAGAGCTTGACCAATTACAGGCGCCGACCTTCTCCGCTGAAGTGCTTCAAGAGGTAGCACGACGGGGAGGTGTGCGTCATATCCTGGTTGGCGGTTATACCCGGGCAAACGGTGTATTTCGGATCAGTGCCACCCTCCAGGATCCTGCCACGGGGGAGCTCATCGGCTCGGAATCGCTGGAGGGAACGGGAGAACAGAGTTTCTACACGATGGTTGACGATCTCACAAGACGGGTCAAGGAAAACTTCCAGCTCAGCCAAGCGGAGATCGCAGACGATATCGACAAGGAGATCGAAAGCATAACCACGAGTTCGCCGGATGCCCTTAAGCACTACATCGAAGGACGGCGCCTGCACCTGAGAGGGGAATACTTCCGCAGCATCGGAGAGATGCAGAAAGCCGTGGCTATCGATTCCGAATTCGCCATGGCGTACCGCTCCGTATCCAGCTCATTCGGAAACATGGGAATGCAGCCGGCCAAAAGGAACGCCATCGAAAAGGCATTCGAACTGAGCTACAAGGCTTCGGACCGGGAGCGCTATCTCATCGCCGCTGAGTACTACCGGCTGTCCGAGAAGACATACGACAAAGCCATCGAGGCCTTCAACCAGGTGCTGTCCCTGTATCCCGCAGACACCACGACGCTATCCAACCTGGGATTGACCTATTATTCGATCGAGGAATGGGATAAGGCAGCTGAACTTTACCTACAAAACATCCAGAGAGGCTACGAGGGGTGGATCTCCCACTGGAACCTGGCGGAGGCGTATGCGACGCAAGGAAAGTACCAGGAGGCGCATGAAGCAATCTCTGAGCGAGCCGCTGAGTTTCCTGACCAGTCTCGCTTTCCCGAAAAACACGCAACTCTCTATTTATTCGAGGGCAAGTACGACTATGCCCTGGAGGAGCTGGAAAAGGCCGCTGCGTTGGATGCCCAAACCATGCAGCAGTTCCCCATGTTCAAGGGCGATATCCATGTGCTGAAAGGAGAGTTCGACGAGGCAGAACAGGAATATGGAACATATCCGGAAGGCTCCGGCACTTACAGGGTCAGTATGGCGACCCTGTTTTTGGCCCAGGGCCGGTTCCGCGAGGCCGCGGAGATCCTGCAGACAAGGCCCGTGATGGAGGATTTGCTGGCCGGCCTCTACTTGAGGTCGGAGCGCCCGGATGAAGCCCTTGCAGTGCTGGAAAATATGTGGGCCAGAGCGGTAC
>CBFDBC010000323.1:0-2532 GCA_965602945.1 uncultured bacterium | reverse complement strand
CCAGTATCCTGTCCACGATGCCCTCATCCAGCGTGGAAACCACCCCCATGAGGGTGGCATATTCGTATTTTTCTTCGAGGGATTCATCGAGGGACAGGATGGTATACCCTTCCCGGTAACACGTGAGATTGATGATCTCCGAACGGCCCGGCAAGATCAGGTCGTCCCGGCCTCTCAGGTCCGCAAGCGGCGGGTAGATCACCGGTTCCGGGAAACTGGTGCCCATGCGCATCTCGAGGGCCCGGAATGTCGCGGCATACTTGCCGCTCGGATGCCACGCCGTCCAGGCCTGGATGCCGGATTCCTCGACGGCCCGGAGCTGAGCATCGATCTCATCGGGCGTGTACCAAAAACCCTGCAGCCAGGGGCGGATGTCCTTGCCCGTCCTATTCTTCATGGCCTCCAGGCTCGACATCATGACCCTGTAGGGATACCGGCCCGGATCTTCGAGATCAAGGAAGTTATTCGGGAAATGAGAGGGGTAGAGCATGGGACAGATCACGTCCACGTGCGGGGCGATCCGTTCCAGAACCTGGCCCACGCCGAAGTCGCCGGTTTTCCAGGCCGTCATGCCGAAAAGATCGACCGAAATGACGGCGCCTCCCGGTTTGAGCCGGGAACGGGCATAGGCGAGAAATTCGCCGATGCACTCGGCCGGGGATGTGTCCTCGAGGACGACGGGATACTCCAGGGTGGACATGTTGCCGTCGCTCGGAAAGCGTACGTAGTCGAATTGGATCTCGTCCACACCACAGTTTATGAGCTCCAGGCAGAGATCCACGGTGTACTCCCAGACCCTGCGGTCGAAGGGATTGGCCCAGTGCAGGCCCTTGTGGTCGGCCCAAAGCCCACCCGTTTCAGAATCCATGACCCCCATCTCGGGAAAGTGCTTGACCAGCAGGCTGTCCTGGAAGACATCCACTTTGGCGGCCGTCCAGATGCCCTTTTGTCTGAGCGCATTGACCGCGGTTTCTATCGACGCTCTGCCTGACAAGGCCCCCATGTCTCGAGCGATCGGATTTTCGGACTTCCAGAACAGCCGTCCCAGCGGGTCCTTGGCGTGCAGAACCGCCAGGTCGAGACCGGCCGCCTGCATGTAGTGGACGATCGCCTCGAAGCTCCGGCCGGAGAGGCACGATGAAGGGAAGTAGACGCCCCGTAGTTCCTCAGGGATCTCGCCGGCGGAAGCGGCGGAGGGGAGACACAGGCCGATCAGGACGATCGACAGCACCGCCGTAATACAGGTGAAAATTCGGATACGTGTCGGTCGTCGGGTTCGAGCGAACATGTGTAATCCTTTCGGTTTCGGCTCCTGCATAGGTTTTGTCGTACACCGGAGGCAAAATTGGGGACAGGCCCCAATTAATTTTTTGCCAGGATTTGGGGCCTGTCCCCAAATTAGACCCTCAGACGCGGCGAAACCGCGCCTGCCTCAGATTGAGCGCCTCGCTCGAGTCGATCGAGAGCGCGATCGAACCGTCTACCTGATAACTTCTCCGGTCAGCGGATCCCTGAGGTTTATGGTGTGCATCTTGCCCAGTTTGTCCAGGGGCCCGGGCCACTGGTTTCCACCCGTGTTGCAAGGCTCGAAATCCCCCACGATCATGATGACAGCCTGGTCAGGCCGGACATACTTCCTGGCAACCTCCTGAACCTTGGCCTTGTCGACGGCCTTGATCCTGTCCCGGAAGGTCTGGTAGTAGTCCATGGGCTTGCCCGTCATCTCCAGGTTCGCGAACGTGGACATGGTGCGCTGCCCGGATTCGAACGTGTTGGAAAAACTCTCCAGGTAGTAGTTGATAGCCGTATCCATCTCGTGGTCCGACACAGGCTCGGTTCGGATGCGGTTGAACTCGGCCAGGATCAGCGATATGGCATACCCCACAGTGGATGACTTGGTCGTGACAAACCCGGAAAACGTCCCCGGAAATCCCCAGCGGTAGCGGTAGCGGCTGCCCTGGCTGTAGGACAGGCCCTCGTCGGAGCGGACCTTCATCGTGATACGCGATGTGAAGCTCCCCCCGCCCAGGATGAAGTTCATGACCTGGACCGCATAATAATCGGGATTTGTGTCCTCGATGCCCAGATGCCCGATGCTGATGTAGCCCTGGTTGATGCTCTTCTGGACGAAATAGACACCGGGTTCGGGCTCGGGGAATTTCTTGGAGTAGAAGGGCATCTCAACGTTCTTGTTCTTCCATGCGGCCGCGAACTTGTCGATCTTGGCCTTGAGCTCGGACCTGGCAAAGTCGCCCGAAGCCGCCAGGATGACGTTCTTGGGGAAGAAATACTGCGCGTGGGCGGCCTTCAGGTCGGTGCTCGTGATGCCCTCATAGTTCTTCTGGATGGCCTGACGCGAGAGCGGGTGCTCCCCGTAGAGCAGGCGCTCGAACTCGCGGTTGAGCACACCGTTGGGCTGGTCATTGGCCTGACGGAGCCCAGCGATGGCCGATGCCTTGGCCAGGTCAAGTGGGGCCTTCCGGAACTCCGGGTGCATCAGTACGTCGAAAAAGAGCTCAAGCCCCTCGTCCA
>CBFDBC010000322.1:0-2535 GCA_965602945.1 uncultured bacterium | reverse complement strand
GGAAAATAAGGTGGGGTGAGTGAGGGGTCTCGAACCCCCAACCTCTGGATCCACAATCCAGTGCTCTAACCTATTGAGCTACACTCACCACACGAAGTGCCCAGATTTTCGCAATTTTCGTTGATATTGTCAATAGGATCGAGATTGCGTCAGCCACTTTGGGGCTTCGCAATGACTGGGAGGGGATTGCTTCGTCACTGCGTTCCCCGCAATGACTGGGAGGAGAAAAGGGGCCTGTCCCCTTTTTTGTATTACTGCTGCTCGATGAGGTCGAGCACGTCGGCCGAGTCGCGCCAGCGCTCCCGTACCTTGATGTGTAGGTCGAGATACACTTTGGCGTCGAGGACTTCCTGGATCTCCTTGCGGGATTCCACACCGATAGACTTTATCACGGTACCATGCTTTCCCAGGATGATGATGCGGTGGGTGTCTCTCTCCACGAAGATGGTGGCCTTGACGTACTTGCGGGGCTGCTTGATCTGTTTGGCATCAGGTGTTTCCCGGTCCTCGATCCTGTCCACCAACACCGCGGTGGTGAAGGGCAGTTCCTGCCACACTTTGCTCAGCACCTTTTCCCGGATGATCTCCGAGATCAGGAAGCGAACGGATTGGACAGTGATGTCGTCGTCGGAATAAAGTTTTTCCGCCTCGGGCAGGTGTTTGAGTATGATCTCCTCCAGCACGTCCAGGTTGACGCCTGTTAAAGCCGAGATCGGAATGATCTCGACGAAGGGAAGCAGGTCCTTGTACCGGTCGATGATCAGGAGGATGCTATCTTTACGTGTGATGTCGACCTTGTTGATGAGCAGGAACACGGGACGCGAGATCTTCTTAAGGGTGTCGATCACGAACTCGTCCCCATGCCCGAACTTGATGGATCCGTCGATCAGCAGGCACAGCAGGTCGGCAGTCTCCAGAGAGCCGTACACAAAGTTCATCATGCGGCGGTTCAGTTTGTGCAGAGGTTTGTGAATGCCCGGATTGTCGATGAAGATGATCTGGCCCTCGTCGGTGGTCTTGATGCCCAGGATGCTGCTTCGGGTGGTTTGAGGCTTGTCGGAGGTGATGGCCACCTTCTCTCCGATCATCCGGTTGAGGAGCGTCGACTTGCCTGAGTTGGGACGGCCGATCAGGGCTACGTATCCCACCTTGGTTTTGGGTGTATCAGATTCGTCTACTTTATTCATAGTATTCCATAAGATTGCTTCGTCGCCGCGCTCCTCGCAATGACCATTTCGCTCGCAGTGTCAGCTAAGATTGCTGCGGGTCCGCCTTCCTGATGCGGAGCTTTGTGATCCGCTTCTGCTCCACTTCCAGGATCTCGAGCGCCAGCCCCTTGATCACGACCTTTTCGCCTGCCTCAGGGAGGCGTCCCAGGGTGTGGGTGATCAGACCCCCGACCGTGATGTAATCATCATCCTCGAGTTCCAGGTCGAAGAGGTCTTCCAACTCTTCGACCTCCACATCCCCCAGTACGATGTAGGTGTCCGCTTCCTCGGGGATGATCTGGACCTCGTCCTTGTCATACTCATCCTGGATCTCGCCCACGATCTCCTCCATGAGATCTTCCATGGTCACGAGCCCCGAGACCCCGCCGTGTTCGTCCACTACGATGGCCAGCTTCTGCTTACGCTTCTGGAACTCCTTGAGGAGCTCGGCCACTTTCATGGACTCGGGGATGAAGTACACGGGCCTGAGCAGGGGTTCCAATGACTGGTCCTTGAAGCGGTCCGCCGAGTATTCCAGCAGGTCTTTGGCGATGATGATGCCCTCGATGTTGTCGATCCTGTCCTTGTAGACCGGGATGCGCGAGTGTTTTTCTTTGATGACGAGTTCCCGCAGCGCCTCGATGGAGGCGGCCCGGGGGATGCAGATTATGGACACGCGTGGCGTCATGATCTCGCGCACGATGGTGTCTCCGAATTCGACCACGCTTTTCAGAAGGTCGCCTTCCTCCTTTTCGATGATGCCTTCCTCTTCCGCCTCCTCGATCAGGGCGTCGATCTCCTCCTCGGAAGCCTCCCTCTGCTCTTCGGGCTCCTTCTCTGCTCCGCGTTCACGCACCGCCCACAGAAGCGGCTTCGTGGCGTAGTAGGGCAGTTTGAAGGAGGAGAGGAAAAAGACCAGGATCTGCCGGTTGTAGCCGGAGTTGAGCCAGCGCGGGATCATCTCGAAGAAGACCAGGTAGATGCCGATAAGGCTGAGGAAAAGCCAGAGGGGCCACTGCTGCATGCGGGGAAAAAGCTGATAGAGCAGCACGATGAAGCCGATCAGGAAGAAGCTGCGCACCAGCGCGGCCGAGGTCTTGAGCTCGTCAAAAATATCCAGGATCCGGCCGCGAAAATCCTTATCCCGGTCTTCCAGGATGCGGCTCAGCGAGATCCTGGATGAGGCGTCGAGTGCGACCTTGAACAGGGAGTACAAGAATGCTGCCGCAAAGCTCAGGCCGAATCCAATCCAGATTACCGTGTCAGCGTTCATGGCTTTCTTCCAACCACCGTGTCCGGGCCGTCTCCTCTTCCTCTTCCAGGCCTT
>CBFDBC010000321.1:0-2548 GCA_965602945.1 uncultured bacterium | reverse complement strand
TGCGGGGAAGGGAACCAGATTTAAATCGGATACAATCAAGGTCCTGCATCCCTTGTTGGGCAGGGCCATGATCGAAATCGTTCTGGACTCTGTATCCCGTCTGCGGCCCGACAAGATCCATCTGGTGGTCGGTTTTCAGAAGGACCTCGTCCAGGAAAAACTGAAATCCCGTGACCTCGATTTTGTGGAGCAGAAGACCCAACTGGGGACCGCACATGCCGTGATGGCGGCCCGTACGCTGCTCGCCAGGCACGAGGATGCGGATCTTCTGATCATGAACGGCGATCTCCCCCTTATCCGGAGGGAGACACTTCGCCCCCTGATCCGCCAACACAGCCGTCAGGGCAACGCCCTGACCTTCATGACGTCGGTGATGGAGAATCCCTTCGGGTTCGGCCGGGTCATCTATATGGAAGATGGCCGCACCCGCATCGTGGAGGAAAAGGACGCCACACCCGCTCAGAGGAGTCTCCGGGAGGCCAACGTCGGGATCTATATGTTCAAGATCAGGGATCTCCTGTGGGCCCTCCCCAGGATCACCAACCAAAACAAGAAAGGGGAGTACTACCTCACGGACACGATTGAGATCCTTTCCGAATCCGGACGCAGGGTGACGCCCTGCCGGACGGAAAGCGATGCCGAGATCGTCGGAGTCAATGACCGTGCCGAGCTGGCCCGGGCCGTCGAGACCCTGCGCGAGCGCAAGATCACCTCACTCACGGAGAAGGGCGTAACGTTCTATGATCCCGCTTCTACCTGGGTGGATTTCGATGTCACCATCGGAAGAGACACCGTGATCTATCCCACGGTCGTCCTGGAAGGGAAGACCAGGATCGGGGAACGGTGTGTCGTCTATCCCGGCACACACATCATGGATTCGCGGATCGGAAACGGCGTGAACGTCCTGACCGCATCCGTCCTGGAAGAGGTCAGGGTGGCGGACGACTGCCGGGTCGGTCCGTTTGCCCGGCTGCGCCCCGGTACTGTCCTCAGGACGGGCTCCTGTGTGGGCAATTTTGTGGAGATAAAAAAGACCGACTTCGGCGCGGGTTCCAAGGCCATGCACCTGTCCTATGTCGGCGACACAGACGTGGGCCCTGAGGTCAACATCGGAGCCGGCACCATCACATGCAACTACGACGGCGTCAAAAAATCCAAGACACGGATCGATTCCGGCGCCTTCATCGGCTCCGGGACCCAGCTGGTGGCGCCGGTCAAGGTGGGTAAAAACGCCTATGTGGGAGCTGGATCGACCATCACCAAAGACGTCAGTCCCGATTCCCTGGCCGTGTCCCGTGTCCGGCAGTCCGAAAAGAAGGACTGGGCGCGCAAGCGAAAGAGGAAAAAATAATGTGCGGCATCATCGGCTACGTCGGGAAAAAAGACGTGGTGCCCGTCCTGCTGGAGGGGTTGAAGCGCCTGGAATACCGGGGCTACGACTCCGCCGGCATCGCCATATTGGACGGGGACCGCATCCGCAGGCGCCGGGTCGAGGGCAAGATATCGGCCCTCGAATCGAGCCTGCGGCAGGAAGAACTGACCGGGAGCTTCGGCATCGGCCACACCCGCTGGGCCACCCACGGTCGGCCCTCCGAGGAGAACGCCCACCCCCATCAGGACTGCACCGGCGATTTCGTCGTGGTGCACAACGGGATCATCGAGAACTACCTGGCCATAAAGCAGGAGCTCCGCGAAGAGGGACACGAGTTCGTCACCGAGACGGATACGGAGGTGATCGCCCATCTGTTGGAGAAATACTACACGGACTCACTGGAGGATGCCGTACGCAAGGCCATAAAACAGCTGGAAGGCGCCTTTGCCATTGCGGCCATCTCCACGCGCGACCCCGGAAAGATCGTGCTCGTAAAGATGGGGCCGCCGGCGGTTGTGGGATTGGGGGAAGACGAAAACTTCGTGTCCTCGGATCTGAATCCCTTGCTTACGCATACTCAGAATATCGTTTTCATGGATGACGGGGACATGGCGGTCGTGGACATTTCCGGTGCCCGTTTCTTCGATTTCGATGGCAAAGAGCTGGACAAAAGGGTCGACCGCATCAACTGGAATCCCCTGATGATCGAAAAGAGCGGGTTCAAACACTTCATGCTCAAAGAGATCTTCGAGCAGCCCCAGGTCATCCGGGACACACTGCAGGGGCGCCTCTCACTGGACACCGGGAAGGTGCACCTGGACGAGATCGGGATCGCCCCCGAGCGCATGAAAGAGGTCCGCAGGATCATCCTCATCGCATGCGGGACCTCCTACAACGCCAGTCTGGTCGGCAAGTATTTCATCGAGGCCCTGGCAGGCATTCCCGTGGATGTCGAATATGCCTCGGAGTACAGGTACCGGGACTTCATCCTGGACAAAAACGCGCTGGTCATCGCCGTATCCCAGTCCGGTGAGACGGCGGATACCTTAGCGGCCATGCGTGCGATCAAGGAACAGGGTCCCGTGACCCTGGCCATATGCAACGTGGCCGGTTCCTCTATCGCCCGGGAGTCCGACGGCGTGCTCATGACCCACGCCGGTCCTGAGATCGGGGTGG
>CBFDBC010000320.1:0-2615 GCA_965602945.1 uncultured bacterium | reverse complement strand
TTTCCGCAACACTGCCCGGCCTTCTCAGGGAAGCCGATTACCGCACTATTCACGCAGGAAAGGCGCACTTCGGGGCCCAGGGCACTCCGGGGGAGAATCCCCTCAACCTCGGTTTCGACGAGAACATCGCGGGCCACGCGGCCGGTGGGCCCGGGAGCTACAGCGGCCGCCATGATTTCAGCGCGGCCTGGCGGGGCGGGGATCGGATATGGGATGTTCCGGGACTGGAGGCGTATCACGGCCGCGAGATCAGCCTTACGGAGGCATTGACCCAGGAGGCCAACCGGGCCATCGACCGGGCCGTGACGGACGGGAAACCCTTCTACCTGTACATGTCCCACTATGCCGTTCATGCCCCTTTCGAGGAAGACCCGCGCTTCTTCCAGGAATTCATTGGCCGGGGACTGAGCGAATTCGATGCCACTTTCGCGTCCATGCTCAAGGCCATGGACAAGTCCCTGGGAGACATTATGGCGAACCTGGAGCGCCACGGTATCACAGATCACACCATCCTGGTGTTCATGTCGGACAATGGATCTCCCAAGCAGGCGGCACGCAACCTCCCGCTCAGAGGCCACAAGCTTTTGCCCTACGAGGGAGGAACGCGGGTTCCGCTGATCGTGAAATGGCCGGGTGCAACCCGGGCGGGTTCAGTCACGGAAAACTATGTCATTATCGAGGATATCTTCCCCACGCTGCTCGAGATGGCCGGAATAAAGGGGGGGGCACACACGTCCGGGTCACAGATCGATGGGGTGAGCTTTGTGCCCTTGTTGAGGAACACCAAAGGTTATCCGGCAGACAGGGCGATATTCTGGCACTTCCCGCACACCTACGACCAGTTCCCGTACAGTTCGGTCCGGAAAGGCGACTGGAAGCTGATCCATTTTCATACGGACGGGAAGCTCGAGCTGTACAACCTGAGGGAGGACATCGGTGAAGAGCGGGATCTATCCGCCGCCCGTCCGGAAAAGCTGCGTGAGATGGTCGGGATCCTCGCTGGATATCTGAGGGAAGTGGAGGCCCGGATGCCGATCGACAAAGATACCGGCCTGACGGTCGAATATCCGGCTGTGAAGCAGCAAGAAAAATAAAGAGATCATCGGATCAGATACTTGAGTTCGGCGGCCGCAGAGTATAGGATGGCAGCAACACTCTTACACAAAGGAGGAGAGATGGATTCAAGGCAGAAAAATCCGGTTTTTGGTTTCAGTGTGATTCTGGCGTTGTCCTTGCTGCTCCTGGCAGGTACGGCCTTCGCGCAGATGGATGACTCGGGGATCGCTCAGGGCTTTCGCTGGCGTAACATCGGGCCTGCCAACATGTCGGGCCGGATCTCCGACATCGAGGCCCTGGACGACGACTTCACCCACGTCCTCATAGGGTCCGCTTCCGGGGGTGTCTGGAAATCCCTGAACGCAGGGATCACCTGGAAGCCAATATTCGACAAGTACAGCGCGGCCTCCATCGGAGACATCGCCATCTTTCAGGATAACCCGGACATCATCTGGGTGGGGACCGGCGAGAAGAACCCGCGCAACAGCATCGCCTGGGGCGACGGCATCTACAAATCCATGGACGGCGGAAAGAGCTTCGAACACATGGGTCTCAGGGACACCCACTCCATATCCAAGATCATCCCCCATCCCGACGATGCGGCCACGGTTTACGTGGCAGCGGCGGGCCACCTCTGGGGATACACGGGCAGACGCGGGCTCTTTCTCACCAGGGACGGGGGCAAGACCTGGCAGAAGCTGACCAACGGGCTGCCCGATGACGGTAAGACCGGGGCCATCGAGCTCATCATGCACCCCACGGATCCCACCACCCTCTACGTGGGTTTCTGGCAGAGGCTGCGCCGGCCCTACCGGTTCGACAGCGGGGGGCCCAACGGCGGGATCTTCAAGACCACCGATGGGGGCGCTTCCTGGGTCAAGCTGACCGAGGGGCTCCCTGAGGGCGACACCGGCAAGATCGGCCTGGCCATCTGCCGCAGCAAGCCCGATGTGCTCATGGCGTTCGTGGAGCACGGCTACCAACCCAAGGAGAAGCTGCCCGACGGGAAAGATAATCCCGAGTACAAGGACATGGCCAAGCTGGGGACCGGGATCTACCGCAGCGAAGACGGCGGCGAGAGCTGGCAGTACATGAACCGCTACAACAACCGGCCCTTCTACTACAGCCACATCTACCTCAACCCCATCGATGACCAGATCGTGTACGTGGTCGCGGGCCCCTATCACATCTCCACCGACGGCGGCAAAACGCTGCGGCGGCAGAACACGGGGATCCATGGGGACTACCACGCGATCTGGTCCGATCCCCACTACAAGGACCGTTACTACATCGGGAACGACGGGGGAGCGGCCCTGACACACGATCACGGCAAGAACTACCTGTTCTTCGACAACCTTCCCCTGAGCCAGTTCTATGCCGTGGGGGTGGACATGCGCGATCCCTACTACGTTTATGGCGGCCTCCAGGACAACGGCTCCTGGGGAGGGCCCTCCCACAGCCGGGACAGCGCGGGGATCCTCACCGACCACTGGTTCAGGATCGGAGGGGGAGACGGCTTCTACACGGAGCCCGATCCCAGCGACTGGAGCATCGTGTAC
>CBFDBC010000319.1:0-2616 GCA_965602945.1 uncultured bacterium | reverse complement strand
TGGACTGCTCTCCCGGAGGGATCCGGTCGCCGATGGTGTTCTGCATGGTATATTCCCCGGAAGGATACAGCACCCTTCCCAGGGCGATGGTGCCGTCGTGGCAGGAAAGGCAGAGCTTGGATGCGCCGTCGGGCTGGTCGGGATTGGAATACAGCGTGGAGCTGTCGTAGAGGGAATAGATCACGTTGGACTCCTCCCGATTCCACAAGGGTGCGGTCGAAGCCGAATGGTGGCTGGTGTGGCAGAAGATGCAGATCATACTGGTCTCATCCGTCTTTATATCCCCCAGCCCTCCGGAAGACAGGTTGTGTTTGGAGTCCCTGATGCCCTGAGGCAGTATGATGGCCAGCGCCAGGGCGAACAGGGCCGGGAATATCCGGATGATCTTTCTCACAACGGATCCTCCACCACCTGAAAGATCTGAATCCGGCCGTTGTAGGTGTCGGCCACCCAGATTGTATCATCACTGTGGATACAGATGCCGGAGGGCATCCAGAATTCATTCTCCATGTGCCCCGGGCCGCCGAAGTAGTAGAGGAAGTTGCCCTCGAAATCAAAGATCTGCACGTTGTCGAACATGGCATCCGCCACAAAGATGCGGCGCTCCCTGTCCACCGCCACGCCCTTGGCTTTGGAGAAGTTGCCTCCCCCCCGGCCCTGCGATCCCATCTGCCGGATGAAATTTCCCTCCAGATCGAAGATCTGGACGCGGAAATTCATGGCGTCCGTCACATAGATGTAATCGGCATCCGCCGCGATGTGCGTGGGGAAATTGAACTGTCCGCCGGCGGCACCCCTTTTCCCGAAGGACCGCAGCATCTCACCCTGTTCATCGAAGCACAGGATCCGGTGGTTCTGCGTGTCGACACAGAAGAACGTTCCCCCGGAAAGGGCGATCCCCGTGATCCGGCTCCGGGGCGGGGACAGGAAGACTCTCTCGAAGGCATAATCGGAGGAATACCGAAACACGACGGCCAGGCCCGAATCCGAGACATAGAGGCGGCCCGCTTCATCCGCACAGGCGCTGACCGGCGAAACCAGATCCGATTTGCCTGCCCGGGTGATCCGCTTCTTCATGTCCCCCTGTGAGTCCAGGATCAGAACAGCCCCGTTGATCGCATCGGTGACGCAGTAGCGGTCGTCTCCGATACATGCGATGGATCCGGGATTGACGGCCTGCTTCGGCCTGGACCCGAGGATGACCGAGGCCAGGCTCTTCTCCGGCTCGGGATTGAGGTCGATGCTCCGGACGAACCGGACCGTTTGTGCCTCCGCCGGCAGGCCCGTTATGGCCAGCATACAGGCCACCGCCAGGAACCGCTCTTTCAAAAGGTCCTCCTGATGACAAAGCTGAAGTAGTCCCTAAGCTTATCACTGTTTTCGTATCCGATTAAGATGTGCTCGTAAAAAAAATTAAATATCACGCTCCGGAAGGCCCACTGAAATTTGAAGAGCAGGCTCGTCCGGTCCAGGAAATAGGTGTTGGTGGAGTACCGGATGTTCCGGAAAATGGCACGCGCCGTGATATTTGCCCTGGGATTGTATGTACTCTCGACGCTTACGGCCCGGTAGAAACTGGAAAAGACGGCCGGGATATAGTCCAGCTTCTGCAGGCTGAAGCTGGCCATGAGCTTCAGGACGGAGAGGAGGCGGGCCTGGCCCGTGATGCGGATGTTCCGGGAATCGTAATCCGTGAGTGAAGAGCGGTATTTTTCCTGTGAAAACTCTGCGGATACGAGCTGAGACGTCAGTTTCGCCCCATACGTGTCTCTGTCATAGTTCTCATAGGGGGGGATCAGGAACTCGGACGTGATGTCCTGAAGGTTGGATCCCCGGATGTAGAAGGCCTGAAAATACCGGAGGAAACTGAGGCGAAAGAGGAACTGGTAGAACCGGCCCTGCAGGTGATAATCGGGATAGGACATGTAATCGTAGGCCACCAACACCTTGGTCCGGGTGGATATCATCCCGCCGGGGAGCCTTATGATGGCGACCTGCCCCCGAACGGCTTCCAGCAGATAGTCGATCCCCTCCAGATAGACGTAGGGGATCTCCGCGTCCATGAGCCGGATGGACGTCAGGTCTATGCCGGGCCGGGTGAGGAGGATGGTGTCGCTCTGGGAAAAATCATGGGGCCGGCTGGCCTGGCCCACTCCCCCCTGGGAAACGAAATCGGTCGATTCCCCCCGGCGGGCAAAGCCCAGCAGGAGGCTGCCCGAGGGGATCTTCTTCCGGTAGTCGAACTGGATCCGGTTGTGCCAGCCGTTGATATCTTGAAAGAGGGATTTTTCGAATCTTCCTCCGACCTGGAAAGAAGAGGTCAGGCTCTGGTACAGCTTGTGGTTGATGGTTCCCTGGACCAGGTGCTTGCGGATGGAACGGCCGAAGGAGTTGTCCTGTATGAACGAGTATCCGGGAGTCAGGAACAGGTCGGACCAAAAATAGTGCGTCTGGTTGGCCCGGAACTGCAGGCGCCGGATGTCATAATCCCCTTCCATGCGGTTGTAGGACAGGAGGGTCAGGAACCGGTTGGGATTCACGGCCCCGTAGTTGAGCATGAAATTCGTCATGACGTCGAAGGAGCGGTAGTCTATGGTGTAGACCGCCTCCTGATAG
>CBFDBC010000318.1:0-2730 GCA_965602945.1 uncultured bacterium | reverse complement strand
ATGAGAACAGCGCAAAGGAATCGATGTCCTCATGCAGGGAGTTGTAGTGGAAGTCCCTGTAGACCCCGACCACGGTGTAATCTCCGACGGGTTCCCCCGGGTCACCGATGCGCTTGACCTTCATCCCCACTGGATCCCCCCAGCCGAATTCCCGGATAGTGGCCTCGTTGATGAGGACGTTCCAGGTGTCGTCGAACTCTTTCTGGAATCCCCGGCCCTCTACAATCTCGATGCCCATGGTCTTGATGAAGTCGTCATCTATGGTGATGGCGCGTGTGGTCTTGATCTCGGAATCGTCCTGCGCCTGGAACATGACGCCGTAGTAGAATCCCCCCTGGATCACCGTGTTGGAGCCGGCGATGTCCAGGACTCCAGGGATACTGAGCGCCTCCTGCTTGAAGGCCTCGGACTGCATACCCAGGGAGTAGGCCCTCTCCACCACCATCAGGTTCTTCTCCTCGAATCCCATGTCCTTGGTCTGCATGAAGCTCATCTGGCGTTGGACCATGAGGGTCATGGAGATGAGGATGATAGAGATCGCGAACTGGAAGATGACCAGGATGTTGCGCAGACGCACGCCTTTGCGTGAGGTGGAAAAGCGGCCCTTGAGTACGGTTGCCGGCCTGTAAGCGGACAGCATGAAGGCCGGGTAGCTTCCTGCCAGGAGGCCCACGCCGATCCCCAGTGCCAGGAGGCCCAGCAGGAAGGCCGGATTCCCCAGGAAGTCGATCTCGAGCTGCTTGCCGGCCAGTTGGTTGAAGACCGGCAGGATCAGCTGGATAATAATCGCTGCAAATACCATGCTGATGAGGCTTACCATCAGGGATTCCATCAGGAACTGACGGATGAGGGATCCACGCAGGGAGCCCACGATCTTGCGGATGCCCACCTCGCGTGCGCGTTGGACGGCGCGGGCCGTGGCAAGGTTCATGAAATTGATGCAGGCGATCACGATCAGGAAGAGCGCGATGGCGATCAGGATGTAGACGTACATGATGTTGCCGTTGGGCTTTATCTCGTTGGTAAGGTGCGAGGTCAGGTGGATGCTCCCGATGGGCTGCAGAAAATAATCATACCCGTTTCCGGCCGCAACGTATTCCTGGTAGGATATCCCGGAGCGGGCCTGGATCTGGCCGGCGGCATAACGCTCCACCAGGTCCGGCATCTTGGCCTCGATGGCCGCCGATGAGGTGCCGTCCTTCAACCGGATATAGGAATACACTGAGAACGAGGCATAGTTGGGCTGCTGGGTGAATCCCAGCAGGTCGAGCGTCCCGATGAAGTCGAATTCCATGTGCGAGTTCTTGGGGACATTCTCGCAGACGCCCGAGACCAGGAACTCGCCTTGCGGGGTCGAGATGCGCTTTCCCAACGCGTCTTCGTCCCCGAAATACCGGAGGGCCGTCTCCTCGGTCAGGACCATGCCGTTCTGGCTGGAAAAGACCTGCTCGGGATCGCCTTCGATCAGGCCCAGGTTGAAGAATTCGAAGAAGTTATTGTCCACGAACAAGATCTTATCCTCTTCGAAGGTCTGGTCCCCGTAGCGGAAGATTACTTCGTTGGGCATCCTGAGGAATCTGGTCATCTGTTCGATCTCGGGGAAGTCGTTGAGCATAGCCTCCGGGATGGAGTGGGGGATGATGGCGTAGAAGACCACATTGTCCGGATAGATGCGCTCCAGGGCCACACGATAGAGGTTGCCTGCGTCTTCGTGGAAGTTGTCGTACGAGAACTCGTCCGTGACGTGGACCGTGATCAGGAAGAAGCAGGCGATCCCCACCGAGAGCCCGGCGATGTTGATGACGGAAAAAAGCTTTCGTTTCCAGAGATTCCTCAGAGCGACCTTCAAAAAGTTTGCGATCATGGCACAACTCTCCTCGCCAATATATACGTGGAGAAGAGGCGATCGGTTTTCCGATTTCGCGTATTCGTTTGTTGCCGCCGCCGGAAAATTGTGCAGTCGAGGCGGCGGCTGTCGAGCTTGACGTGTTTGGCCCGGCCGGATACCATAAGGCCTTAATAGCCCTATTCTTCTCAGGTGAGATGGTACAATGCGAACATTGAAGCGTCTGTTACTCTTCCTATTGTTGCTCCAGATTGTCTTCCCATATTTGTCAGCCGAGCCCGCATCCGGGAACAGTCCGTGGGCGTTCGGGATCTATGCGGGATGGAGCGGCGGCCTGGGCTGGGAGTTCGATTGGCATTACCGTTCCTCCCTCTCCGATAAGACCACCCTGGGGGGACACCTGGGGGGCTACACACGACATGAGATCTCGGATGTATTCGGAATCCAGCTGGATGCCAACTATCAGGCCGGAATCAACGAGTGGACTTTTCAGTATTGGGATTGGCCGGAAGAGCAGGGTGAGGACCGATTCGGGATTTTCTCACTCTCCCTGCAGGGGGCCCTCCACTTCCTGCCGGCCCCCCGCCTCCGAGTCTATGGATTGGGAGGGGGAGGCATCAGTTCAGGCGCCTGGGGGGAGTACGGCGGGTTTTCCTCTCTTTATTATCACCTGGTCGTCGGGCTGGGCGTCAAATTCGGCCTTTCTTCCTCCAGCATCCGGCCGGCGCTCAACCTGGGCGGCACCTTTCACCACCTCATGGATCCGGCCGGAGGATCGACCCAAACCGCCGACTATATACGTTTAAGCCTGGGCCTGGAATTCTGACACCTTTTTTTCGGGGCTCCAGGTGCCGGACGAGCCGTCTTCGGCCTGCCACTCGCCT
>CBFDBC010000317.1:0-2731 GCA_965602945.1 uncultured bacterium | reverse complement strand
TCTCCTCTTCGAGGAACCATGCCCGCTCGCCTCCGGACGGCTTCCTCTCCAGCTTGCCCGACTGTTTCCTTACGCGCACGATAGGAAAATAGACAGATAGACACGGGCATGGAAATGTTTGCGCCAAACAGGAAAGCGTTGTAAAAACGCAGCCGGCGCAGTACAATACGGTGAAAATAAGTCATTATGCATCACAGGAACCACAATGGTAGAAACATATGACAGCAAAGCTCACAAAATTGCGCTCCTCATCGACGGAGACAACGCCCAGCCCAGTTTGATCAGGGAGATCCTGGCCGAAGCGGGCAAATACGGAGCGCTGACGATCCGCCGGATCTACGGGGACTGGACCACCTCAAACATGCAGGGCTGGAAAGACACCCTCAATTCGGCGGCTATCCAGCCCATACAACAGTTCCGTTTCACCGTGGGCAAGAACGCCACGGACAGCGCCATGATCATCGACGCGATGGACATCCTGCACTCCGAGACGGTGGATGGATTTTGCGTCGTCTCCAGCGACAGCGACTACACACGCCTCGCCACGCGCATCCGGGAGAGTGGGATTTTCGTCATGGGGATCGGGAAACGGATCACACCCAAGGCCTTTGTCAATGCATGCAATGTTTTCATCTTCACCGAGAACCTGGACGTCAGGGACAGAACCCCGGCACCCAAGGGGAAGAGGACCACGAAGCAGACGGTCTCCAAAGACAAAGAAGATAAGAAGAAGTTCGACCCGCTGCCCCTCCTCAAGGGAGCCTTTGACATGGCGATCCAGGAAGACGGATGGGCCAACATTGCTACCATGGGCTTCTATCTCCGGCAGCTGGACCCGAGCTTCGACCCCCGAACCTACGGTCACAAACAGCTCTCGCAGCTGCTGAAGTCCCAGTCAAAGCTCTTCGACATGCGATTCCAGGAGACACCGGGCTCCACGGATATCTACGTGCGGCTCAAAGATTGAATCCCGCATGAGGAGAAAGCTCAAAAAGCTGCTGAGCTCCAACAATATTTTCCTGGACCTCCAGACGGAAGACAAGGTCTCTGTCATAGAAGAAATGATCGACCGCCTGATCCGGGGAGGTCTCATCAAGGACCGGGAAGGAGCTCTCGAGGCCGTCCTGGGTCGGGAAGAGAAGATGTCCACGGGCATGAACAACGGCGTGGCCATCCCGCACGGGAAGACAGACTCTGTCGACCGGCTGGTGGTGGCGGTGGGCCTTAAGAGTCCCGGCATCGATTTTGACTCTGCCGACAGGAAACCGTCGGACATTTTTATTATGACCATTTCACCGGCCAGCCGGTCGGGGCCCCATATCCAGTTTTTGGCGGAGGTGAGCAAGGTCCTCAGAGACGAAGAGTCCCGCCGGCGGCTCAGGGGGGCGCGCTCGGCGGACGACGTCATCCGGGTGTTCGATTAGGGAAGGGAGCGATGAGGAGGTCCACACTCGCGGTCCTGGCCCTGTTGGCGTCCCCCGCAGTGCTCCAGGCTTCCGGTCCGGAAGCGGGGCCAGATATGGGTCACCTCATGACGGTGCTGGTGCTGCAGCTGGCATTTATCGTGGTGGCCGCCCGGCTTTTCGGCCTGGTTTTCAGCCGCTATCTGAAACAGCCGAGGGTGCTGGGTGAACTGGTGGCCGGCATGGTCATCGGTCCCTTTGCTCTGGGCGGGATACACCTTCCGGTCCTGGGCCACTCTCTGTTCCCGAAAACCGAGGCCGTGCTGCCAGTCTCACCCGAACTCTACGGGCTGGCCGTGATCGCCTCCATCGTCCTGTTGTTCTCCGCCGGCCTGGAGACGGATCTCCCCACCTTTCTCCGCTATTCGATGATGGGCACGGTGGTGGGGATCGGGGGCGTTGTCCTGTCTTTCTTTCTGGGGAACCTGGCCGCCGTGGCGTTTCTCCCGGGAGTGGATTCGTTCCTGTCTCCCACGGCCCTCTTCCTGGGCACACTCTCCACGGCTACGTCCGTGGGGATCACGGCCCGCATCCTGAGCGAGAAGCGCAAGATGTCCTCCCCCGAAGGGGTGACCATTCTGGCAGGTGCGGTCCTGGACGATGTACTGGGTATCGTGCTCCTGGCCGTCGTGGTCGGCATCTCCAAGCTGGGAGCCTCGGGCGGTGCGGTCGACTGGGGCCGCATCGGTCTGATCGCCCTGAAGGCCTTCGGATTCTGGATCGTGTGTACAGTACTGGGGATCATATTCGCCCGGCGAATCTCCAAGGGACTGAAGTGGTTTCGTTCCAACGACGCCATCGCCGGTGTGGCGTTGGGCCTGGCCCTCTTCCTGGCCGGATTGGCGGAAATGGCCGGGCTGGCCATGATCATCGGCGCCTATGTGATGGGGCTGTCTCTTTCACAGACCGACCTCGCGCACGAGCTGCGCGAACGGCTGCACGGCGTGTACCAGTTCCTGGTGCCGGTCTTCTTCTGTGTGATGGGCATGATGGTAGATTTCCCCGCCCTCAGCAAGGTGTTGCTCTTCGGGCTGCTGTTCACCGCTTTCGCCGTGGTCGGAAAGGTCGTCGGCTGTGGCGTTCCGGCGCTCCTCATGGGTTTCAACCTCAGGGGCGCCTTCCGCATCGGGGCCGGGATGCTGCCGCGAGGCGAGGTGACCCTGATCGTGGCCGGCATCGGCCTTTCGGCCGGGGCTATCGGTCAGGACATCTTCGGTGTGGCGATCCTCACCCTCCTCATCGCAAGCGTGATCGCGCCCCCCATCTTG
>CBFDBC010000316.1:0-2740 GCA_965602945.1 uncultured bacterium | reverse complement strand
TGATGACCGAAGGCGCCATCGACAGCACGACCCAAGGGTCACGCGCCGTGGGCAGCAGGTGTCTCTCTACCCTGTTCAGCAAATCTTTGAGGTTCAGGCCTCCTTTGGCATAGTGTTCCAGAAAGGCATCGAGGACCATGGCATAGTCCAGGTGGGGTGGGATTCGGTCTAACCGGCTGAAGCGTTCGTGGGGCTCATCAAGGTCTGCTTTCATTACCTCCCCCTTATAGCCCCGCCCAAATTAATGCAATTTATGTGCCATTACCGCTGTGGGGGTCAGGCTTTGATAACTTTGATAATTATGCACGAACTGGATAAAAGCTCGTTGAGTAAAACCGGGGGAAGGCAGTACAGGAGATTATCAACATTATCAAAGCCTGACCCCCAAAAGGGAAGAGGTTTGTCACAGTGTCAGTTTCATGATAAGTTGCAGACGCCATGGACAAGCCACAGAAAATCACGGTTTACGGGGCCCATTGGTGCCCGGACTGCCGGCGCAGTAAACAATTTCTGGGAGAACACCAGATCCCTTACGCGTGGGTCGATATCGAACAGGACCAGGCGGCGGAACGATATATCACCAAGAAGAACCGGGGAAAACGGATCATCCCCACGATCGAGTTCGGGGACGGCTCGATCCTGGTGGAGCCGAGCAATGCAGAACTGGCGGCCAAACTAGGGCTCAAGACCAAAGCCGAGCGCAGCCACTATGACCTCATCGTCATCGGAGGTGGTCCGGCCGGGCTTACGGCATCGCTCTACGGCGCCAGGGAGGGGATCGAAATCCTGATTATCGAGCGGGCGGCCATGGGAGGGCAGGCGGCGGCCACCCAGTGGTTGGACAACGTTCCCGGATTTGCCCTTGGGATCGCAGGGGCCGACCTGGCCACGCAGATGTCCCGCCAGGCGCAGCGCTTCGGCGTCGAGTTCGTGCAGGCGCAGGATGTGACCCACATCCACAGCCATGACAACTACCACTGTGTGAATCCCGCAGACGGAAGCGAGTACAGCGCCCACGCGCTCCTGATCGCGACCGGCAGCACATACCGCAGGCTTAACATACCGGGGGAGTCGGACTACATCGGAGCCGGAGTCCATTTCTGTGCGACGTGTGACGGGCCGTTCTATAAGGGCCGCCACGTGGTGGTGATCGGGGGAGGCAACAGCGCGGCTGAGGAGAGCCTGTTCCTGCTCCGGTTCGTGGAGCGCATCACACTGCTGGTGAGAGGCGATGAGCTGATGGCCAGCCAGATCATCCAGGATAAGGTCCGTGAGAATGAGCGCATCGATGTGCGTTTCAACACAGAGGCAACCGAGTTTCGGGGAAAGGGCGGCAAGCTCACTTCCATAAGGATCAGAAACAATCTGACAGGCGGGAATGAAGAGATCGCACCTGCCGCCGTGTTCGTGTTTATAGGCCTGACCCCCAATACGGTTTTCCTGAGAGATTCCGCTGTGTTGACCGACGAGTGGGGATTCATCATCACCGGACACGACCTCAGGCATGCGCCGGGCAAAACCACGGGTTTCGTCTCACGCGACCCGACCCCTCTCGAGACCAGTGTAGCCGGGATCTTCGCAGCGGGGGACGTCCGGTCCGAGAGCACAAAACAGGTGGTCGCAGCCTCGGGAGAGGGGGCGGCCGTGGCCCTGATGATCCGGGAATATTTGCAGGCCCATTAGCATGGAGGGAGCATGAGGAAGATATCCATCTATCTGGGATTGACGGCCCTGGTCGTTTCGGTGATCGTCCTGACTCAATGCGGGAAGTCCGAGCCGCCCTACCAGCCCACCTGGGAGTCGTTGAGGACGCACATGACACCCCAGTGGTTCAAAGAGGCCAAATTCGGGATATACACGCACTGGGGAGCGTATGCGGTCCCGGGGTATCGGA
Organism: uncultured bacterium; assembly: GCA_965602945.1. Classification (GTDB taxonomy): domain Bacteria; phylum Acidobacteriota; class Aminicenantia; order Aminicenantales; family Aminicenantaceae; genus JAUXEH01. The sequence goes on along the minus strand of CBFDBC010000316.1, from coordinate 846 downwards.
ACGAGTGGTATCCCCGGAACATGTATGATCCGGAGAAGCCGGAGTTTGCCTTCCACTCGGAAGAATTCGGGGATCCGGCGGAGTTCGGGTACAAGGACTTCATCCCCCGGTTCACGGGGGGAAAGTTCGACGCCGCTGAATGGGCGGACCTTTTCAAACAGGCGGGAGCGCAGTTCGCCGGTCCTGTGGCCGAACACCACGATGGCTTTGCCATGTGGGACAGTGCCCTGACCGAGTGGGACGCGGCCGACATGGGGCCGCGCCGGGATATCGTGGGCGAACTCGAGAAAGCCATCCGGGAACGGGGCATGAGGTTCGTCACCTCCTTTCACCATGCCTTCAACTGGAAGTACTACGAGCTTTCCTACACAGCGGACAAGCGGCACGACACCGAAGATCCCCGGTTCGCCGGTGTGGACGGGCTCTATCCCACCGCGCACGAGAAGGGGGCCACCGAATCCGAGGCATTCCTGGAGAACTGGGAGGCCAAGATCCGTGAGGTGATCGACAGATATAAGCCGGATTACCTCTGGTTCGATTTCGGATGGAAAGAGCCTGCCTTCGAGGAATACAAGAAATCGGTCATCGCATATTACTACAACCAGGGCCATGCCTGGGGGACAGGTGTGGTCGTTACACACAAGGACGACCACCTCCCCCCGGGTGTGGCGGTGCTCGACCTGGAGAGGGGCAAGCTGAATGAGCTGAGTCGTGCGGTATGGATCACCGACACATCTGTCGACCGCAGGGCGTGGTGCTACATAAAAGAGCCGGAATACAAGTCGGTCGACACGCTGGTGGACAACCTCGTGGACCGGGTCAGCAAGAACGGCAACCTGCTGCTCA
>CBFDBC010000315.1:0-2751 GCA_965602945.1 uncultured bacterium | reverse complement strand
GTGTAGGCGTTTTCCGCCTCCAGGTAGGCAATCACTTCCGGATCCTCCCTCTGGTTCAGCCAGAAGTATTCGTCTATGCGCGTGTCGCCGTGTATGGTAAGTTCCTTGGGGACTTTTTTAGCCATGGGTGCTCCCGGCATGGCTCCCTCCTTCGATTTCGTGCATCCGGGCATTCCAGCCAGAAAAACGGCCAGGCAGACCACTGTCGAAGCCGTCACGATCCGTTTCATCGAATCTCTATTTCGCATGGAATCCTCCCTTTAACCTGAATTCGGTGAAGTCTATGTATCACCGATATATATCCAAAGTCAATGTCATTAGAAGGATGTGCACAGGATTCCTTGACTAAACGAAAACCCGGATTATAGAATGAATCCGAAAGCGAGAGCCCTATGCAAACGCAGATCGGAATCATCCTGGCAATCATGGTGCTGGCCTATGTCCTGGCCAAGTGGCGGCGGCTCTCCGTGGAGCTGAGCATGTTGTCCGCCGCGGCAGCCGGGGGGATAGCCGGCGCATTCCTGCGCACACCGCCCATCCAAGAGCTGTCCCGTCACCTGGTGGAAGGAGCCTTCACCTATCTGGACGTCATCCTGGTGTTCACCACCGCCACCATCTTCATGGCCATCCTCTCGGAGTCCGGTGGGATCGACTATGTGGTGCGCGGCACGCTCAAGACCCTGGCCGGGGTCAAGGTGATCGCTCTGCTGGTCCTGATGGTCATCGTCCTCATTCCCGGGGCCCTGACCGGAGCCGGTAGTGTGTCCCTCCTGGTGGTCGGCGCCCCGGTGGCCATGGCCCTGCTCTACCTGGGCATCCCGCGCCGGAGGGTGGCCGCCATCCTCTTCATCGTGGCGGGCCTGAGTGCCGCAGCCCCCCCGGTCAACATCTGGGCCATGATCCTCTCGGCAGGCACAGCCATCCCCTACGTGGGTTTCGAGCTGCCGCTGGGGATTCCCGTCCTCATCCTGGGGACCTTCACCGTGCTGGTTTTGGGCCTGCCGCGGGCGAAGAAGGGTGAGACGGAGGCGTCCGCACAAAAACTGCCCGAGCCGGTCCCGGGCATGACCTGGTGGCGGGTTCTTCTGCCCTTCGCGGTGTTCTTCGGGATGGTCGCAGCCTACCGCGCCTGGCCTTTTACCCTGCCCGTCCTGGGTCTGCCCCTGCAGTTCGTGATCGCCGCAGCGGTGGCCCTCCTGACCAGCCCCAAGAGGATCAACGTTCTGAGGGTTTCGCGGGACACGGTGAAGCGCCTCCTGCCGCTGCTGGCCACCATGGTCGTGGTGGGCATGCTGCAGCAGGTCATGACCACCACCGGGGTACGCGGGCTGCTGTCCTATGCCGTCATCAGCACTCCCCTGGTGCTGCTCTTCATCTCACTGGCCGTCATTATCCCGGTCTCGGAAGGGGTCCTGACCTACGGCGGCGCAGCCATCATCGGCATCCCCCTGATCTGGTTCCTGGATTCGATCGGCCTGCACGCCACAGTGGCCATAGCCGGATTGAGCCTGCTCTGGCCCCTGGGCGACGGGCTGCCGCCCACGGCGCTCATCGGGCGGCTTTCCGTCATGGTCTCGGAATACAAGGGAACCTACTGGAGCTTCCTGCGCAGCACCTGGCTGCCCTGGATCGTCATCACTGTGGTGGGGATCCTTATGGTGGTCTACAGCGCACGCCTGGATTTCCTCGTGAAGTGGAGCATGTGAACATCATGGCGAACACCATCATCATGTGGGTCTACTACCTGATCTCGGCCGGTGTACTGGCTTTGCTGGTCTGGAACTTCGTCCGGGAGAAGAAGAGCCGCAACGACATGCTGCTCTACCTCCTGGTCATGATCCCCCTGGTCTTGAGGCTGCTGAGGGTCAAATGAACAAGAGAGAGATAAGGGGCTCAGGCATTTTCAAGCTCGTGGCAGTCGTCATCACGGCGGCGGTCGTGATCCAGGCCGGGGTCCAGCTCTATCGGCACCGGCACTTCCCGATGCCCCTCGTGGCAGGGCCCGGCGTGACACGCGTCGGGCTCCTCAGCGACTTCTGCGCAGGCCTCGAAGGAACACCGGCAGATACACCGGTGTTCTATTTCGAAGGAAAGGAGCCTGGGGGCAATCTGCTGATCATGGGCAACACGCACTCCAACGAGCCCGCCGCCCTGCTCACGGCCGTGATCCTGATCGAGAACGCCGTGGTGGAAAAGGGTACGCTCATCGTCATCCCGCAGTTCAACCACAGCGGGAGCCGCAACACCCGCCCGGGCGACGGCTATCCCCTCTACTTCGATATCCCCACGGATTGGGGGAACAAACGCTTCCGGATGGGCAACCGGGACGCCTCTCCCCTGGACCAGTGGCCGGATCCGGATGTCTACATCCACTACCCCGACAAACAGCTCCTCTCCTTCCTGGACATCCGCAACACCAACCGCACCTGGCCCGGACGGCCGAACGGACCGCTCATGGAACAGGTCACCTTTGCCGCGATGGAGATCATGCGGCGGGAGCAGGTGGACCTGGCGGTCGACATCCACGGCGCCGAAACCATGTTCCCGGTCACCAACTGCATCGTAGCGCCCCAGAGCTCCGTGCGCCTGGCCACCATGGTCTCACTCACGGTCAAGGCCATGGAAGGATTCGACAGCCATGTCGAACCCTCCCCCAAGGATTTCCGTGGGCTTTCACACCGCGAGATCGGGGACTACTCGGACACGCTCCCGTTCCTGCTGGAAGCCCCCATCCCCTTCCTCGACCAGCCC
>CBFDBC010000314.1:0-2813 GCA_965602945.1 uncultured bacterium | reverse complement strand
GAAGTCGTTCGCATGCAAAGGGCCGGGGCCCGGTGAGCTTCAGGACGCGCAGCGCCTGCAGATCAATGCCCGGGATGAGCTGACCCTGCACGATCCCTCCGGTCACAGGCTGCAGGTGTACGATACGGAAGGGCGCCTGCAGGAAAAGATCATGCTCGAACCGGATGTGCGACACATAAACCGGCTCGCCGATGGCGGCTATCTGATCTCACGCTTCATCCCGGCTTCCCCTGCGGCCGGCGGGGATTCACTCGCGGTGGTCCTGTGTGATCAACGGTTGACTGATACAAAGGAACTGATCCGGTATGAGCTGGACGACCGGGACTTTCGGGACGGCCGCATCGAGGGCGGCATCGACGCATTTTACTGGACTGTGACCGGGGACCGGATCTATGTGGGCACGGACGACCACGGGTACGAGATCCTGGTTTTTGATCTGGCCGGGAATCTGCTCCGGAAGATCCGGAAGGATTACCTTCCCGTCCCGTATCCCGAACAGTTCAAGCGATCCTTCTATACGGCATGGCAGAGTCATCCCCAGGTCCGTATCGACTTCCCGCAGTACCTGCCGCCTTTCCATGCCTTTTTCGTGGGAGCGGAAGGACGGCTCTTTGTCCAGACCTTCGAACCGGGCACAGAGCCGGACATGTGGATCCACGACATATTCGATACCGAGGGCGTCTTCATCGGGCGCCAGGGCCTCGGGATCGTGTGGAGGGGAGGATCGCTCGGCCTGTACACTCATGCCCTGCAGCGGGAAGGCCGCCTGTACTGCCTCCGTGCCGGGGAAGGTGGCTGTCGCACATTTGTGGTTTATCGCTTACTCACTTAATGGTAAGATTCACGAATGAGATACTTGTCCCTGTTTGTGATCATGATTATCCTGCTGGCGGCGGCCTGTGCGCCCGATCCGGGATTCGATGCCGAGGTCGAAACCATAGACGGTGTGGAATGGGTGCGTAATCCCGCAGAACCGAAATACCCGGGGAGATCGCTGACTCTGGAGGAGGAGCTCGTGATCGCCGGCCGGGACGTATCGGGAAACACGCTGCTCTTCCAGCCGACCGGATTCCTGGTCGATGCGGAAGATAACCTCCTCATCTTCGATCACGAAGACCAGGAGATGAAGGTCTTCGATCGGGACGGCGTGTATCTCCGGTCGATCGGCGGGAAGGGCCAGGGGCCGGGAGAGTTTCAGAATGTCATCGATCTGGATCTCTTGCCGGATGGCCGGCTCATCTTCCTCGACACGGCGGTCCGTAGGACCAGCCTGTTCGATCCCGCGGGCACGTTCCTGCGAAGCCACCCGTGGCGCGGGTTCCACATGGACATCCTGCTTGCCGGCGATGGCTATTATATCGTGGATGAGACCGTCTTCATGCAGCCTCCTCGTTTTATGGTAAAAAAGATCGGCCTCGAAGGGGATGAGATACTCTCATTAGGCGAATTCACTCCCCTCGGCATCAAAATCGTGCGGGAGGGGGAGACGACATACTCGATCACGGTCCCGGACCTCCCTTCCTCCAAGTTCGCCTCCGATCCGCGGCGTGAACGCCTGTATCACTGCCTGAGCGATGAATTCCTCATCGAGGTATTCGATTCCCGGGGGCGCCTGTTTCGAAAGATCGAGCGGCCCTATACGGCGGTGCCCTTCACCCGGGAAGATGCGGAGAGGTTTTATGCCTCACACGACCGGAATCCGAACAAGGTCTACGGGAAACTGGCCAGGCAGGTGGACCTCCCCCGTGTTAAACCCGTAACAGATTTTATGCTCGTGGATGATGTGGGGAAACTCTGGGTCCGGACGCTGGAGAAAAAAGAACAAGACGACATGGAGCTGACGGCCTATGACATCTTCGATGCGGATGGGATCTACGTCTCACGTGTCTGGCTGAACAGTATCCCGTCACATATTATCGGTGGAAAGATGTATGCCCGCAGCACGGACAAAGAGGGTTATCGGGTAATAAAACGGTTCCGGATGACCTGGTCTGATTGAGCGCCCGGGCTACAAAAGCCCTACTTTTTGTTTGAAGTTCCGGATCTTGGCCATGAGCTCTTCGGCGTTTTGTTTGCTGCTCACATCCTCGAGTGTGGGCTTCAGGTTCTTTAGCTCGTTCTCGATGCGCCTGACGCGGCGGATGGCGAGTTCCGCCTCATCGGTCATGTCCATGCCGGTCATCCCGGCCGACCTCTCGGCGCCCAGAAGGCTGCGCGAGGCCTCATCGAACCGCTTCTCCAGGTTGTGGACCAGCTTCTCCTCGTCGGTCATGGGTACGTAGAGGTAGGTGTAGGCCAGGTATCCGGCGGCCACCAGAATGAGTAATGTAATAAATCCTTTCATGACTTCTTTCCCTCTATTTAGTCAAATTAACCCTGTCAAGATTGATTATAGGAAAGTCGCGGATCAAAGGCCAGAGCTGTCGGAGTGCAACCTCTCCCGATGTTAACCGACTCAATAGTGTGCGTCCCGGAACTTCCCCTGGGAAGCCGAACCGGGTACAATAGATGATCTGAGAAAGGCTTATGAGACGATTCGAGAGATACCTGCACGTGGCCGCCGCCCTGGTTCTGCTGGTATACGCCGCAGCCTGCGGCAAGAGCCCGACCACGGCCATGCCTGATAATCCGCCCGCTGCCGCCCCGCAGCCTGCGATCACGATCGCCTGCAGCCCGAGCTCGGGAGACAAGGACATGGTGGTTACGGTGACCGTTTCCATTGCCGACAACCAGCAGGAGGTAGGTGTCTTCGGTATGGACATGACAACCAACCCATGCGACGAGACCTCCTGCGCGCGTCTGCCGGTGTAGTT
>CBFDBC010000313.1:0-2884 GCA_965602945.1 uncultured bacterium | reverse complement strand
TGGATACGTGTGGCAGCCGCACATGAACAACACCTATCCCGGCACCCCCTGGCGGCCCATGGTTTTCGGGTACTGGGGCGAGGTCAGCGGTCAGCTGTTCTGGGTTCCTGAAGAGCCCTGGGGCTGGGTCCCCTACCACCTGGGTATCTGGCACTGGGACAAGAACAAAGGCTGGCTCTGGATTCCCTGGAGTGCCTTTGCCCCGGCCTGGGTGCAGTGGAACTTCTTCTTCGGCGGCTCGCTGTTCTCATGGCATCCGCTGTCGATCTATGCCTGGTTCCCCCCAAACCTGAGGGGCGCCTGGGCCTACGAACACATAGATCCCGAGCTGCGCGCAGAGTATAACTATTATGCCCAGTACGGCTACAATGCGCCGGGAAAGGACACGTCTCCCTTGCCCGCGCCCAGGTACCCGCTGCCCGACAGCCTGAAGGGCACGCTCAAGCAGGTACAGAAGGCCTTTAAGATACAGGATCCCGGATTGATGGAATCCATCCGCACGAGACCTTCATCCCTTAATGTGGTGCGCCGGGGCGATCTCAACTCCCCGCAGATCCGGGACAAACTGATCGAGCCCGGGCAGATCCCCGGGTTCGAGAAAAACGGGCGCGGGATCTTCCGCGACACCGACGATGCGGCCCAGGCCGCGGCCAAGACCCACTGGGTCAACCGCCTCCAGGGCCGGGTCCGCGAGCGTATCGAAGCTACAAGCAGGTATCAATCCATCAAGGTCACGTTCGATGCCCTTCAGCCCGATGAGCTGGATTCCCATGTTTTCGATGGAAAACGGTCCTTTGACAGGCATCCGGAAACGGGCGGCCGCGTTCCCAGGAGTCCCGCTCAGGCGCCGTCCCCGACCATGAAGGCGCCGGCCCGCACTGCCATGCGCCACCTGGATTGGAATCCGGATGTCAAACGTGCCAGGCAGTACGGCGTGCAGATCCGCTACATCAGCGAGGAAAACCGGGTCCACAGCCCACGGCTGAACTCCAGGCTCCAGGCCGCGGCCAGACAGCGGCGCGCTTTCAGCCGGGGAGGCGGTTCCGGCCGTGCCATAAGTTCCGGTGGCGGCAGCGATGGCGGCAGCAGCTCCGGTTCAGGCAGTTCCGCATCTTCAGGCTCTTCCGGTGGTTCGCGCACTGTCAGCTCGGGCACCGGTTCCAGCTCCGGCCGCAGCAGCAGCAGCGGCAAAAAAGATGACGGCTACAGCGACTCCAGCGAATCCTCATCTCGTTCCTCTTCTTCCTCTTCCGGCATGTCCGTTCACTCCTCCGGATCCAGCTCGGGAAGTTCTTCGTCCTCCAGTTCCGCCAGCAGCTCCGGTTCCGGCCGCATGAGTACAACCCAGAAGAAAAAGAAATAGACGAACCGGACATCATCATATCAGGGGATTCGGAGTCTGCAGCAAGGGGCTGGGAGGAAGTTCAGTCCCCGCTCAGGACCGGCAGCGTGAATACCCGGGCCCCGGTCAGAGCCTGGAACACGAACCAGGGCGCGTCGATCGCGACGCGGAAATAATCCGCCTGTTTCAGGAACTCTTCACTGAACTCCGTCCGCAGCGGCTCCACCGGTTCGAAACGTGCTGCCAGGGGATTGATGTATTGGCCGTGCTGGCGGATGCGGTAATCCAGGTGCGGACCGCTGACCGCCCCCGAGGCCCCCACCTGGGCGATGTACTGTTTGCCCGTGACCCGCACACCCTTCTTGATCCCCGGCGCGAACCTGCGCAGGTGTAGATACATGGTCTCGTAGCCCTTGCTGTGCTTGATGCGGAGCATGCGTCCCGAGGCGCCGCTCCACCCGGCGAACGTGACCACTCCGTCTCCGGTGGCATACACGTGTGTCCCGACCGGAGCTCCGTAATCCACGCCGTAATGCGGGCGGTATGTCCTCCACACCGGATGGAGGCGGTTGGAGCTGAAGCGCGAGGTGATCCGGGGGGATTTGAGGGGGGATTTGAGAAAGGCCTTGCGGAGGGACGCTCCCTTGTATGTAAAGTAATCCGTCTTGTCCGAGTCCGGATAGGTGAAACGGTAAGCCTGGAAACTTTCGCCCCGGTTGATGAATTCGGCGGCCAGGATGGCCCCGTACCCCGAGAATTTTCCCTCGATGAACTTCTTCTCGAAAAGGATCTTGAACCTGTCGCCCGGCTGGATCTCGGTGCGGAAGTCCACATCCCAAGCGAAGATCTCCTCCAGGAGGATGGCCAGAGGGACGGTCTCTCCCCGCCGTGCCAGGGCGTTGATGGGGAAATCCTCGATGACCCCCCAGACGAGAGAAACCCGGATTTCGGATACCCGCCGCCGGATCCTGGCATGGTAGGCCTGGCCCTGCTTTTCGATGCGGAGGAAGCGCATCCGGTCGATGTCGTATTCCAGGGCTACCATGGTCCCGTCCTGGAACGAGTAGAGCCGCAGTTCCTGTCCCGCCTTGATCCGTGCGAGGTCGTAGGCCGGCTTGGCATCCTCCCGCATCCGGTGGATCTGGGCGGCGGTGAATCCGTGCGCCCCCAGCAGGTCGGACAGGCTCTTGCCTGAGGGGATGGTTTCGCGGTGTTCATCGAGCGGAGGGAGCTTGATCGAGGCCAGTTCCGTATTTTCGTCCTGCATGGGTGCTTCTAGAGAATAACCCTTGGGCAGGAAATTGAGAACGAAATAGAGGATGGCCATCAGGAGGAAGAAGATCACGAATACGAGACGGCTAGGATTGCTCCTGGTGCGGCGGATGTGTAGGTTGACCTGCATGCGCTGCCTGTTTCAGCCTTATTGAAAGCAAAATAGTTGATTTTACACGATTTGTCAATGGCCGGGAGGAGCCAGCCTATTTGGTCCGATCGGACGACCCCCCCAACCCCCCCATGCGGTCGGCCCCTATAGGCCGGCTC
>CBFDBC010000312.1:0-2933 GCA_965602945.1 uncultured bacterium | reverse complement strand
ACCCGCACCACACATTCCGACATGCTGGACTGCGTAGAGGCAGCTGTCAAAAAGGCGATCGAACTGGGATTCGCCGATCCGAAGCGCATCGGCCTCCACGGACACAGCTTTTCCGGGCAGGGGGCTGCATTCATCGCCACACAGTCCAGGATGTTCGCTGCCATAGTGGCGGGCGCCGCAGCCACCGACCTGGTGTCCGACTTCAACCAGCTCTGGAAGTCCTCCGGCACCAACCAGCACCGGTATGACACCTACGGACAGGGGCGCTTCGGCGCAAACCCTTTCGACGACCTCGAGCTTTACCAGCAGGAGTCGGCCCTGTTCAACGCCCCCACCATAGACACTCCCCTGCTCCTGCTGCACGGCACGGCGGACGGCTCAGTGGAGTGGCTGCAGGCCGTGGAGTTCTACAATGCACTGCGCTTCCTGGGCAAAAACGTGATATTGCTGTCCTATCCCGGCCAGGGACACCACGCCACAAAACTCGAGAACAAGATCGATTTCCAGCGGCGGATGGAACAGTTTTATGACCACTACCTCAAGGGAACGGAGGCGCCGGAATGGATGGTCAAGGGCGTGCCCTATCTAAAGAAAAGAGCCCTCAAATAATTCAAGCCAGAGTGAGGGTCCGGTGAGCGAGACACAGCTGGGCCTGGATGGGCACATTGAAAGGGCATGCCTTCTCGCAGTGCCCGGCGCAGCTCCCGCACGATCCAGCCCGGTCCCCGGTTAGGGCAGCATACTTGAGCATCGCGGATTTTTCCCTTCCCTGGGCCCGGAAGTAATGGTTGTAGCGCATGATGGTGTTCACCGGGACGCGGCTGGGACAGGACGACTCGCACTCGCCGCAGGCATGTCGGCAGTAGAGCCCGCCCATTCCCTCCTCGTACACGGCCAAGACCTTCTGTGAGGCCGCCATAGGCCTGGCCCCCGAGAGTCCGACGTAGAACTCCAGGTCGTCGAAGTTCTTGATGGTCAGGCAGGCGGAATTGACGTCCGTGTTCCCGAGGACGAAGCGGACCGCCGCCTCCCGGACCTGGTTGAAGTTCTGGAGATCATTACTCCGGACAAAATCCTGGGCGGAGTCGTAGCGCTCCTTGAGGCGCGGCAGGAGGCTCTCATAGCCCTTGGTATTCTGCCCGGCTTCCTTGGCCCGGTCCAGGTTCTCCTTCATCTCAAAGTAGTTGAGCACCGGATTGGTCTTCATGAGCGTGGCACCCACACCCTTTTCCCGACAGGCCCTGAGGATCCTCCTCCCCTGGTCATGCTGGAGGAAATTGTACACGAACAGCATGACATCGAAGCGGCCGTCTTCTACGGCAGCCAGAGTGACCTGTTCCATGGTCTCGGGAACATCGTTCCACTGCGGCCCATGATTGGACAAACCCCGGTAGCGCACCTTGCCCTGCGCCTTGAGCTCCTTAAAGGCCTCGTGATAAGCGGGATTATTCAAAGCCTCACGGTTGGAGGGCATGTGCATCATCAGGCAGTCGACATAGTCGGTCTGCATGCGCTCGAGGCTCTTGTTGGCCTTCTCGATGATCTGCTCTTTGGTGGTATTGGACCTCATGCCCTGTTTCGTGGAGATGAAGACCTGCTTGCGGTCGCGGTGCGGGAGGACCTCGCCGATGACGCGTTCCGACCCGCCGCGCAGGTAGCTTTCCGCCGTGTCGATGTAGTTGACTCCCGCATCCAGTATGGCCTCGAGCAAAGCGGGTTCGGTGAGTTCGCCGGAGCCGAAGCCCACATCCGAGGACTCGAATCCTGTACGGCCCAGTTTCCTGTATTCTTTTATCTTCAGCTCGGGTCGTTCCTGCGCCGTGTCGGCCCCGGACAAGGGGCGGCCGGCTGTCAACCCGGCCCCGGCCAGGGCGGTCAGGGCGCCTCCGATGAATCCCCGCCGACTTAGGCCTTTTATCCGCTCTTCGGATACGATGTCTTCTCGCTTCATTCGGATCTCCTTCCTGTTTGTTCTAACTTTGACCGCCAAGTCTATCAGTTTCTCTGGCGACTCTCAATCCTTTTCCGGAACGAACGGAATTATCCAAACCTTGCTGGTTTCTCTGATATTTGGATAGGTCGGGTGGGCATGCCTCATGGAGACGACATCACAGGTCCAGCATAAAAAAAAAGGAGAGCCTTTCGGCTCTCCTAGGGCAACATATAGATCAGATGCGCTCAGCGCTTCTTGAGATAGACGTCTCCGTTGAAGGTCTTCACGGTCAGCTCGGCGCCGCCGCCGTTGACTTCTCCTCGCAGCTCCTTCTTGCTGAGTTTTCCGCTGAGCGTGATCTCGAAATCCGTGCTGATGTCGCCGCTGAAGGTCTTGGCGTACAGCTCGAACGCCGAATTGGACGGCAGGAGCAGGGTCACGTCCCCGTTCAGGGAGTTGAAGTTGTACGAACCGTCCCGGCTGAGGCTGCCCACATACTTGACGGACCCGTTCACAGATTTTGACTTGACTTCATCGGCGCCGGAGATGTCGATCAGCTCGATGTCCCCGCTCACGACCTCGGCCTCCACATCGCCCTGGCTGTTTTCCAGCAGGATGTCGCCGGAGACGGTCTTGAGGTCGGCCCCGCCTTTTACGCGGCGGATCTTGAGTTGCCCGCTCACCGTCTCACAATCCGCGCCGTTCTCGGCTCCCGTGATGGTGAGGTCGCCGCTCACGGCATGGGCTTTCAAGATGCCGGCGACGCCCGTCATGTCGATGTCGCCACTCACGGTGTCCGCCTTGGCATCATCCCCGATGTCCTCCATCACGATGTCGCCGCTCACGGATCTCATGTCGGCGGCGGCCCGGGCGGGGATGGTCAGCCAGTAGTCAACGGTTACGTTCTTCTTGTTGCTGCTCCTCTTGAAATATTCCTTGTCCCGTTTGGTCTCGATCCTCAGTGTATTTCCATCCTTGGACACCTCGATCGTAACCTTCT
>CBFDBC010000311.1:0-3035 GCA_965602945.1 uncultured bacterium | reverse complement strand
CGAGCGAGGTCTTGAGGTGCTGGAGGTAGCGGGAGGAGAGCCGCTTGTCGTCAGAGGGGTCGGTGGAGAGGATGTTGTGGCCGGCGATGGCGGTGGCCGCGGCAAAGTCCTGGATGTCGAGGAGCACGATGTGTTTGGTGAACTCGGTGTGCGAGAGGATGGAGTCGTCCCACACGAGGGGCTTCAGGTATTTGCCGGTGGTATCGCTCTCGTCCATGATATACATGGTGATGCCCGAGGATTGGACGAGGTCTTTGATGTCGTAGACTATGTCGAGCAGCATGGTGACGTCGTTGGCCTGGTAGAGTTTCTTGAGGATGGCCTCGATCTTCTGTTTTTCGCGGCGGAAACCCTGATACTTGGCCTCCATCTCGACGCGCTTCTCGAGTTCGGAGACCACGGCGGTCTCGACGGTGGCTTTGATCTGGTGGATCTGATGGAATGCTTCCTGGAGTTCGACGTCGTTCTCTTCGAGGGAGAGGAGCAGGTGCCCGACCTCCTGAAGGAGCAGGGAGTGCTGCATCGCCTTCTGGGTGAGGCGCTGGAAGGAGTCGGCATCGGCCTTGGCTTCGGCGGTGAGGGCGATGTCCACGTAGCGGTCTACGGGCCAGGTGGCCGCTGTGGTCTTGAGCTCGGTGCGCCAGCTGCCCATGATGATGATCGAGGTCAGGGGCTTGAACAGGCCGCGCAGGCGGTCGTAGTGGCCGTGGGCGGAGTCGACGATCACCACGTTGATGGAGATGGCCGAGACCAGGTCGATGGCCTTCTCGAGGTTGGGAGCCAGGTAGACCGAACCGATGTCGGCGGTGAGGGATTTGAGGAACGAGGATTCTTCAGAGTCGGACGTTAGAATCAGGATGTTGTTCGGTAGGGTCGATCTCTTTATCAACGCGTCAAACCTCGGCTGTAAAATCAAAATAACAAAATCACTCTAATATCGCTGGCAAGAGTGATCTTCCTTTTCCGCTAGCCCACTATTTATATACATTTTAAATATGGGCTAGTCAATCGTTTTTTGAAGATTCACCCCCGGGCCGGGGGGTGAGAAAAAAGGGGACAGGCCCCTTTTTCTGCAAGAAAATGGGGCCTGTCCCCTTTTTCCGTCGTGGAGCTCCGCGCAATGACAATCGACTCTCCATATGCTATATTCGTGCTGCTATGGTCAAGGTTAGGTTCGCGCCCAGTCCGACCGGCCATCTGCACATAGGGGCCTCCCGTACGGCCATCTACAACTGGCTTTTTGCGCGGCACAATAAGGGGCGGTTCATCCTGCGGATCGAGGACACGGATGTGGAGCGTTCGTCCGAGGAAATGACCCGGGGCATCCTGGACGGCCTGGAGTGGCTGGGGCTGGAATGGGACGAAGGCCCGATCTTTCAATCGCAGAGGCTTGACCTGTATCGGGCCAAGGCACAGGAGCTGGTCGACACGGGCAGGGCTTACTACTGCTACTGCACCGCACAGGAGATCGAGGAACGCAGGGCCCAAACCGAGGCGGCCGGTGAGTACTGGTGGTATGACCGGCGCTGTCGGGAGCTTTCGGATGCGGAAAGGGCCACCTTCGAGGCCGAGGATCGCCTGAAGGCCATCCGGTTCGCCGTGCCGGACGAGGGGATCGTCCGCTACAAGGACATGATCCGCGGCAAGATCGAGGTTCAGAACGAGACCATCGAGGACTTTGTGCTGCTGCGCAACGACGGCCAGCCCACCTATCACCTGTCGGTGGTGGTGGACGACATGGAACTCGGTATCACACACGTGATCCGGGGCTCCGACCACATCTCCAACACGCCCAAGCAGATCCTGCTTTACCTGGCCTTAGAGGCGCCTGTGCCGCGGTTCGGGCACCAGTCGCTGATCCTGGGCCCGGATAAGAAGAAGCTCAGCAAGCGGCACGGTGTGACTTCGGTCCTGCAGTTCCGGGAGGACGGATTCCTGTCCCTGGCACTTCTCAACTACCTGGCCCAGATGAGCTGGTCTCCGGGGGAGGAGAGGATCTACTCTGTGGACGAGATGATCGAGAAGTTCTATCTCGACAAGCGGAGCCGAGGGAATCCCGTGTTCGACCTCACCAAGCTCGAGTGGCTGAACGGCCAGCTGATCTCGGCCATGCCGGCGGAGGAGCTTTTCCCGAGGGTCAGGGAGGAGCTCGAACAGGCAGGCCTGTGGGATGAAGCATTGGCTGGTGTGAAAAGAGATTGGCTGCTGAGGCTCATAGATCTCTTGAAGGAAAGAAGCCGGCGCATGGCCGATTTCGCCCTGCGGGCCAGACCATTCCTGACCGAGGCAGACGCGATCGAATACGAACAGGAGGCGGTAGACAAGCACCTGCAGGACGAACGCCTGAGCAGTCTGATCCCAATGCTGGCAGAAGACCTGGCCGCACTCGATCAGGGAGATTACACGGCCGAACGGATCGAAGAGGTGCTGCGGGCCCGGGCCGAGACAGGGGATGTGAAGGCCGGCGCCCTGATCCATGCCGCCCGCGTGCTGGTCCTGGGCACGAAGGTCAGCCCCGGGATCTTCGAAGTGCTGGAGCTCATGGGCCGCGACCGCACCGTCTCCCGGCTAAGAAAAATAAGGGAGAGAAATAAAGGGGAGTGGTCCAATTAGAATTCCTAATTGGACCACTCCCCTTTATTTCCTTTAAATGGAGGAATAGATGGAATACCGAGAGATAAGAGCGCCGAGGGGAACAGAACTCAGCTGCAAGGGATGGGCCCAGGAAGGTGCGCTGCGCATGCTCATGAACAACCTGGACCCGGACGTAGCGGAGAAGCCCCAGGAGCTCATCGTATATGGCGGGACCGGGAAGGCCGCCCGTAACTGGGAGTGCTTTCACGCCATCGTGGACAGCCTCAGAAATCTCGAGAACGACGAAACCCTCCTCGTCCAATCCGGCAAGCCTGCCGCCGTTTTCAAGACGCACGAGGGGGCTCCCCGGGTTCTCATCGCCAACTCACAGATCGTGCCCCAGTGGGCCAACTGGGACGAGTTCCGGCGCCTGGAGGCCAAAGGCCTCACCATGTACGGCC
>CBFDBC010000310.1:0-3046 GCA_965602945.1 uncultured bacterium | reverse complement strand
GTGTACTCGCCGGCCGAGGCCCTGGAGATCGCGCGCAGGTCACGGGACAAGGACGTCGTATTCTTCGGCGTGGGCTTCGAGACCACGATCCCGGCGATCGCCCTCACAGTCAAGGCCGCGGCGGCCGAGGATCTTCGCAATTTCTCGGTGCTCACGGCTTTCTGGCTGGTGCCGCCCCCTCTGAACGCCCTGCTTCAGGCCGAAGATGTGCGGGTGCAGGGATTCCTGTATCCGGGCCATGTGAGCGCCATAATCGGAGAGGAGCCCTACGGATTCATCGCACGGGATTTCGGTGTCCCCGGCGCTATCGCCGGGTTCGAGCCCGGCGACATCCTGCTGGCCATCGATGCCATCCTGGATCAGATGACAACCGGCCGGCCGGCCGTGGCCAACGAATACACACGTGTAGTCCGGCCGGAAGGCAATCCCGCCGCCCTGGCCGTGATGCAGGACATGCTCGAGGTTACGGACAGCCACTGGCGCGGCCTCGGGATAATCCCGCAGAGCGGCCTCCGGCTCAAACCCGATTACAAGGACTATGATGCGGAGATCAAGTATGACCTCTCCATCGAGCCGGGAAGCGGCGACCTGCACGGATGTCGATGCGGCGAGGTGCTGCAAGGCAAACTGTCGCCGCCGGAATGTCCGCTCTACGGCACGGCCTGCCGCCCGGATTCCCCCTACGGGCCATGCATGGTCTCGTACGAAGGCGCCTGCCTGGCGCATTACAAGTACAGCCGCTGAAGAGATTGCCTCTGTCCCCAATTTGCTGGAATTGAGGTTTGGGGACATAGATAGTATAATTGGTCAATGCTCGAGAGTTTAAAAGGCTTCATCAAACCCGGGAGCGAGGAAGACGAACTCGTCCGCCAGATCGATTTCGATAGGCTGCCCCTCCATGTGGCCGTGATCATGGACGGAAACGGCCGCTGGGCGAAGGAGCGCAACCTTCCAAGGATCGAGGGACATCGTGCCGGCTCCAAATCGGTGAGAGAGGTGGTGGAGACATCGGCCCGCCTGGGGATCCGGTATCTGACGCTGTACGCATTTTCCAAGGAGAACTGGAAGAGGCCCCGAACTGAGGTCAACACCCTCTGGAGGCTTCTGGAAGATTACCTGAAAAGGGAGGACAAGACCCTGGTCAAGAACCGGATCCGGCTGCAGGTGATCGGGCAGGTCGAAGCGCTTCCCGATCCCGCCCAGCGGGAGCTGAAACGGGTCATGGAGCTCACGAAGGACAACGACAGGCTGACCGTGATCGCGGCGCTCAACTACGGCGGCCGGGCTGAGATCGTGGATGCGGTGAAGAAGCTGGTCTCGAGCAACGATCACAGCATCGACAACCTGGATGAAGACATGTTTTCCAACTATCTGTACACGGCCGGTATCCCGGACCCGGATCTGCTCATCAGAACGAGCGGAGAGGTGCGCATATCCAATTTTCTCCTGTGGCAGATCGCCTATGCCGAGATCTGGATCACGCCGCTTTTCTGGCCCGACTTTAAAAGGAAGGATCTATTTCAGGCGGTTTTAGATTATCAGACGAGGGAAAGGAGGTTTGGAGACATCCAAGCTTCTTGAATTTCTCGGTTTCAGTAAATCCCAGGACAGGAAAAGGACAGGTCATATGAACATGCTTAAGAGAACGCTCACGGCCATGGTGCTCATTCCCCTGGTTGTGACGGCCATCCTGTATTTTCCCAGGATCTGGTTTTTTGCCCTGATTCAGGCCATCATCCTGGCTGCGCTGGTGGAATTCTATAACCTGCCCCGACGAAAGAAGATGTTCCCCAAAAAGGGGCTGGGAATCACGGTGGCCCTGATTTTCGCGGCATCCTTTTATTTCCCCACGTTCTCGATCATGACCGCCCTGTTCGCCGGCCTGGTTATGTGCGCGTTCTATTATGTCCTGACTGTCAACGACGTGGACAAGCTGGCTTTTTTCCCTGCTTCCATGGCCTTGACCTACTTCGGAGCCGTCTACCTGTGCTTCACGCTGAACCACATCATCTGGCTGCGTGACCGGCACGATCCGCTTCTTATTCTATATCTACTGGCCGTGATTTTTATCGGGGACTCAGGTGCGATGTTTGTGGGCCGGTGGATGGGCAAGCACAAGATGACACCCCTGGCGAGCCCCAACAAGACCTGGGAAGGAAGCATCGGCGGCCTGGTGACCGGGGCCGGAGGCGGCCTGGCATTTCAGCAGCTGTTTTTCCCCGGCGACGCCCTCGTCTGGAAGGTGGTGGTCTTTGCCCTGCTCCTCCAGGTGGTCGCCCAGGTCAGCGATCCTTTCGAGTCCCTCTTCAAGCGCTCGTCCGGCGTCAAGGACTCCTCCAACCTGCTTCCGGGGCACGGCGGGTTCCTGGACAGGGTGGACAGCCTGATCCTGGCCATCCCGCTGTTCTACTATCTCCTGGAATACATCGGCATGCAGTGATCCGAGGCCAATACGCATGAAAAACCTGACCGTTCTCGGCTCCACGGGCTCCATCGGGCGCAGCACCCTGGAGGTGGCGGCAAACCATGACAGCGCCTTCCGGGTCGTCGGGCTTGCAGCAGGACGCAATGTCAAACTCCTGGCGGAGCAGGCAGAGCGATTTAGACCGGAGATCCTGGCGGTGGAGCGGGAAGAGGATGTGGAAGCCTTGCGTGATGCCTGTTCTTTCCCTCTCCCCCCGATCGTCTGGGGGCCGGAGGGCGCGGCCGAGGTGGCGGGGCACGACCGCAACGAGGTCGTCGTTTCCGCGATCACCGGTATCGATGGGCTCCGACCCACCCTCGCGGCGGTCTCCGCCGGATTCCGGGTGGCCCTGGCCAACAAGGAATCCATGGTGGTCGGTGGCTTCCTTCTCCAGGAGGCCGCGGAGCGCAGCGGCGCCGAGATCATCCCCGTGGACAGCGAGCACAGCGCGGTCTTCCAGTGCCTGGCCAAGGAAAACCGGCAGGATATCCGCAGGGTAATACTCACGGCATCGGGGGGTCCTTTTTTCCGCCTCAGCCTTGAGGAGATGGGATCCAAATCCCCCGAGGAGGCCCTGAACCA
>CBFDBC010000309.1:0-3107 GCA_965602945.1 uncultured bacterium | reverse complement strand
GACCTGGGGCGGAGAGATCTGGCTCTCCAGCAACAACCGTTTGACGGATGGGGGCTTGGCCAGGGCACCCCAGACCGGGGTCTACGGGCCGGAAGGAATATGGCTTATCGAGGGACACGGCGTCGATCCCGACATCATCGTGGACAACCTGCCGCACTCGACCTTCAAGGGACAAGACGCCCAGCTCGATGCCGCCATCGCGCACCTCAAGGAGCTGATCCGAACGCATCCAGTAGATGTCCCCGACCCTCCGCCTTATCCGGATAAGTCGTTCAAGAAGAAGAAATAGATTCGGGATACAGATCGGCCCCTTTGGGTTCCTCTATGCAAAATTTGACTTGGATTTTCGCCCGCCAGCAATTACTCTTATTGAAGTGAAGTGACACTTTCTTCTCCCACGTGTGTTTAACCTTTGAATAGGCGGAAAACACGATGAAAACCCAAAATCAGCCAGATCCCGAAATCGACGTCGCCGCGTATTATGAAAGGTACGCTCCCATGGTGCTTCGCCGGTGCCGCCTGCTCCTCAAAGATGAAGCCAGGGCATTGGATGCCATGCAGGAAGTTTTCACCAATCTGCTCATCCACAAGAAACGGCTGAAGGCCCAGTATCCGTCCAGCCTGCTGTTCCGGATGTCGACCAACATCTGCCTGAACATGATACGCGGTGACCGTTTTCTGTCTTCCTCAGACAACAGCGACATCCTTGCCAACATCGCGGCGTTCGATGACAGCGAAAAGGCCCTTGTGATGCGGGACCTGCTCGACCGGCTCTTCCGGAAGGAAAAGCCGTCCACCCGAGAGATCGCCGTTCTGGTTTTTGTCGACAGGATGACCTTGCAAGAAACGGCCGCCGAGGTGGGCATGTCCCTGTCCGGGGTTCGAAAGAGGATCCGGGAACTGCGACAGCGGGCCCAGATCAAAAAGGAGATCTACCATGAAAGCTAGAGAGCTACAAACCTGGGAGATGGAACGGTTCGTACTCGGTGAACTTCCTTCCTCCAGGATGGCTGAGATACGCCGCCTAGCTGAAACGGATCCGGATCTGAGAGAGAGGATCGCCTCGATCCAGAGCTCCAGCCGGGACATTTTGGACCGGTACCCGGCCGAAGACATCGTCCCGAAGATCTTGAAGCGTCGCAAAGCCGAAGCCGTGCCGATAGAACCCGAGGTGAGAAGGAAACCCACCCGCTGGCGGTATTTCCTTCTGGCGACACCGGCGGCCGCCGCACTTGTCCTGGTTGTCGCTGTATTTTTCCGCAGCGGAGATCCCACCCTGGGAACACGCATCAAGGGTGAAGAGACCATCGACATGACCAAGACCCAGGTCATCATCTACAGGAAAATAGACGACCAAGCCGAAGTTTTGAAAAGCGGAGACAAGGCTTCCCGCGGCGATCTCCTTCAGATCGCCTACGTGCCTGCGGGACAGATCTACGGCGTTGTGTTCTCGATCGACGGAAACGGGGTTGTCACCCTGCATTATCCCGAGCGCGATGAGGATTCCACTCTCCTCGACCAGGAGTCGAAAACGCTGCTTCAGACGTCCTATGAACTGGACGATGCCCCCCGTTTCGAACGTTTTTTCTTTGTGACCTCGAAATCAAAGATCGATGCCCGCGAGATCCTGAGAAGCGCCCAGCTCCTGGCCGGCGCCCCGGACGAAGCCGGGAGCGGAGAACTCACGCTGCCTGCCTCCCAGGACCAGTTTTCAATCATCCTGATCAAAGGGGAAACACCATGAAAAACCGGCGCCGCCTCGCACTCGTGCTGATCCTGTCTTTTTTATCCGTGCCGGGCCTCCTGGGAGGCCAGGACCAGGGTCAGGAGAAATCCCAGGTCAAACGTTTTTTTGTGGCCATCGGCGCCAACGCCGGTGGAAAGGACCGGGTACAGCTTCGTTATGCCACCTCCGATGCAGAGTCCATACTGAAGGTATTCAAGGAGTTGGGGGGAGTCTCCCCGGATGACAGCCTGCTCATTCTCGATCCGAACATCAAGACCATTTACACGGAGATCGGGAGGCTGCAGGCCCAGATCGAACAATCCCGTGCAAAGTTCGGCCGGGTGGAGGTGTTCTGTTACTATTCCGGACACTCCGACGATGAGCACCTTCTGATCGGTGATGAGAAGATCTCGTATCAGGACTGGCGGGATACCGTCATGGGCCTGGATGCGGATGTTCGGATCACGATCCTCGATTCCTGCGCCTCCGGTGCGTTCACCCGGATCAAGGGCGGCAAGAAGAAGCGGCCGTTTCTGATGGATTCGGCTTTCAACATGAAGGGTTTTGCCGTGATGACATCGAGTTCCGCAACGGAAGCTTCCCAGGAATCCGACATCCTGCAGGGGTCTTTTTTCACCCATTACCTGGTTTCCGCCATGCGCGGCGCGGGAGACATGAATCAGGACGGCCGTGTGACCCTCAACGAGGCCTATCAGTTCGCATTCAACGAGACCCTGATCGAAACGACCAAGACCAGAAGCGGCCCCCAGCATCCAAACTATGACATCCAGATGTCGGGTACGGGGGACGTGATCATGACCGATATCCGGACAAGTTCCGCGGTGCTGGTGCTCGGTGTTGATATGACCGGAAAGGTATTCATCCACGACAGCAACAACCAGCTGGCTCTGGAGCTGACCAAAGCCCCCGGCCGGAGGGTCGAGCTCGGATTGGAGGAGGGAGAGTACCGGGTCATCAACATCGCCGAAGGAAAGGTGTTCGAATCCAGTGTCGAGCTCAGGGCCGGACAGGAGGTTGAACTCAGCGGCGACAGTTTCGCTGAAACGGAAAAGCAGTATACCACGCCCCGCGGAGACAGAGCTGAAAAGATCCAGAAAGAGGCCCTCCTGAGGGGCAAATCCAGCCTTCATCCCTATATCGGTTTCGATACGAAAGCTTCGGGCTCACACGTCATCATGGGGTTCAATCTCGGCCTGACCTTTAACCGTGTTTTTTCCGTGGGAATCGCTTCCTATGCCAAAACGAATTTTGTGGATGGCTTTCCCGGAATGCCGGGTTACGGAGGAATCACCTTCGCTTATTCTTTTTCACCGCTGAAAAAGTGGAGCCTCCGACTCACCGCCCTGGCCGGTACGGGGGC
>CBFDBC010000308.1:0-3147 GCA_965602945.1 uncultured bacterium | reverse complement strand
GGAATTAGGTGAGTTTCCTCGCTGGGGAAAATCACCGGGCTGACGTTTCAGCTTGTCTGACTGATTCTACATCACGGTTTTGATTATGCTTCCCAGAGGGGACGATTGACAAAATCCCGCTCCACCTCTAACATACCTGTGCAAAAGAGGACCCATGAAGAGCATCCTTAAGCGAATGATCCCGGGCGCGGCCAGGTTCCGGCTGCGGGTGGCCGGGATACGCGCCAGGGATGTGCTCACCGGTACACGCTTCCGCTTTGCCCGCAATTCTCCGGATAAGATCGCCCAGGCAAAGGCCTTCCCCAAACGCATCACCATCGAACAGCGCATCAATGTCAGCCAATGGGCCGAGAACAAGAAACACAACCTGAGACTCGCCATCGCGACCTTCCAGGACTTGCCCATGGCCCCCGGCGAGGTCTTCTCATTCTGGCGGTATGTCGGAAATCCCACGGCAAAGGCCGGCTACAAGGTGGGTATCAATATCATAGCCAACAAGCTGGACTTCGATTTAGGCGGGGGCCTCTGCCAGCTGTCCGGCTTGCTCTACCATCTGGCCCTGGCGGCCGGGCTGGAGGTGGTCGAACGCCATCCCCATTCGGTCGATCTCTACACCGACGAGACCCGTTACACGCCCCTGGGTGCGGACTCCACGACGGCCTACGGATACAAGGACCTCCGTCTGCGGAACAACCTGGGCACACCTGTCTGCTTTCGCATCCGCCTCGAGGAGAATTTCCTGATCGGATCCTTGTGCGCCCCCCACCCGCTCAAGGAGTACGAGCTTGAGTTCCCTCTCGAGGTTAAAGGCGCGGTCGAAGAGGTGAAGACCTTGAGGAAAACAGACAACGGGGAGTTCGAGACCATCTGCAGTCAGACCTATCAAATCGCCGATCACGACCAAACCATCTGATCTGGGTCATTGACGAACCAATCTAAGCACATCAACTTCGTCGTGGCCCAATCGACGTAGAATACTACGCCTCATGAGCCACCTCCTTGTTGCTGCACTCATCTCGATCCATCAATGACCCAGATGATCGAGTGATATACAGACAATGTATCCCTCTGTTAGGGATACTAAATCGACATTCTTTATGAATGATTCAGGTCAGAAATGGAAGCCGAGAAGATTCCAATGATAGAGCAGCCACAGAAAACCGAGGAATGCAAGAAAGATGAACAGATAGTGGATCCGGCTGCAGGCATACCAGTAACCCTTGATCCAGCTCATGAGGGCATAGAACAGCACTCCCAGCGCGAGCACCGCCGCCGCGAACGGCAGCACGAGTAGGATCTTGAGCAGAAGAGGCACACCGAACATCACGGAATCCGGCCGGCTGAACACGGCCACCATCCCGATCAGGAAAACGAGGCACACGACACTCATGCCCCCGGCCAGTAAACGGGCGGCCCTGGGTGCGTCCGCAGGGACCTCCGAGTACTTGCAGAGCTTCCTGCGCAGCGCGCTCAGGGGCCAGATCAGTGTGGACAGGAAGAAAAATCCCGTGACCGCCAGGATGAGGATGTGCCAGCTCGGGAACTGGTGCCAGGCCATCTTGATGCAGGCCATATGCGGAACCCTGCCCAAGTACATATGTGTGATGCGTCCTCCGCTGTCCTCCTTGAATACCACCAGATCCTGGCGCCCGAGCTCACGAAAGACCAACGGTTCGATCTCCACATACTGCTTGGGATCACTGTTCCCGATCAGGAGCGTCCCCTCCCGGGTGGCTCTCACTTTGACCGTCACGGCCAGCTGCATGAGCTTGAGGAAGGAGGAATGATTCACGCGGCTCATCATGTACAGCCCGGAAAACCGTCCGGCCCGCTTCGTGAAACCTGCCGGCGGATCTATCTCCGGCGGGGCTTCCGAAGGGAAATAGCGGTCCAGAACTGCCTCCATCAGCTGCATGCGGGAGGGGCCGCCCCCGCCTTCGCTGTTGTAGGAGACGAAAAAGCCTGTGTTGTGTGCGGGGAGCAGGATCAGAAAGGAATGGAAGAGGAGCGTGTCCCCGCCATGATGGAGAATTCGGATGCCGTTGTACTCCCATTCCCAGAAACCATGTGCGTTTCCGTCGATCCGGGCATCGTGCGCAAACAGGCGTGTCTGCATGAGTTCGGTGGTTCCCCGGTCCAGGATCCGGGCCTCTTGCCAGCGGCCCAACTGCAGGTGGGCGATCATGAAATGAGCCAGGTCTTCAGCTGTGGTGCTCATGGAACCCGCAGGGTACATGCCGTTGATCAGCTCGAAGTCATCCAGTGTGAACACGCCGCGGCCGTATGTGTAGCCCCCGGACATCTGCTCCGAAAGGCGGTCCGGCAGAGGCTGCCGGAATGTGCTGTTCTCCATACCCAGGGGGACGAAGATACTCCGTTCCAGATACTCCTCGAAAGGAATGCCGGACACGACCTCAACGATGTAGGCGGCCAGGGCGGAACCGTAGTTCGAATAGGCGGTGATCTCTCCGGGAGGAAAGACGCGCTCTGGCAGGTTTTTTTGCAGGTACTCACCCAGCGGAACCAGGTCTGCGGGCATACGGGCCGCCATGCCCAGGACCGTTTCCTCGAATCCCGGGGTGTGCCTCATCAGGTCTTTCATCGTGATCGGCTGGGGAAAGGTGTCCGGCATCTGGAATGTCCGGAGGTACGTGTTGATGTCCGCATCCAGGTCGATCCTGCCCTGTTCCCACAGCTGCATCACCGCGGTCCACACGAATAGCTTGGAGACGGAACCGGGACGGAAGAGGGTCTTGTCCGGCAGCGCCGGCTTCCTGCCGTCCACATCCGCATAGCCGTATCCCTTGGACAGGAAGATCTCTCCGTCTTTTACGGCCACGAATACCGCTCCCGCGATGTGCCGGGATTCCATGTGGATGCGCATGACGCCGTCAAGGAATGTTTCCAGGTCTGCGGCATCGGTCAGGCCCACGGACGAGGTTGCTTCAAGGACGAGGGGTACGGCCTCTGTGTCCTGTTCCTGCGGCAGAGCGAACAGGAGAGCCGCGTTCCCGAGACACATCAGGATCAGGATTCCAGCCAGGTTCTTTTTCATGCTCGGCTCCTTCTAGCCCCTATTCGGGGATATAGCGCGGATATGTGTTTTTGGCGGATTCAGCCAGAAGGGTGTCAATATTCAGGGTCAGG
>CBFDBC010000307.1:0-3164 GCA_965602945.1 uncultured bacterium | reverse complement strand
GTATGATGAGGCCGTGGCATGCGACGATGTCGTGGGGCTTTCAATCGCCACCCGTCCCGACTGCCTCTCCGGTGATGCCCTCGATCTCATCCAGACCTATACCAAGGACTTTTACACCTGGGTCGAGCTGGGTGTCCAGTCCATGCGCGACAGAACCCTGCAAACGATAAGGCGCGGGCATGGAGCCGAAGCCACGGCCGGGGCGATCCGTGCGCTCAAGCAGCGTGACATTCATGTGTGCGCGCATCTCATTCTCGGTCTGCCCGGGGAAGACCTCACCGACATGACAGAGACAGTGCACGCGGTCTCCGAACTGGGGGTGGATGCCGTCAAGTTCCACATGCTCTATGTCACTCGGGATTCCCGGCTCGCGCGAATTCACCGGCAAGGTGTCCTCCAGCTCATGGAGCGGGGAGATTACATACGCACCGTCATCCACCTGCTCGAACACCTGGACCCGGGCATCCTGGTGCAGCGGCTTGTCAGCGAGGCCCATCGCGACATCCTGGTGGCACCGGAGTGGCTTGAGGACAAGTCCTCCGTCATCCGCGAGATCGAAGACACGCTGGAGTCCCGCGGCACCCGCCAGGGTGCCGCCCTGTAAAGATCTTCAAAGGCAAAACCAATGTCATCACGAGCGAAGCGAAGTGATCTTCGAGATCGCTTCACACCCAGAGGGTGTTCGCGATGACAGCTGACTTGACAACGGGGACAGGGCCTGCCATCATAACCTCTCGAGAATCGAGATAAAGGTTTGCGGACCAGGGAAGCCCGTGCAAATCGGGCACAGCCCCCGCTACTGTGATCGGGAAAGAGCCCCGGAGCAGGCCACTGTCCTCCTCCCGGAGGATGGGAAGGCCCGGGACGAGTTTGACCCGTAAGTCAGGAGACCTACCGCACACCCGCACAACCCATCTTCGGGCGGAAGGTAGGGTGGTTTTTTTTAGCCCCCACTTTCCTCCTTGGAGTGTGGTTTTCCGGCCCTGGACCGGGCCTGGAAACCAGGAAAGGAGGAAGCATGATGTGCAGAAAATCTCTGATCGGAGCGCTTATCCTCGTGCTGTGGAGCTGCTCCCTTCCCCTGTTCGCTCAGGACAAACCACAGACCGAGCAGGAAAAGTCACAGGAAAAACTGGAATACGAGGTCACGGTCACGGCCAACCGGGTGGAGACCTCCATCAATGAGACCGCCAGTTCGGTCACGATCATCACGCGGCAGGACCTGGAACAGACCAGAAAGATCACGGTACTGGAGGCCCTGGCTGAGGTCATGGGGCTCTCTTACACACAGAACGGGCCCCTGGGTTCATCTGCTTCGGTCCAGATCCGGGGCGCCAATTCCGAACACACAAAGGTCATGATCGACGGCATGGAGCTCAACGATCCCATGACACCAAGCCGCTCCTTCGATATGGGGCTGCTGATGGTGGAAAGCATAGAACGGGTCGAGATCGCGCGGGGGCCCCAGAGCACCCTGTACGGCTCGGACGCCATGGGCGGGGTCATCAACATCGTCACACGCCAGGAACAGGGTAAGCCTCGGATGCACTTCGCTGCCCAGGGAGGCAGCTACTCCACCCTGAACGGAAACGCCGAGGTCTCCGGCCGGAGCGGCCGTGTGTCCTACTCGGCAGGGGCGGCTTACCTCGAATCCGCGGGATTTTCGGCCGCGGGCAGCCAGTATGCCGGGAACACCGAGAACGACGGGTACCGGAACCTGACCCTATCGGGAAAACTGGGGTATCATCCCCGCGGAAACCTGGACCTGGGCCTGAGTTTTCGATCGATCGACAGCCGACTGGACATCGACAACTTCGGCGGAGGCGACAACAGCGATGATCCCAACAACGTTCAGGACTACAACGCCTTACTCCTGGGCGGAAGCGCCCGGGGGCTCTTCTTCCGCAACCGCTGGGAAACCAGGCTGAACCTGTCCTATCTCCAGTATGAGCGCCGGCAGGACAATCCTCCGGACGAGATCCATCCCCTGGACAGCGAACGCTCTCTCTTCAAGAGTGACCTCCTCAAGCTCGACTGGCAGAACAACGTCTTTGCCCATGAGAACAACACCGTGACGGCCGGACTGGCGTACTCCCGGGAGCAGGGGGAATCCGGGTACTATTCGGAAAGCCAGTGGGGCCCCTATGAGAGCCTTTTCCCCAAACAGGCCGCGGACACGATCGGTGCGTATATCCAGGACCGTGTCAACCTGTCCGGAAAATTCTTCGCCGCCCTTGGTGCCCGCTACGACCATCACAGCCAGGCCGGGGGCGCCGTCACCTTTAGGATCGCACCCGGCGTATACTTCGACCGCTCAGGCACACGCCTGAAAGCGACGCTGGGAACGGGGTTCAAGGCCCCCTCGCTCTACCAGCTCTATGCCCCGGCCAATCTGTACGGCCCGGTCGGCAATGAAGACCTGGAGCCGGAACGGACCCTCGGATGGGACCTGGGGGTGGAGCAGGAGTTCCTGCGGGGACGGCTCCGGCTGGGTGCGCTCTATTTCTCGAACTCCTTCGAGAACCTGATCGATTTCACCTACACGGACGGATACCTCAACCTGAAAAAGGCCTCCACCAGAGGCGCGGAGGTGTTCCTGCGGGCCAATCCTTGGAACGACCTGTTCCTTTCGGCCGAATACACCCGGACAGACGCCAAGGATGAGGCAAGCGGCGAAGCCCTGCTCCGCCGGCCCAGGCACAAATTCGCGCTCAGGATCGGCACCGGATTCGCAGCCAGGGGACACGTGACGGCAGACTTATTGTACGTGGGTAAACGCGAGGACAGTTTCTGGGTAGGTTACGAATCCACACGCGTCACCCTGGACGGCTACCTCCTTATCAACGCGGCGGCATCCTACGAGATCCTGCCCTTCCTGCAGGCCTTCGGCCGGCTGGAAAACCTCCTGAACCAGCGCTACGAGGTGGTGAAGGGCTACGGGACTCCCGGTTTTTCGGCCTACGCCGGCCTGAAGCTGGGGAAATAGAGGCGGTTTCTGTCTCGTTTTCGTTAGATTTTATGTGCCTGTTCTGCTAGAATAAACCTGACCAACAGGATCGGCCATGCTCCAGAAACATCGGATCGGCTTCAATATCAGCTTCCTACTGGTCTTTTTCTTCCTCACGCTCTTCATCAATTTCCTCCATCAGGACACCGGCCTGCTG
>CBFDBC010000306.1:0-3212 GCA_965602945.1 uncultured bacterium | reverse complement strand
ATCTCGACCTATGTCTTTGGTGAGATGGACGACCGTCCCTATGAGCAGGACACCTTCGGGATGGGCCGGACATTTCCCCATGTTTTTCCCAGCGATTCCCCGTACTTCTATGCCGCTTTAAGCCTGACTCCTCCCGGCGATGTATTGGTCCTGGATTTTGCCAAGACCTTGCTCGTAGAGGAGAGCCTGGGGAAAGGGCCGGCCACAGACTTTCTGGCGGTCAGTTTTTCCTCCACTGACTACATCGGACATCTTTGGGGCCCGTCGAGCCTGGAGGCCGAAGACAACATCCTGCGTGTCGACCGCAACCTGGCAGACCTGCTTGGCTTCATCGACCAGCATGTGGGGCTGGATCAAACCTTGATCGTCCTCGCCGCTGACCACGGCATGTGTGAGGCCCCGGAATTCATGACCAGCCTGGGATTCGAGGTGGGGCGCTTGACATCTGGGACTATAGCGAAGGGAACCGTGCGGGAGTCTGTAAAAAAACGATTGAAGACCTCTGTCGAAGTGATCAAACTCTATCAACATCCCTATATCTATCTCGACGAGGACGCGGTGGTAAACGCGGGATTTTCCATAGCGGAAGTGGAGCGGGTTGTCGCCGAGGAAACGGCAAATATCCCCGGGATCCATTCGGCTATCACACGCACAGACCTGCTGCGGGGGACGTTCGCGCCGACTCCATTAAACCGGAAGATCCTGAACAACTTCCATCCCAAACGGTCGGGTTCCGTGCATGTGATCGCGGAACAATTCTGGTATTTCGCCTATGAAATGGATGATATCACTGAAATGGCCGCCATTCACGCCTCTCCCTGGAAGTATGACACCTATGTGCCGATTTTCTTCGCCGGTCATGGTGTCCCTGCCCAGCGGATCGCTCGACCTGTGACACCGTATGATATCGCAGCAACTCTTGCCGCCTATCTCGAGATCAAACCGCCTTCGGGTTCAGTGGGCAAACCTTTGGTAGAGGTGTTGAAGGGGAAGTAGGGAATAGGTGGCGCGCCTGGAGAGACTCGAACTCCCGACCCGCTGCTTAGAAGGCAGCTGCTCTGTCCAACTGAGCTACAGGCGCACCGAGCTGTCGGGGAGGCCGGATTTGAACCGACGACATCCTGCTCCCAAAGCAGGCGCGCTACCGGACTGCGCCACTCCCCGATCATAAATAATCCCTCCGCGCAGGGGCTGCGAAGGCAGCCATTATGATACCCGATGCGGGGGAAAATGCAAACCTGGAGATTGCTTCGCCGCTGCGCTCCTCGCAATGACAGGGGGAGAGTCAGCTGCGGCGGAGGGCCTTCTCGATCTCACCCCGGCGGAGGCGCAGGGTGATGGGCCGTCCGTGGGGGCAGAGCGCCGTGTTGGTGGTCTTGAACAGCTCCTCTACCAGGTAGGCCATCTTCTCGAAAGCCAGGGGCTCCCCGGCCTTCACGGCGGATTTGCAGGCCATGGTCGCGAGCATGCGCTCGCGTTTCTTTTCGACTTTCTCCTGCCCCACATCCTCAAGCAGGGTGAGCAGGGCATCCGATGCTTCCTTCTCGTCGAAGATATCGGGAAACTCCTTGAGCGCGTAGCTGCGGCCGCCCATGTCGTCCATGCGAAAACCGGATTCCTCGAGCAGGTCCCGGTTCTCCTCCAGGCTCTGAACCTGAGCGGGCGAAAGCTCGACGATCAGCGGGTGGAGAGTCAGTTTCCGCGGCCAATCCCGCTTCTTATCGATCTCCCGGTAGCGGTCGAACAACACGCGTTCATGGGCGTTGTGCTGGTCGATGATGAGGAGGCCTTCGTCATCCTCGGCCACGATGTAGAAGTCCAGGTATTGGCCCAGGACCCGCGGAGCCAAGGCTTCCACCTTCCATGCCTCCCGCGCATCCCCGGATGCCCCCCCGGAAGGCGGAGAAAGCCGGCCCGGCTTGCCCGGCCGGCCGATGAGGTCCGGCTGGTGCATCTCCTGCACTTGAGAGGAGGCGGCCGGCGCCTCACCTCTTTTCTCCGGATAGACCTCCTTGATCCCCAGTTCCCGCAGGAGCGCCTGCTCCACACAGCGGTACACGAAGGAGAATATGGAACGCGGATCCCGGAAGCGAACCTCGGATTTAGCCGGATGCACATTGACATCAACCTCGGAGAGGGAGATATCCAGAAACAGCACGGCCTCCGCGGACTGGCCTTTTTCCAGGAAGTTCCTGTAGGCCTGGTTCAGGGCCGCCTGGACCGTGGGGTCCTTGACGAGCCGGCCGTTTATGAATAGGAACTGATGTTTCCGGTCCATGCGCGCCGAGGGGGGGCGGGAAGCGAATCCGTGGAGGCGGCGATCTCCCTCAGTGTAATCGAAGGAGAGCAGGCCTTCGATAAAGGCCTTGCCGAAGACCTGGAAGAGCCGCTCCTTGAGGCCCGCCACAGCTGGATAGTCGAAAACCCTGCGTTCGCCGTGATGGAGGGCGAAGCGCACGTTGGAGTGGGCCAGGGCGATGTCGGTCAGGAGGCGGGTGATACGGCTCAGCTCGGCCCTGTCCGAGCGCAGGAACTTCTTCCGGGCCGGCAGGTTGAAAAACAGGTCCTTGACCTCGATGCTGGTCCCCCGCGGGAAGGCGACATCCGACACCTCGGGCTGTTCCTTGCCTTCTATCCTGACCCGCGTCCCCTTGTCTGTCGTGCCGTCCGCTGTCTTGAGCGTGACCCTGGCCACGGCCGCGATGCTGGAAAGGGCTTCGCCCCGAAAGCCGAGGGTGGTTATCCGTTCCAGGTCGTCCGCACGTTCGATCTTGCTGGTCGCATGGGACTCGAAACAGAGCACGGCATCGTCGGGGGCCATGCCAGCCCCGTTGTCCATGACCCGGATCAGGCCCTTTCCGCCGTCCAGGAGCTCCACACGGATGTCGGTGGCTCCCGCATCCAGGGAGTTTTCCACCAGTTCCTTGACCACCGAGACCGGCCGTTCCACCACCTCCCCGGCCGCGATCTTGCGGGCCACCTCCCTGTCGAGTTTCTGTATGATTCCCATGATCCGACTATTTCCCGGGTTGAGATCCCTCAGGCCGGATTTCGCCCCGTGTGCCTCTTTCTGTGACTCCGATGATCTCGACACCGGCCAGCTCTTTCTCCGGCACACGACACTCCACCTGGGAGACATCGTTGTAGTTGTCGGTGAGGGCTCGGCCGGAGCCGTCCGCCGAGGTGCGGGTTATGATCACCGACTCCAACAC
>CBFDBC010000305.1:0-3213 GCA_965602945.1 uncultured bacterium | reverse complement strand
CTCCTGGATTCTGCTTCCACCACCGCCATCGTGATGCTGCTCATCGCCACGTCCATGGGGATGTCCTGGGTATTTTCCTTCGAGAACATTCCCCAGAGCGTGAGTGCCTATCTGCTGTCGCTCTCATCCAGCCCACTGATCATACTCCTCATCATCAACCTGGCTCTGCTGCTGGTGGGGACCTTCATGGACATGACGCCGGCCGTCCTCATCTTCACGCCCATCTTCCTGCCGGTCGTTGTGAGCTTGGGAGTCGACCCCATCCATTTCGGGATCATCATGGTCCTGAACCTGAGCATCGGCCTGTGCACGCCACCGGTGGGAAGCGTCCTGTTCGTGGGGTGCGGGATCGCCGGCACACCCATCGCCCGTGTGATCCGGCCGCTGCTTCCCCTGTTCCTGGCCATGCTGGCCGCACTCCTGGCCGTGACGTTCATCCCCGGGCTCAGCCTCTGGCTGCCCCGCCTCTTCGGCTACTGATCCGGCCTTACTTGAGCTCGAACGGCGCCAACCTCATGTCCTTGACGCAGGAGGTGTCGATCCCTGCCACGGAACCCGTGTTCATGAACGTGTCGATTATGCTCCGGATACAGTCGCCTCCCACCCCGTGCGCGCCCGGCGCTACCACGTGCAGGCTGTTGGGCAGGTGGCCGGCGGCTTCCTCTCCCCAGCGGGGCGGAGTCACGGCATCGATGGTCCCGGAGAGGAGAAGCACCGGGACCTCGACGCTTACAGGATCGCCGAAGCCCGAAGGCAGCTGGGACCTCGGCCAGAAGTCGCAGATCGCCATCTGCTGCCGGACGCGGAAGTCGCCGAAGTACGTATATCCCGTCTCTGCCTCGATCTCCGCAGGATCGATGAGGTCTATGTCCTCTGCGCAGACCACGCAGTGGAGCATGGCCATGGCCAGGCCGGTTAACAGAGACCGGTTGCGCCGGAGGGCCTGCGCCGCGATGGCGTCGAAATTGCCCTCGAAAGCCTGATGGATGAAGAGGGGAACGGAGCGGCTGTTGAGGGCCGAGTACATCATCATGCGCAGGGTCTCGGCGAAGGTGTTGCGGGAGACCTTGACCGGAACCCTGTCAGGGGATTCCCGCAGCTGGACGAACGCATCGGCGGGAGCTTCCTCCAGGCGTTCGAGCACGGCGGCGAGTTCTTCCCGGACGTTGGGGAAGGCCGTGCTGCAATCCGGATCGGCGGCGCACTCGTCCAGCACCATCTTCATGGCCCTGTGGGCCCCGTAGGCATGAAAGAGCGGGTTGTGGAAGGCGATAGGGGCCACGCCGTTCAGGATCGCACCGCGCACGGTCTCCGGATGCCGCTTCATGTACACCAGGGAAGCCCGGGTGCCGTAGGATCCCCCCATGAGGTTGATCTTGTCACAACCCAGGGCAATGCGAACCTCGTTGAGGTCGTCGGCCGCATTGAACGTGGAGTATTGGGTCAGGTCGAAACCCTCGTCCTGAAGTCTGGCCAGGGCCTCCTTGTAGGGTTCGATCCGGAAGGCGGAATCCAGGTAGCCCTGCAGGTCGTCGTCGCTTCCCAGGTCGACCTGGAGGAAGTTGTCTCCCCCGGTACCTCGCTGGTTGACGAGCACGATATCCCTCTTTACCCGGTAGCGCGAGTCTGCGAAGCTTCGCCACATGTCGGCTGCGGCCTGCCCCGGCCCCCCTGCCAGGTAGAACAGCGGGTCGGGACGGGGATTCCCCCCGGTCGCGTGCAGGACGGCCACCTTGAGCTCGATCATGCGGCCTTCCTGTGTCTCCCGGTTTTCGAAGACCTTGAACGTCCCCAACGAGACCTGGCCGCCTGTCTCCTCATCCGTCTGGGTCTCCAGTACCAGCCGTGAGCGCAGGACCTCGGGATCGACCGGCTGCGGCGCCGGGGTTCCTGTTTGCTTGGCCGGAGCACACCCTCCCAGAAACAAAGTTAGAGCCAGGATTCCCCAGATGATATCAAACCTGCTTAGTTTAATTTTTCGCATGGCCTACTTATATCAAACCGGACAACTCCTGGGCAACAAAAAACATGACGGGCCGTCCGGGATTTCCTATAATGGATCCTTATCCGAGGAGGGCGAGCATGGATGAGAACGAGGATCTGAAGGCCAGCTGGCAGGACGCGAACACCCGGATCGGCGTCTGGTGGGACGAAGACCTGTGCCAGGCCCGTGAGCCCGAGCTGCGCGATCCCCGGCTCAACAATGAGAAATCCACGCTGCTCTACCTCCCTTTTCCCTATGTGGCCTCCGGGGGTTCGGAGGGCTCTTTCCCCGAGATGTATGCCTGGGATGCCTATTTCATAAACCTGGGCCTGGCCGTGCACGGCCGCACAGACCTCATCCGGAACCACATCCTGAACCAGCTGTTCCTGATCGAACGATACGGCATGGTGCTGAACGGGAACCGTACCTATTACCTCAACCGCAGCCAGGTTCCCATCCATCCCGAGAGCCTGAGGCTGCTGCATCGGCTCAAGCCGGACCGGGACCTCATCGCCCGGGCCTACCCCCTGCTGAAGAAGGAGTACACGGGATACTGGACGGCCGACCACCATACGACACTCACCGGCCTGGCCACAAACCGGGACCTGGGCGAACATTCTGAAGGGCCGGAATCAGGGCCGGCGGTCGCCCTGCGCCCGGAACTGGCGGCGGAGGCGGAGGCGCTGGATTTCACTGCCATCTACGGCGGGGACGTCCGCCGGTGCAATCCGCTCATCACCAACTGCGCGCTGGTGCGCTACTGCGACACGCTTTCCTGGATGGCCGGTATCCTGGGCTGGGACGGGGAGCTGCTGGCCTGGCAGGAAGAGCGGTCGAGGAGAGCCAACCTGATCCAGGATCTGTGCTGGGACGCCTCCCAGGGATTCTTCTTCGAGTACAATTTCGCGGATGAGACGCGCCTGCCGTTCTGGTCCCTGTCCGCCTACTGGGCCATGTGGGCGGGTGTCGCCACTCCCGCCCAGGCCGGTGACATGGTACGCAACCTGGATCGCTTCGAGCATGCCGGCGGCCTGGCCCAGACAGACCGTGCATATCCCAGCCCGCACCCCGAATACTCGGCCCTGCAGTGGGATTACCCGCACGGGTGGCCGCCTTCCCACATCATCGTGACGGATGCACTGGAAGCCTATGGATTCGAGGTGGAAGCCCGCCGGGTCGCTCGCAAATTCGTCGAGCTCCAGCTAGACATGTTTCGGACCACAGGGAAG
>CBFDBC010000304.1:0-3217 GCA_965602945.1 uncultured bacterium | reverse complement strand
CAAGGTCTTGGCAAAATCCAGGACCAATACATCGCCGGGAGGAGTCAGGCTTAGCGCGGCATAGAAGTAGGGGGAATCGCTGGGAAAAACATGAGGAAATGTCCGGCCCATCCCGAAGGTGTCCTGCTCATAGGGACGGTCGTCCATTTCACCAAAGACATAGGTCGAGATATCCCGCAGCAGCTCCCATGATGATTCTTTGTATGTATCCGCAAGTTTCCTGGCATTCCACTCCTTCGCCCAGGACGGATAGTCCTCGTAATAGTAGGTGCTGCTCTCAAATTCCCCGGTGCTCTTCGAAAACCAGAAGGCCTTCCCGACATGCCCTCCGGGGATGATCGAGCCCCGGTCTTTTACAGAAACGCTGAACACGCGCGATTGTCCATTATTGGAGAGCACCAGCTCGTCCCCGATGGTTGAAGAGAGGAGATTCGCAGGCGATCTTCCTTTTCCCTGCTGTGGCTCCTGGCCGATAATGGGAAATCGATCATCCTCGACATTGTAGATGATCCGTCCTTTATCCTTGTCGAACCAGTTCCCGGCCACGATGCCGTTGTGGGCGGGGTAAGTTCCGGTAAATAGGGCTGCATGCCCGATAGGGGTTTCCGTATCGGCATGCTGAAAATGGGCATTGACGTAGTGCGTCCCCTTTTCCAGCAGATATTTGAATCCACCCTCCCCCAGGCGATCCCTGAAACGCATGGGCATATCACCACGCAGCTGGTCGATCGTGATCTGAACGACAAGCTTGGGCTTGCTGGATTCAATAGCCTTGATTCCGTTATCCAAAACAGATGGCCGGGATGAATCGGCCGTAGTGATCATCAGAAACACGATCAAGAATGTGAATATGAAGATTCTTTTGGATTTCATGTCATATGCTCCCTGTTGAATCCATTATCTCTCTTGCGAAGACACGTGCGCGTTCCACTGGATATCTACCCTGGCTGTCCTGTCGCTTTTCTCCTGTTCAGAAAGACCAATACGCCGGCACAGAAAATAAAAAATATGACCCGGAAGAACCAGCTGAACTGCGCCATCCTCCATTCCAATGTGGTCGATGTCCTTGCGAGCAGATCATCGGATACCGAGATGTCGAGCAGCTCAGGGACACGCGTTCCCATGAAGTCATGATAGATATCCGTGAACGCACCGAAATCGACGATGGTGAGGAAGAGCGACAGGATACACAATGCCAGGGTGATGTGTATGAGTGTCCGGGCTTTGTCCATGATCCTACCTCCTCTGCTGTGAAAATAATAGTGGACCACGTACCTCGAGTCAATGGAAATGAGATGCCATCCGGCACTTACCGGAGGCCCACCGTGCCTTTGACCGAGGCGAACAGTTTCTTCGAGTCGTAGCCGATACCGTCTTTAAAAACGAGCTCGATCTTCCGGATATCGCCGATCTTCGCAGCCGGATCTCCGTTCACAACGATGAGGTCCCCGATCTTCCCGACCTCGATGGTGCCCAGCTCGTCGTCGACGTCGAGATAGCGGGCGCCGTTCAGTGTCGCCACCTGGATCGCTTCCAGAGGTGAAAGGCCCGCCTCGACCAGGAGTTCTAGGGCCCTGAGGTTGGAATGCCCGGCCACGACCCCACCGTAGCCAGTGGGATCGGTACCTACCAGCAGGAGCCCTCCGGCCGCGAAGAACCTCCTCTCCAGCTCCATCCCCTTTTTGAGCAGCGCAGGCCAGGAGGAATTGCTGCTGCCGGCGATCCGGGACCAGCTGCGCAGGTACAGGTCGCGGGTTTCAGGCAGAAGCGTTTCGAGGACGGCATCGGGGGCCACGGGCCGGCCGGGGGTCATGGTCTCGAAGACGGGCAGAGTTGAGGTGAGGGCGACACCCTTGGTTATGAGGTGCCGGACCAGGGATTGGAACTCCGGTCCATCCGGGTCGAGCTTCAGCAGGGACTCCCTCTGGGCCCGCGCATTCGGGCCCCGGTCCTCTTTCTTGTCAAGGACAAAATCCGAAGAGGTGAAAAAGCCGTGTTCCAGGTTGTCGATCCCCCGGTCCGCCGCCTCCCTGTAGGTTACGGCGCCCAGGTGCCCGGTGACCTTCTTGCCCCTCCTGTGCGCCTCCTCCACCACAACCGCGAGATCGGCCCGGGAGATCTGCGCGTAGACCTTGAAGGAATCCACGCCCTCGTAGTCCCAGTAGTCGACCATTTTCCTGGCATCGTCGGCGCCCGTGAGAGCCTTCACGGACAGGATTCCCAGGCCGGGGCCGTTGAAATAGGGGCTGGTCACGTCCATCCGGGGGCCGGGAGTGCGGCCCGCCTCGATGTTCTTTTTGAGATTCAGGTCCGAGTAGGGCTCCATGCTCCCCGCGGTGCGTATGAAGGTGACGCCTCCCGCCAGGTAGAGCCGGGGGAAGCTTATGGACTGCTGGTTGTAATGGCCGTTGCCGGCGGGATAGAACATGTGCTCGTGGAACATGATGAATCCGGGCAGGAGAGTCTTGCCCGACAGGTCCAGGACCTCCGCTCCTTCCGGGATCTGAACGGTGCCCGAATCACCGATGCCGGAGATCCGTCCCTGGTGGATGATGACGGTCTGCCCCGGGATGGGATTGGAGCCATCCCCCTTGACCAAGCGGACGTTCTTGAGGGCTATGGTCTCGGCATCATAAAGGATGTAGCTTCGTGTGTCCCGCGAAAAGCGGGGGCCCTGTGCCAGCAGCGTGATCGACAAGAAGAAGAAAAGGGTGATCCGAAGGATTTTTCGTGTCATGTGCTCCTCCTGTGTTCGAGATGTACTGGAGGAACGATACCACACCCTGAAAAGGGCGGTCAATCTTCGGCCTTATCTGAGACTGAATGGAATAGCTTGCCTCGATGAGGCGGTCCTGGCCTGAGCTGCTCCACGAAAGGGCGGCAGGTAGGTATACAGGAAGAGCAGGATAAGGTGCACATCCAGATACAGGAACAAGGGGATCAGGACATCCCTCCTTGTATCCACTGCCAGGGAGGTGAGGCCGATCAGGGTGTTGAAGAAAATGTCTACCAGGTGGGTGACCACGATCGCCAGTGTGACCAGCACGATCCGGAGCTGCATGCGAGTGACGACCGTTTTGGATGTCCCGGCGGATGAGGCCAGCAGGACAAGAAACAGGAAACTGAACCACAAAGAGATGGAGTGGACGTCGATGTACTTCAGGTTCAGGGGATGGGCATAGAAGAAGAACACGTCTGCGAATGGATAGCGGCCGAC
>CBFDBC010000303.1:0-3252 GCA_965602945.1 uncultured bacterium | reverse complement strand
GCACCGTGGGAGACATACTCGGCCCCCTCACGGGCGGCGATCTCGATCTGCCGCTTGGCGATCAGCGGCCGGGCGAGGGCCGTGCCGAGCAGGTATTTCCCCTCATACATGCAGTTGGCCTTGAAGGCCGGAAAAATGTAGTCGGTCACGAACTCTTCCTTGAGGTCTTCGATGTAAACCTTCGCGGCACCCGCCTGGAGGGCCTTGTCCCGGATCTCCTGGAAATCCTCGCGCTGTCCCACATCCGCCACATAAGCGGTCACATCGAATCCCTGTTCCCTGAGCCAGACCAGTATGACGGACGTATCCAAACCCCCGCTGTAGGCCAGCACGGCGTGTTTCTCTCTTTTTTGTGTGTACATGTTCTCTCCTCGTAATGGACGCTCAACCCGTGAGCTTGTGGATATGTTTTATGAAAGATCTTTGATCAGCAGCTGACCTGACGGCGGCGAAAAACGTGTCGTCACCGGCCACCGTGCCCACCACTCCCGGGATATTCTCCCTGTCGACCACCAGAGCCAGCATGGAGGCCTGTCCCGGAGGTGTCTTGACTACAACCAGGTGGTCGCCGGCCGTGTCCACATCCAGGACAACACCCGCCCTGGCCCCCTCCGAAGATGAAACGGGAATGCGATAGACACCCCGCAGTTTGGTGATGTTAAGCTCGATCAGGTCGCGGGAGATGCTGGACTGCGTGGATTCGATCCCCAGCCGCCCGAGCTCCCGGCGCAGCTCATCCTGCCTTCCGATACTCTTCGTCCGGATGATCTCGCTTAATGCGGCCTGCCTGTCTTTTTTACTCGCTATTTTTCGCATATTGCTGCATATATTAGCCCATGCTGCATTTTTATGCAATTCTATTCTTATAGTATGGTTGGATTTTCTGCGAAGAGGGATGGGAGTTCACCCATTGGAAATACCCTTATAGTATCGTCGGGAAGGCCCGATTCCTTGATAACTAGCCGAAGGACAGGTTAAGATGTATCCAACCGGTTCTTTAGTTCGATTAGCCTGGATTATTCACGAGCCGAGATTATTAATAGTTCAGGCCAGGAGGGATGGATGGATAGTCTCCGAAAAGCTCTTGTCGTGTTCGTCCTGGGCGTTTGGCTGGGCATGCCGGTATCGGCTTCCTCTCCTCAGCAAAACGAGCTCGTCATCCCCGAGGTCTCCAAAGAAGAACGGATCTGTTTCGCGCTCTACACGGTTCATGACGGCACGCTCAAGCTCACAGCCCAGCTTTATCCCCTGGGCAACGTGGATGCGATCGAGGTCCACCTGGAGATCGAGCGAAACGGCCAATGGGAAAGGATCGCCACCACCGAGGTCGTCTACCCGGGCTTTACGGCCCCCTTCCGCGTGGAAGGCTGGGACAGCTCCCGGGACGTACGCTACCGCGTCGCGCACCAGAACGCCTCGTTCT
The DNA here is from genome assembly GCA_965602945.1 of uncultured bacterium. Classification (GTDB taxonomy): domain Bacteria; phylum Acidobacteriota; class Aminicenantia; order Aminicenantales; family Aminicenantaceae; genus JAUXEH01. The sequence goes on along the minus strand of CBFDBC010000303.1, from coordinate 1,829 downwards.
ACGAGGGGACTATCAAGCGCGACCCCAGCCACAAGGACACGATCGTGGTGGCCGCCTTCACGGGCAACTCCATCTATCCCGGCCACGGCGGGGACATCCCCAGGAGCGACATCGTAGACAACCTGAAGAAGATCGAGCCCGACCTGCTGTTCTTTTCGGGGGACCAGGTCTACGACCATGCGAGACACCTGGCCGCCTGGCTTAAGTTCGGCCGGGACTTTGGAGACATCATCCGCAACACACCCACGGTGGCGATCCCCGATGATCACGATGTGGGGATGTACAACCTCTGGGGCGAAAACGGCAGGAAATCGGCCTCCCGGGCAGGTCCCGACGGCGGGTATTTCATGCCGGTGGAGTATGTGAAGGAAGTGGAGCGGGCCCAGACCAGCCACCTGCCCGATCCCTACGATCCCACCCCCGTAGAACGCGGGATCGGAGTCTACTACACGGACCTCACGGTGGGCGGCGTGAGCTTTGCGATCATCGAAGACCGCAAATTCAAGACCGCCCCTCAGGGCCGGACCCCGGAACTGGGGCCGCGGCCCGATCATGTGACGGACCCGGACTATGATCCCAGGAGCCTGGATGTCCCGGGGGCCAAGCTCCTGGGAGACCGGCAGCTTGCCTTCCTGCGGGACTGGGCCGCGGATTGGGCCGATTGCGAGATGAAGGCGGTGCTGTCGCAGAGCATCTTTTGCGGGGGCGCTCACATCCACGGTAAGGTGGGTGGACGGCTGCTGGCCGACCTGGACTCCAACGGATGGCCCCAGAGCGGCCGCAACCGGGCCCTGGCGGAGATGCGTAAGGCCTTTGCCGTCCACATCGCGGGTGACCAGCACCTGGGCACGGTCTTCCACCACGGGATCGAGGACTGGAACGACTCCGTCTATTCGTTCTGCGTGCCCAGCATCGCCAACCTCTACCTGCGCTGGTGGGAGCCGTTGGAGCCGGGCAAGAACAGGAAGCCGGGGGCGCCCTCCGATACCGGCGAGTTCCTGGATGGATTTGGCAACAAGGTCACCTTACTGGCCGTGGCCAATCCCTCGCAGGAACGCAACGGGGGAAACAAACTCACAACCCGGGCGGCGGGTTTCGGCATTGTGCGCTTCAACAAGAAATCCAGGGAAATCACCTTCGAGTGCTGGCCGCGTAACGTCGACATCACGGCCGCTGAGGCGAAGCCGTACCCGGGATGGCCCGTCACTCTCCGGCAGACGGACAACTACGGCCGGGCCGCACACGGATTCCTCCCCGAGCTGGATGTCCGGGGACTGGTCGATCCCGTCGTCCAGGTCATCGATGAATCGAACGGTGAGGTACTCTACACCCTGCGCATCAAGGGCACGCGCTTCCGGCCCACCGTGTTCCGGGAGGGGACGTATACGATCAAGGTGGGTGACGGGGAAAGGTTTCAGGTCAGGGAACACGCAAGGCCGGCAAAACCTTCCGAAAAGGCCTCACCCGCCCTGGTGTTCGATTTCAACACTTCTACTGTTCAGGTTGAGTCTCGTCGAAGATCAGGCTCTCGCGATGGACCCGGACCCTGAATCCGACGACCGTCTGGCAGGCCTCTTCCAGGCCTTCGAGGATATCCGCGGCAAAGAATGTTTTCTTGCGGCTGCCGTTTTTCCGCACCGTAAAAAGAAAGCCGTTGTCGATGGTGTTGACCTGAATGCTGAAGGGATCCATTGGCGCCTCCATTCATAATATTAGGCCCCACGCCCTAAAAAACAATCACCCCTAGGGGTGATATTTCACAAAACACAACCATTTAAGTGTAAAATAGGGGAAGTTACATGACAAATCAGTACGATCTGGACAGGATA
>CBFDBC010000302.1:0-3281 GCA_965602945.1 uncultured bacterium | reverse complement strand
CTTTAACTATAGTAAAGGAGGTTAGGGGTGTCCCTCGTTTAGGGACTGAGATCACACCCTTGGAACCTGATCTGGGTCATTCCAGCGTAGGGAAACGGTGGTCCCGCCAGGAGCAAGAACCTCCCGTTCCCTTTGGATGGACAGGTTCGATCTATGAATTCTTCAGGTGAGACGAAACGGAGGACAGAATGAAGACAGAGCTCCCGGATATCGGGAAGATCTCCCCGGAGATCTTCGATGAGGTCATCCTGCCGCAGCTGGGCCGCAGGCGCCCGGAGGTGCTGGTCGGCCCCCAGCACGGTGTCGATGTCGGCGTCGTGGACATCGGGAACGACCGGGTCATGGTGACGACCACGGATCCGATTTTCATCGTGCCCCCATATGGATGGGAGCGCTCGGCCTGGTTCGCCGTCCACATCCTGGCCTCGGACGCGGTGACCTCGGGACTTGCGCCTGACTATATCACCTTCGACCTGAACCTCCCGCTGGGGATCACCCGGGACGATTTCGATGTCATGTGGTCTGTCATGCACCGAGAATGCGAGAAACTGGGTATGGCAGTCATCTCCGGACACACGGGCCGCTACGAAGGCTGCCAGTATCCCATGGTGGGCGGAGCTACCGTGATCTGCATCGGTTCCAAGGACCGGTATGTGACGCCGAACATGGCCCGTGTGGGAGACAAGATCATCATCACCAAGGGCGCGGCGATCGAGGCCGCGGGGCTCTTTGCCGTCACCTTTCCCGGCAAGGTCGCCGAAGCCTACGGCCCGGATGTGGCCAGGGAAGCAGAAGAGGTCTTCTGGCAGATGTCTGTGGTGGAGGACGCCCTGACCGCCGTGGAGGTGGGGGTGCGAGATGAGGGCATCACGGCCATGCACGACGCCACGGAGTGCGGAGTCTGGGGCGGGCTGTTCGAGATCGCCCAGGCCTCCAAAGTCGGCATGGCCATCGACAAGGATGCGATTTTCGTGGATCCGGTCGTGGACAAGGTCTGCCGCCTTTTCGAGATCGATCCCTATTCGTCGATCAGTGAGGGCACGCTGGTCATCACCTGCCGGCCTCACAAGGCTGAGGAAGTTATCCAAAGACTCGAGGGCAAGAGCATCCCCGCCGGCATCGTGGGCGAGATCGTACCTGAATCAGAGGGTATGACATACTCGGAACAGGGAAAGTCTTATCCCCTGGAACATCCCCGGGTCGATCCCTTCTGGGGAGCTTTCGGCAAGGCCGCCGAGCAGACCTGATCGCCGCTTCTATTCGTCGCTCTGGCAGCGCCTGCCGGGTTGGACAGCAGCTGCAGGCAAAGTTCTCAATTCACTCTCGCAGGCCGAAGGCGAAGAGACTCTTTTCCGTCCGGATAAAAATCCTTCCGTCCACGATGGCGGGAGTGGCCATGATCCGTTCGCCCAGGTTGTTCCGGGCGATCACATTCAATTCCTCACCGACCTGAAACACGGCGACCACTCCCCTTGCCGAGGCAGCATAGATCTTGCCGTCGCCCACCACGGGGGATGAGTAGAAAGGCCCGCCGGCCCCCAATTTCTGCTGATATTTGAGCCCCCCGGTCTTGGCCTCCAGGCAGGAGACGATCCCTCCGTTTTTGACCAGGTAGAGCAGGCCATTATAATACAGGGGAGAAGGGCACTCGGGCACGCCGTAGCTGTGCCTCCACTCCACCTTGGTCTCCGCGCCGTCGTAGGCCCCGGGCCGCACGGCCAGCAGTGCGTTTTCCTGCTCGAAGCTGTCCAGGAAGGAGATCATCTTGGCCCACTCTTTTTCCGTGATGTTTCCGCTGCGGTCCACATCCAGATACCGGAAGAATCCGCGGAGGGGATGGTCCCCTTCCCCGTCCGCATCATAGCGGGACAGAACGCTTTGGTTGTCTTTGATCTCCTCGCGATTGAGCTGTCCGTCCTTGTCCGTGTCGTATTCGTCCAGAAGATCGCTGAAATACGGAAGGCCGATCACCTCCGGATTGTTCTTCATGTTATAGGACGTCAGATAGATCAAGCCGTCTCCAATGACTGGAGTGATGCAGGGCTCATCCGTGAGACCGGGCAGCGACCACCTCTCGCTGCCGTCCTTCAGGTCGTAGCCCTTCATCCACCAGATGCCGTAGATCACGATCTCATCCACGCCGCCATTCCTCCAGTGAAGAGGCGTTGACCAGCTTCCCGTAAATCCCTCCCGGTCCGTCTTCCAGACCGTCTCTCCCGTCTTCGGGTCCGCCGCTTCGATCCAGGACCCTTCCCTCTTGTCCACAAAAAAGACCAGTCGGCCGCCTGCCAGGATGGGAGAGGAGGCGGTGCCGTACATGTTGACCGGAGGCGGGGGGAGACGCCTTTCCCAGATCTTTTTTCCGGAAAAATCATAACAGAGGAGGCCGTAGGAGCCGAAATAGACATAGACCCTCTCCCCGTCTGCAACGGCGGTGGGGGTGGCGGGCGTGTTAATGGGGTGGACCCGCTCCAGCTTGTCCGCGGTAACGCTCCGCTCCCAGATCTGTTTCCCCGTCTCCTTATCCAGGCAGAGGGTATACAGCGTTTTTTCCTCATATGCGGTCAAGAAAATCCTGTTTCCCCAGACACAGGGGGAGGAATTCCCCTTTCCGACCTCTGTTTTCCAGATGAGATTTTTCTGATCATCGAACTCGACGGGAAGGGCCGGACCATCGGCGGCAATTCCAGAACCCTGAGGGCCGCGGAACTGCGCCCAGTTATTAGCCGACTGGGCGGCACCGGGGATACCGAATACCAGAAGAGCTAAAACCAAAGCGGAGGCAAGTCGTATTTCATGTCGCATGTGTTTTTCCTTTATAGGTGTATTCTATGATGAGTACGAACACTCGTCAATTTCGTTTTTGTGGATGGGGAGGCGAAAATAGAAGATCGGGAACTGCTTAGAAACGGACCACCACATCTACCTGACAGGTTTTTCTCTGATTCCAAGATAATAGGCCGTGTTTGCTTCCGGATCGATCTTTACTTTTATTCTGCCCGGAAGAGCGCTCAGAATTGGATCTAAACCCGGACCATGTCCCGCGATATCACTCCAGCCGTGAATTACGACTCCGATGGTCACCGCGCCTTCGTATCTTCCCCGTCCATAGTAATCATAATGATCCTGGATCGCCACCAGGTCTCCGAGCCGGAGTGTTTTCAAATCGTATTCCTCGACTGTTTCAGGACAGGTTGTATGAATATCGTAATCAACGTTCTCTAAGACGAAAAATCCCAGTCCCATCCCTAACCCATTATATGTCCGGGAACCGTCTTCAC
>CBFDBC010000301.1:0-3324 GCA_965602945.1 uncultured bacterium | reverse complement strand
GGCCGCGGAGAATTTGAAGTCGGGAGAGGCCCGGTCCAATGACACCGGACGGTCGGGAAGAGGATGCCGGATGAGCTTGCTCTTGCCGGCATCCGGTTCCTTGTAGCGCAGGTTGATGGTCAGGATCTCTCCACTCTTGAAAGCCCGGGGATCGATCCGGGTCTGCTGGTACTTCAGTTCCTCCTGGGATGGGACCTCTTCCTCCGAACCATAGGGGATGACCTCATACAGCGCCGTCACCGTGTGTCCGGCACCCAGTTCTCCCGCATCCTTCCGGTCGTCTGCGAAGTCCTCTTTCTTGAGAATCCGGTTCTCGTACCCGATCAGGCGGTAGGCCTTGACCTTGGCCGGATTGAACTCGACCTGGATCTTGACGTCTTTGGCGATGGTGAAGAGCGTCCCCCGCATGTCATCGACAAACACCTTCTTGGCCTCCATCAGGTTGTCGATGTAGTGATAGTTGCCGTTGCCCTTGTCGGCCAGCTGCTCCATCCGCCCGTCTTTGGTGTTGCCCATGCCGAAGCCCAGCACGGTCAGGAACACGCCCTTCTCCCTTTTCTCTTCGATCATGCGGGTCAGCTCGGATGTGCTGGACACGCCCACGTTGAAGTCCCCGTCGGTGGCCAGGATGACCCGGTTGTTGCCTCCGGGGATGAGATTTTCCTCCGCCACCTTGTAGGCAAGCCGGATGCCCGCACCTCCCGCCGTAGAGCCGCCCGCGTTCAGGCACTCGATGGCACCGGCGATCTTGTCCTTCCTGCCAGCCGCCGTGGAGGGGAGCATCAGGCCGGCGGCCCCGGCATACACAACGATCGCCACGCGGTCCTGAGGGCCCAGCTTCCCAACAAGGAGCTTGAAAGCCTGCCGCAGCAGGGGGAGCTTGTTGGGAGGGCTCATGGATCCGGACACGTCCAGCAGGAAGACCAGGTTCGAGGGAGGAAGCTCCTGTGCCTCCAGAACTTTCCCCTGGAGTCCGATGTGGATCAGCCTGTGCCGGGCATCCCAGGGGCAGGACGAGATCTCCGTGTACAGCGCGAAGGGGTGTTTCTGCCCCGGCATGGGATAGGCATACGTGAAGTAGTTGATCATCTCCTCGATGCGCACTGCGTCCTTGATCGGCAGCTGGTTGCCGTTGATGAAGCGCCGGACATTGGCATAGGACGCCGTGTCCACATCGATGGAAAAGGTCGAGAGGGGATTCCTGAGCGCCGGCAGGAAGATGTTCTCGTTGATGCGGCCGTACTCCTCGGTATTGTGGGTGGGCCGGTAATATTGCACTGGGGCCTCTCCCGGATGCATGCGGTGGGAAGCCTGCCGCACACCGCCCAGGACACCACCGACCACGCCGCCCAGGACACCGCCTTCCACCCCTCCGATTTCGGGCGCCTCGACCTTGAGGTCTTCCAGCTCTTCTTCGAGCGGGCGGGCAGGGCCGGGAAAAAGCTTAATCTCGAGGGTCACGATCTTCCCCGGCCTTATCTGGATGTTCGGCTGGATCGCCGGGCTGAATCCGTCCGCCCAGGCCAGGAGCCGGTAATTCCCGGATGGGAGTCCTTCGAATACGAACTCGCCTATCTTTCCTGTCAGGGCCGTGAGTCTGACCTGAGTGCTCAGGTTGACAAGCACCAACGTGGCCCGAGGCAGCGGACGGCCTCCGGGATCGGTCACTGTCCCCTTAAGGGACACGGCCTTCTCTACCGGTGCGAACCCCAGAACCAGGGACCCGCTGAGGAGCCCCAGCATCACGATTCCAAACCATCTTCGACTTGACATTGTATGCCTCCGTGCCTTTCTATTGGCCCCTAATCTTTGTTCCGGCATCTCCACACCCATATACAAGATCCGGCCGGGATTATTCCCGCCACTCATGATAACTCCGGTTCGGCGGAAGGGATAAACAGGGGTGATGAAGAGGGCGGGGCAACGCGGGCAGGCCCTCAGGTCCCGGGAGCCCGCGGTGTTCCTACATCTCCACGTCGAAATCCTGGCTTTGGATGAACAGCGACACCAGGCGGGCCACCATGAAGATGATGCCGCCCGCCAGGACCATGGAGTAGAGTGTCAGGAAAACGGTCTGGAGCGCCGTCACCTTATTCGAGGTCGACAGCGGGAAGAAGAGGTCGAAAACGGTCTTGCCGAACAGGATGATCATGATGCCGATCCCGATCACTGCCCGGTAGAGATACTCCTTGGCATTGAGCGCATACACGTTGTCCAGCACGATCAACGGGTACAGCAGCCAGACCGTGAATACCCAGAGCAGAAGGATCAGTGCGGGCCCGCGCAGTTTCTTCACTTTAAGTTCCAGAGCCATGGCTCCTCCTGTGCGGAGACTTCCGACCTTCGGGTCTTTATTTTTTTTCTTCTTTGTCCCAGGCTTTGATGCCGTTCTTCATCCACTCGGGCATGGGCGCACCCTTGAGGTGATGGTCGAAAAACTCCGCCATGCGGATGGTCCAGTCCTCCTGGTTGACGCGCTTGCGCAGCCCGTGGGCCTCCCCGTTGTAGTTGAACATGTAGGCTTCCTTGCCCAGGCGGCGCAGGGCCATTATGAACTCGATGCCCTGGTACCAGGGAACTGCCCCGTCCTCGTCATTGTGCATGTACATGAGAGGCGTCTGGATCTTATCGACCCAGAAGATGGGAGAATTCTCGATGTAGCGCAGGGGGACCTTCCACAGGGTGTCTCCCAGGCGGCTCTGCGTGTGTTCGTACTGGAACTGCCGCACCATGCCGCTGGCCCAGCGGATCCCGCCGTAAGCCGAGGTCATGTTGGAGACCGGGGCCCCTCCGTTGGCCGCCGCAAAAATGTTGGTCTGCGTGACCATGTAGGAGATCTGGTACCCGCCCCATGAGTGCCCCTGGATGCCGATGGCCTGGGGATCGATGTAGCCCTCCCGGATCAGCATGTGGATACCGGGCAGCACACACTTCATGGCGTCCGGGCCGGGATAGCCTGTGTCGTACTCGATGTCGGGCATCCACAGGACATAGCCGTTGCTCACATAATAGGATGGATTGACCGAGCTTCCGGGAGAGGGGTCACGATAGCGGTGGTGGCCCTGGTGCAGGGTCTCGTAGATATACACCATCAGGGGATATTTTTTGCCGGGATCGAAGTTGTCCGGCTTGACCAGGATGCCCTTCAGGGGCTTGCCGTCGGAACTGAGGAAATCCCGCAGTTCCGCCTTTCCCCAGACATAGGGTTCCATCTGGTTCCCCAGATCGGTCAGCTTCCGGGCCTCCTTGAAATCAGGGCCGCTCACCCACAGGTCCGGGAACTCGTCGAAAGCCTGCCGCGTGAAGACCAGCACATCGGCCTCC
>CBFDBC010000300.1:0-3366 GCA_965602945.1 uncultured bacterium | reverse complement strand
TGGTGCGATAACTTCTATGTGGGCACTTTCTCCGAATACAACATGGAAGCGGTGGAAGAGGTGGTAATGCCATCGGTTTGCGTCTACGCAAATCCAATAGCAACATTCTCCAAAAGAACTATCTCGCCAATTTAAACGGTGGTGACGGTGGTCATGAGGATAGGACGCCATCTTACCCGGGCCGCGGTCGTGATGGCCTCCATCTTCTTCATGCCCTGCCTCTGCAGCTGGCCGATGTAATCCACCAGCACAATGGCGTTGTTCACGATGATCCCGGAGAGGATGATGAGCCCGATGAGCACGATCACGTTGATCGACATGCCTGACGCCAGCCCGATGATAACGACCCCGATGACGCCCAGCGGGATGGTGAACATGATGATGAAGGGCTTGATGAAGGATTCGAATTGGGAGGCCATGACCAGGTAGACCAGGAATACGGCCAGGAAGATGGCGAAGATCATGGACGAGAAGGCCACGTCCTGCTCCATGCTCTGGCCGGCCAGGTTGACCGAGATCTCGGGAGGCACATCCAGGGCAGCGGTCGCCGCGAGGATCTGGGCCGTGGCCTCATCCAGCGAGATGCCGGAGAGGTTCCCTGTGATGACGGCGGATTTCTGCTGGGTGATCCGCCGGATCTCGGCCGGCCCCTCCTTGATCTGGATCGTGGCCAGGGCCTGCAGGGGGACCATGACACCCAGGCCGTTGCGGACCTGGATCCGGCCGACTTTCTCCACACGGTCTCGGGATCCCTCGGCCAGGCGTACGCGGATATCGACCTCGCGGTCGCTCTCGATAAAGCGGGTGGAGACCTCGCCCTCGATCTTGTTCCGGATCTGTGTGCCCACGGAATTGATGGTCATGTCCTGCGAGGCGAGGACGGCGCGGTTGAAGATGATCTGGATCTCCGGGTAGCCTTCCTCCATGCTGGACTTGAGGTCGATGATGCCCTCGACCCCGCGGAGGCCCTCTAAGAGCTCGTCGGAGACGCTCTTGATTAGGTCCAGGTCATTTCCCGAGACCACGACCTCGAGGGGCGCCTTGAACGAGAACAAGCGGGGCTTGTAGACCTTGATCTTGGTGGTGGGGAACTTTTCCAGGTCGGCCCGCACCCTGTCCATGATCTGGTCTTCCTTCTTTCCCAGGATGCCGGGCTGGAGGCGAAGGGTGAACTCCGACAGGTTCTCGCGCTCCTCCTGGAAGGAGATCCCTGCGCGGGAGCCCTTCCCGATCAGCTCGTAGACGCTGTCGATCTCCTCGTAATCCTTGAGGGCTTCGGTGATATCCGAGATGATGGCGGCGTTTTCCCTGAGCGAGGTCCCGGGGGTGAACTCCACGTTGATCAGGAATTCTCCCTGGGAGATCACCGGGATCAGCTCTTGGCCCATGTAACGGGATGCAAAGATCGCCGCCAGGAAGATCAGCACAACGCTTACGAGGATGGTCTTCCTGCGGACGAACGAGACCTCCTGGACCTTGGAGTACCCTTGAAAGAACTTATCGTAGATCTTGTCCAGCGGCTTGAAGACGAACCTGAGGACCTTGGAGAATCCAGCTTTGGTCTTCTCCTTCTGCATGGCCGAGCTCAGCATGGGCACCAGCGTCAGCGAGACCACCAGGGATGCGAGCAGGGAGAAGGTCACGGTCAGGGCCATGTCCTTGAACAGCTGGCCGGCGATGCCCTCCACGAACACGATGGGGAAGAAGACCGCGACCGTGGTGAAGGTGGAGGCGGTCACGGCGCCGGCAACCTCGGTGGTCCCCTTAAGCGCCGCGTTATACAGATCCGTGCCCTTTTCCCGGTAGCGCTGGATGGACTCCAACACCACGATGGAGTTGTCCACCAGCATTCCAATGCCAAGGGCCAACCCCCCCATGGAGATGATGTTCAGGGAGATGTCGGCCGAGAACATCAGGAAGAAGGTGATGATCACGGATATGGGGATGGTGATGCCGATGATCAGGGTACTGCGCAGGTTCTTCAGGAAGTAGAGCAGCACCAGGATGGCCAGGATGCCTCCCAGGAGGGCGGTCTGTTTGACCTGTTCGATGGTGCTCTTGATGAACTTGGCCTGGTTGGTGATGACAAGGTAATCCATGTCCCGTGGAGCCAGGATGTTCCTCCGGACGGATTCGAGCCTTTCGGTCACGGCGTCGGAGACCGAGACCGTGTTGGCATCGGCCGCGCGATAGATGGCCGCCTCGATGCACTCCCGCCCGTTGATGCGGGATATGACCTTGCGCTCCTTGTAGCCCCGGTAAACGTCGGCCACGGAGCCCAGGGTGATCTGCACATCCCCCCGCCTCTCGATGATGATCCCCTTGATCTCTTCCACGTCCTGGAACTGATTGACCGTGCGCACCAGGAACTGGCTGTCCTTCTGCTTGAGGATGCCGGCGGAGAGGTTGACATTCTCCTGGGACAGCCGGCTGGCCACCGTGGTGATGGGGATGTTGAGCAGGCTCAGCCTCTGCTCGTTGATGTCGATGTGGATCTCGTCCTCGAGGCCGCCGGAGATGGAACAGGCGGCCACGCCCTCGATGCTCTCCAGGGCCTGCTTGACCTCCCGCTCCGCCGTGTAGCGGATGCGGCCCAGGTCGCCCTCCCCGGTCAGCCCGAGCTTCATGATGGGCTCCTGGTTGGGATCGTAGCGGAGGATGACCGGCTTGGTGGCGGTCATGGGAAAACGCAGCAGATCGAGCTTCTCCCTCAGCTTCAGGGTCGCGAAATCCATGTTGGTGTGCCAGGCGAACTCCACCGTGACCTCGGAGAGCTCTGCGCGGGACACGGAAGAGATGCGGATGACGTTGTCCACGACCCCGCAGGTCTCTTCGATGGGCTTGGAGATGATATTCTCGATCTCGGAGGGGGCGGTCCCGGGGTATTCCGTCTTGATGGTCAGCGTGGGGTAGGAGATGGAGGGGAGCAGGTTCAGGTTCAGCCGTGAGTAGGAGATGAGTCCGAAAATGACCGCCGCCAAGGTGAACATGAAGACAGAGACGGGGCGGTTTATGGAAAATTTGACGAGTTTCATCGCACCACTTCGATCCTCTGGCCGTCCTTGAGGGATTCCACGCCCACGGTCACGATGACATCACCCTCAGCGACGCCCTCTGCAACTTCGACATGGTCCTCTTCGGTCAGCCCGAGGGTCACTTCCCGCTGAGAGACCTGGCCGCGCTCCGCGACAAAGACATAGGTCTTGTTCTGCTTGTAGAGGATGGCCTTGCGCGGGATGACCAGCACGCCCTCCAGCATCCCGATCACGATGCGGACCTCGACGAACATACCGGGCTTGAGCCGCTGGCTCTCGTCAACGATCTCGACCGTGACCTTGACCGTGCCCGTCTGAACATCGATCCGGG
>CBFDBC010000299.1:0-3390 GCA_965602945.1 uncultured bacterium | reverse complement strand
CCCAGATTCAGCGCTTCGGGTTGAAGCGCTTGAGTAGCTCTTTTTCTTCCCGTATACCCTGGAGGATCTCCGGGAACAGGCGGCGGGATTCGTCCTCGCCGAACATGCTGTTCTGGATCTCGAGGGCATCGCCTTCGATCATACAGGATATTTCAAGTGTAGAAACGGGAAGCCTCGCATACCCGACGCTCGCTTTCTCGCTGAAGGTGGTAACCTGCAGGATCATCTTATCTCCGTTGCCGGAGGCATGACTCAGCACAACGATGTGCTCCTCCCGGTTAGCCATGGTGCCGTCGAGGTCGAGATGGAATTCCCGCTTGATGAAGTCCTCCGTGTCCCGGTATCCCAGCTCCCGGACTTCCTTGTAGATGGCGAGCAGCGCTCTTACGGTATCCTTTTTTGTGTCGTCTGCTTGAGAGGTGGAGTGAAAGGCCGGCATCATGCCCCAGGCCATCCCTGAGATCACACAGACAGCCGCGCCGGAACTCAGCATCGATCTCAGCAAGTTCGAAGCGCGTCTTCTCATGATCCGTAGCTCAGGATAGATCAGTCTATCTATAATATGGGGCAATTCCCTGGCTTTGTCAAAGAATCAGGGGAAATGTGGTTGACATGAAAACTTTTTCTGTGATAGATTGGGATAAAGGACGATAACCTTATAGGACAAATAGGATAACAAGGATATCTAGTCCAGGGGCCAGAACTGGTTGTCGTACCAGATGTCCTGCTTGAGCTCGTCATCCACCCTGGCCAGCATCTCCATGTGCGTGACCTCCCAGCGGGACAGCCAGCCGAAGACCTCCTTCTCGGCCTCTGACGCCGCCTTCTCTGCCTGTTCGGAATAGTAGGCAACCGCCCGCTTCTCGAATTCCAGGGCAGCCGAGATCACGGCAGCCTCATAGCCCGCTCCGGATACGTTCTGCACGATCTCCAGAGTGAGGACGGAGTCTGCGACCTGCTTGTGGCCCTCCTCCATCCCGGAGGCATCCAGGTTCTCTCCCCGGGCCAGCCGCCTGAACTGCTTTCCCAGGAAGGCGATGTGTTTGACTTCCTCCTCAGCCAGCCAGCCGAAGAGGTCCTTCACGGCCGCCACCTCGGTGGTCTTGACCACCGATTCATACAAGGCTTTGCCCTTGTGTTCGAGCAGGATCGCGTTTTTTACGATGTCGAGCGTTTTATCGTCTTCCGTCATTTTCCCTCTCCTGAGCCCTGAATTATACTATCATAGGCGGCGGGACTCAATCCAATAGTCGTGTCATACTTTCCGTTGTGAGCCCATGGACGGTTTAGTTGATGCCCAGCGCCTTGTGTTCTTTCCGAGCCCATGGGGAGGTTGGGCGGGTCCCCGGCGAGGAAAGAATATAAGGCGCTCCGCTAGTTGCCGATGGGGGCCCCAGGCGGGGCGGAGAGCGGCACCGGGAGCTTCAACTGGCTCGGGTCCCTGCGGAACTGCTCGATCAACGCCAATCCGCTCAAGAAATGGGCTTTCCGGTTGACGCTTCCGGCAGCCCCGGCCTTGCCGGCGAGCGAGGCGCCCAGCTCCTCGATCTTCCACCGGGCCACGGCCCGCACCTGCGGCGCTGCGTCCTCATAGTCGGCCAGCCCCATGAGGTGATAGAGCACGACGTTGTCGACCACCTTCTGGAGCTCGCCGTGTAGCCCTTCCTTTTCCGCCGCATTCCAGGTGAAATCGAGCAGCCGGTCCAGGACGTCGTGGAAGTCCGGCAGCTCCGGATTCCGGGCATGGTACTGGATCAGGCGGGCGGCCCGCTGCGGATGCAGCAGGTTGGCGACCGTGATCCCGGCCAGGGTCTCGGCGGCGCCCAGGGGATCGAATGTGATCCCGGTGTAGCCCGGGAAGAGTTCCCGTGTCTGGCCCATGCCGGGAGCCCGCGGCGGCAGGATCCGCAGGACGTGTTCGGGCACGGCCAGGTTCTCGGGAGCCAGGGTCCTGAGCAGCTCGTCCAGGGCACGGGACTGCTCCCCGGCCGGGACGAATGTCGGGTCTGCCTGGGCCCCGTCCCGGACCGTATGCCCGTAGTACAGGCCGCCGATGACGCTGGCCGCCGCCTCGATCTGATAGCGGCAGAACAGATATACCGGCACCAGGATCTCCTCCAGGCCGGACATAGGCGCGCCCACCGGGACCTTCTTCTCCGAGAAATTGGCGAGGGCGATGGCTCGCACCTTCATCTTGTGGACGAGCTCGCCGACGGGATCGGTCCCGTTGTCCCAGTCATTGGACAGGGGATGGGCCCCGCCCGCGGGGGCGGCATCCTGGTTGGTCAGGTAAAGCAGGCCGCCGTTGAAAGCATCGTCGAGGATGGCCTTTAGCGCCTTTTCTTCATCCACGCCGTCGGGAAAATCCTGGTAGCCGTAGGCCACACAGACCGTGTCCCAGGCTCCGATCCCAATGTCATAGGCGTCGGAGAGATCCAGCCGGCCGTCCTCCGTGATAAGAACCCGGGGATGGGGGTAGTCCATGACAGAGGCGCGGTCGTTGACGCTGGAGGCGTAGTTGTGCCCCACTCCCAATGTATGCCCCACCTCGTGCGCGGACAATTGGCGGATGCGCGCCAGGCCCATCTCCACGGCCGCACGGGTGGCGTCGGGACTGCCGTCGTATTCGGTGACCAGCCCGGAGGCGATCAGGAAGTCCTGGCGTATCCTCTGGGAGCCGAGCACCACGTGTCCCTTGATGATCTCTCCGGTGCGTGGATCCGTGACCGAGCCGCCGTAGGACCAGCCGCGCGTGGCGCGGTGCACCCAGTTGACCATGTTGTAGCGGACATCCATGGGATCCGCGCCCTCCGGCAGGATCTTGACCTGAAAGGCGTTGCGGTAGCCGATGGCCTCGAACGCCTCGTTCCACCAACCGGCCCCCACGAGCAGTGCGCTGCGGATCGGTTCAGGAGCGGCACGGTCGATGTAGTATGTGATGGGTTCCACAGGGTCGCTGACCTTCGCATTGGGGTCTTTCTTCTGGAGCCGGTGGCGGGCGATCAGCTTCTTCTGCAGGGGCTGGTCGATGGGAGCGGCAAAATCCATGTAACCGGAACGGCTGCTGAACATGGAACGGGGGTCCCATATGCGGGGCTCATACCCGGGCCCTGGGAGTTCCACAAAGGAGTGGTGCTGGCGGAGGGTTATGGATGACGGGTCCGGCGCCACCTGGCGGACAAAATTGCCGGCATCCCCAGCCGTGAAGGTCAGGAGCGCTTCCAGTTCCGTGTTCTTGGGGAAATTCTTCGTGTTGGGCAGGTACACGGCCGAACGGGAAACATCCAGCCGGAAGTTCCCCTGGCGGGATCGCCGGATGCGGTCCGCGACACCGTGGGCATCGCGCATCAGGAAAGGTGTGAGGTCGACCAGCACGCGCCCCTCCTCTTC
>CBFDBC010000298.1:0-3393 GCA_965602945.1 uncultured bacterium | reverse complement strand
GAACCCCTTAAGATGGAGCAGCCCGTGAATCACGAGGAACTCCAGCTCCCGCTGCAGCGGATGGCCCTGCGACCGGCTCTGCCGGGCGGCATGGGGGACGGATATGATGATATCGCCCAGATAGTATTTCCCGTCCGGGGCCAGGTCCCGGATAGGGAAGCTCAGCACATCGGTGGACGCGTCTTTAGTCATGAACCGCCGGTTGAGGGCCCGCATGGGTGCGTCATTGACCAGGGCCAGGGTCACCTCCGCGTTGGGGCTCCCATATGTGCGCAGCAGCCCTTCCAACAGGTCATGCAGCCGGGCTGTGTCTATGTCATACCGCTTCTGCCGGTTAAGAATTTCGATCATTGGTCTTGTTGGTGCCGGCCGCTTTGGGCGGTATCTTCTCGAATTCGAAACCCGGGTACTCCACACGAGGGTGGTAGATGGTATCCAGGGTGGACAGAAATGAATTGGCCGCCAGCTTGAGCTCAGAGAGCGAGAAAGAGCTCTCGTCCAGCTGGCCGTCCTGCAGGCTGGAATTGAAGATCTCTGTGATGAGCCGCTTCAGGTTGGGCTTTGTCGGTTTCTTGAGGCTCCGGGAGGCCGCCTCCACCGAGTCGGCCAGCATGACCAGCGCGGCCTCTTTGGTCCGGGGCCTGGGACCCGGATAGCGGTAGCTTTCCTCACCGATGGTCTGCATCTCCGGATCATATTCGACCTTCGCTTTTTCGAAGAAATAACGGACCAGGGAATTGCCGTGGTGCTGGGCTATGATGTCCTTGACTCGTCTGGGTAATCGGAGCTTGGTGGCCTGTTCAACCCCCTCTCTGACGTGGTTGATGATCACCAGGCTGCTCATGCTGGGCTTGAGGTCGCGGTGCAGGTCGAAATTTCGCGTCCGGTTCTCGATAAAGTATTCGGGACGCTTGATCTTGCCGACGTCGTGGTAGAGGGCGCCGGCCTTGACCAGCATGGGATCGAGATCGATGTCTTCGGCGGCCTGTTCCGCCAGAGAGGCGACCACCAGCGAGTGATGGTAGGAACCGGGCGCCTCCATGGCCATCTTCCGGAAGATGGGGAGGTCTGAGTTGGTCAGCTCGACCAGCTTGGCCGGGGTGACGATGCCGAACATGGTCTCCAGGACCGGGACGAGGAGGAACGCCAGGGCGCTGCTCATCACACCTCCCAGGATCCCCATGAACACCTCGCTGAGATAGGGCTGCGGCGCAGCGATGCCTCCCTGGAGCAGGTGGAAGGCGGTGATGGCGGCGACATTCACGGGTGCGATCAGCAGGATCCCGGCCCGCAGCACGGGGGTGCGTGTGGGTTTTCCCAGGAGCTTCACGCCCAGGATGGCGGCCAGTCCGCCCACCAGCGTAAAGATCATCAGCAGCTCGGAGTTGAACAGGAAACCGGCCAGGACGCTGCTCAGGATCACCAGGAAAAGCGCGAGATGAACCCCGGCCAGAAAGGTGATCAGCAGCACGCCCATCTGGAGAGGGAAGGCATAGCGGTAGCTCTCAGCGTAGCTGAAGAAGGTCAGCTGCGCATTCTGGCTGAAAAGGTCGGACAGGTAGCCGGACACCTTGTAGAGCAGCAGGCTGATGATGATGATAGAGCCCATCAGGATGAAGCGGTTGAGGGCGTCTGCGGTGTCTCTCCGGGACTGGAGGTAGTAGAGAAGCGCATAGAGCAGCAGGGAGAAAAGGATCAGCGAGCCTGCGAAATTGATGAGCCAGGTGGGTTTGGCGCTGAGGTTCTGGTTGTAGACGCGGATCTGGCTGAGGATGCCGTCAGTGACCTCATCCCCCTTGCGGATGATGACCTTACCCTTTTTCATCGTGAAGTGGACCGGATCCACACCCAGACGGGCCGCCATTTTGCGCGTTGCCGTCTCGGTGGCATCGAAATCCACATTGGCCGTCAGGAAGGAGTGTGAGAGGGCGGTCAAGGCCGATTTTTCCTCATCCGGGAGTTCCATCAGGTTGATCTCGTTGGCCAGGACGGTCTTGGCTTCCTCTTTGTCGCGTACCGTGGTGATAAACTGCTTGCTCTCTGCTTCCGCCCCATGGATCAGGATGAATCCGAGCTCTTGTTCGTTGTGAGTGTAGAGGCTCTTGTCCATGATGATGCCGCGATCCGACACGCCGGAGATGAGGGCGATCAGGCTTTCCTCCAGTGTAGGGGAGAACTCCAGCTTGATCAGGTTCCGCAGGGTTTGAGGGGAGAGCTCGATGAAGGAGGTCTCGCTGCTGGTTCTGATGAATTCCCTCTGTTTTTCTTCGTCGGGCGGCTCGGCGATCAGTTCTCGCCCCGATTCGAAAAACTCCTTGATCTTATCCCGAACATTCAGGAACACATTCGAATTGAGGATGTAGACCGGCGGCTCCAGATCCTCCGCTTCCTGCCTCCGGGTCTGCGTGGTTTCTTCATCCTCGATGGTTAATTCCTCGCGAATCACTATATCCGCCGGTGCAATGGAGCCGCTTTCCCACACCGGAAGCGATTTGGACGTTTGGTAGGTGGCCAGATAGGCGATGGCCAGCGCGAATATAACGAGGAAGATATGGGGATGTTCGAGCAGCCGCTGGACCGGGTTCTTCTTCTGGCTTTTGCCGGTGCCGGGGGCGCCGTTCACCATCTTTTTGGTGCGGCTCTCTTCGCTGCGGAAAAAACGCAGCTTTTTGAATGCGAACGGTTCCATTTAGTTTTTCCGTGTCTTCTCGTCCGCCTTTTTATAGGCCTTGATGATCTTCTGTACCAGGGGGTGGCGGACCACGTCCTTTTCATTGAAGCGGACAAAGGAGATCTCGGGGATGTGTGCGAGAATCTCCATAGCCTGTAGAACGCCGGATTTGCGCGGCTGGGGAAGGTCGATCTGTGTGATATCGGCCGTGACCACCAGCTTGGAATCGAAACCGGGCCGGGTCAGGATCATCTTCATCTGTTCCTTGGTGGTGTTCTGGGCCTCGTCCAGGATGATGAAGGCGGAGTTGAGAGTGCGGCCCCGCATGAAGGCCAGCGGTGCGATCTCGATGAGGCCGCGGTCGATGAGGTTGTGGGCCTGGTCGGAAAGGATCAGATCGAACAGGGCGTCGTACAGCGGCCTGAGATAGGGGTTGACCTTCTGCTGCACGTCGCCCGGGAGGAAGCCCAGTTTTTCGCCCGCTTCCACCGCCGGCCGGGTCAGGACGATGCGGCTGACCACCTTGTCCTGGAGGAACTTGAGGGCCATGGCCATGGCCAGATAGGTCTTGCCGGTCCCGGCCGGGCCGATCCCGAACACCATGTCGTGTTTCTTGTTGGCCACGATGTACTGCTGCTGGTTGTGCGACTTGGGGTGTACGGATTTGCGCGACAGCGTGGGGGGGTCGGCAGGAAATAAGTCCTCCAGCCGGCCGGCCTTGC
>CBFDBC010000297.1:0-3420 GCA_965602945.1 uncultured bacterium | reverse complement strand
GAGTCCCCGGCGGATAGAGTCAGCACCCAGGGAGGGGCCGATGGTCCGGTCCTCAAGGTATTTGACGCTGGCGGGCATGGCGCCGGCACGGAGCAGCATGGAGATGTCGTCGGCCTGTTCCAGGGTGAAGTTGCCGTGGATCATGGTGCTCGAGGTGGCGGGGATGCGCTCCCGGATGTTGGCCACCTCCACGATCCTCTTGTCCAGGACGATGCTCATGGGATTTCCCACGTTGTCCGCGGTCATCCTTTCGAAGCGTTTGCCCGGGTCGGGGTGCAGCGTGAAGGACACGGCCGGCTTGTTCCACTCGTCCTGGGAGCGGCGGGCGTTGCGCAGGTCATTCCCGGTGATCTCCGACACGTTGGAAACCAGGTACCAGCCGCCTTCCGTGTGTTCGGGATCGCCCTGCATCACTTCCATATCTTCCGGCACTTCGCCTCCGTATTCGGCCAGCAGGGTTTCCCTGTCCATGGCCGGACCCGCCTTTACAAGACGGAACTCCAGCAGGGCCGTGGTCTTCAGGATGTCCTTGACCTTGTCCGGGTCTTCCACTCCCGGGAGCTCCACGATGATGCGGTCCCCGCTCAAGCCCTGCCGCTGGATGGTGGGCTCGGTCAGGCCCAGCTCATTGACACGGTTCCCTATGGTTTCAAGGGCCTGCTGCACGGACTGGTTTCTCAGATAGAATTCCGATCCCGACTTGAGGGACAGAAGGAAGGAACCGTTCCGGACCGAGAAGTCCCAGTCTCGGAAGTTTTGGTTCAGCATGTCCCGGATGTCCCGTTCTTTATCGAGGTCGAACTCCTGTATGGCGAGCCTGCCGACCTGTCCCTCCAGCTTGGACACGGACGTGTAGGTGATGTTTTCCTTTTTCAGATCTTCCCGGAGGCTGAGCACGGCCTGGTCGGTCTCGTAGGTGATAGCGTCATCGGTCATGACCTGGAGCACCAGGTGCATCCCTCCCTGCAGATCGAGGCCGAGGTGGATCTTCTCGCCGGGCGGATATGCCAGAAATATGGACAGGGCGATGACCGCCGCGACCAGGATGACTTTCCAACGAAGGTTCTTTTTCATGGGCCTTCCTTTTCGTTCGGAATCCCTTGGATTCCCTCTGAATCGGGTTCGAAGATGAGGCTTACTTGGTCTCGGTCTTTTTACCCAGAATTACCGCAATGGCGTTCTTGCTGATGTCGACCTTGGTGTTGGACGCGATCCTCAGCTCGATCTTGTCCTCCTGCACACCCATGATCGTGCCGTGGATGCCGCCGGAAGTGATGATCTTGTCTCCCGCCTTGAGCTGCTCCACCATTCCCTGGTGTTTTTTCTGCTTGGTGCGCTGCGGCCGGATGAGGAGAAAGTAGAAGATGACAAAGACCAGGGCAAAAGGCAGGAGGGCGGTCAGCATGCTTCCACCCGGAGCCTGTTGGCCCTGCTGCTGCGCCATCAGGGACGCGAAATTTGCTAGTATCATATTCATATGTCCTTTTATTTAATGGTTTTAGCGACGATTTCCTTATATAAATCCTCTAGCGAATTTATCTGAATAGCTTGCCGAATTTTACGGAAGATGTCAAGGTAAAAGTGCAGGTTGTGGATGGTGTTGAGGACCGCGGAAGTGATTTCATTTCTTTCATATAGATGGCGGAGGTAGGCGCGGGAGAAGTTGCGGCAGGTAAAGCAGCCGCAGCCCTCATCCAGCGGTCGCGGGTCCTCCGCATACTTTTTGTTCTTGATCACGATCCGGCCTTTTGAGGTAAAGATGTTGCCGTTGCGGGCGTTGCGCGTGGGCAGCACGCAGTCGAAAAGATCAACGCCCCGCCTGACCGCCTCCAGGATGTCCTGGATGTATCCGATGCCCATGAGATAGCGCGGTTTTTCCGGGGACAGGAGCTCGCAGGACCGGCCCACGACCTCGAAAAATTGGGATTTGGGCTCACCGATCCCCAGCCCGCCCAGTGCATAGCCGTCGAATCCCACCTCGATGAGTTCCCGGATGCTCTGTTCTCTGAGTTCCCAGTGGATGCCGCCCTGGCAGATCCCCCAGAGCTGCTGCCCGGTTTGGCGGCTGAGGAAATGGTCCCGGGACCGGCCGCCCCAGAGGGTCGTGAGCTCCACCGCCTCCTTCATCTTCTCCTTGGTGGCGGGAAAGGGCACGAAGAAATCCAGCTGCATCATGATGTCGGTCCCGAGTGCCAGCTGGATGTCGACCACATCTTCGGGGGAGAGGAAGATCCTGCTGCCGTCCAGGTGGGAGGCGAAGTGCACCCCCTCCCTCTTGACCTTGGCCAGTGGGGACATGCTGTAGATCTGGAAGCCGCCGCTGTCGGACAGCAGCGGCCTGTCCCAGGACATGAAGCCGTGGAGGCCGTCCTGACCCCGGATGATCTCCAGGCCGGGCCTCAGGTACAGGTGATATGCGTTGACCAGCATGAACTGGGCTCCCAGGTCTTTGACCTGGGCATGAGTGAGCCCCTTGACCGATCCCTGGCTCCCCACCGGAGCGAATGCCGGAGTTTGGATTTTGCCGTGGGGCGTGTGGATGAGGCCGGTTCGGGCGGGAGAATTCTTGTCTTGGGTTAAGACTTCGAAGGTTTTATTCAAAAGGACGTCACTTCACGGTGTGCAGGATGCGTTTGAGGCGGGCTTTGGTGATGAATCGGCCGAATTTGTTAACTCTTTCCTTGGCGCTCGTTTTCAGATAGGCATCGCGTTCCGCGTCATAGGAGAAATAGATCACCCAGGGTTTCCCCTTGATGTACGTGAGCGGCAGGAATCCCCAGTAGCGGCTGTCCTGGCTGTTGTCGCGGTTGTCGCCCATGGCGAAGCAGTGGCCGGCGGGGATTTTCATGGGACCGAAGTTGTCCCGGGCCCTGATTCCGTATTCGTATTCGCTCGCACCGGGCATAATCTGCCTGTCGATGTGAACCTTGTAGTTTTCGGCCATGGGAACGCCGTTCACAAAGACCTGTTTGTCTTTGATCTCGATGGTGTCGCCCTCCAATGCGATGACCCGTTTCACGAAGTCCTTGGTCAGGTCATCGGGAAACCGGAACACGATGATGTCCTTGTGCTCCAGCCTTTTTTTGGGCAGGATCGTGTCTTCGAGCGGAAGGACGGCCCTGGCATACGCAAACTTGTTGACCAGCAGGAAATCCCCAACCAGGAGCGTGGACTCCATGGAGCCCGTGGGGATCTGGAAGGCCTGGACTACAAACGTCATAACGAAGAAGACAAATACCGCGGTTTCGGCGATCAGCTCGAAGTATTCCCGAAAGACGCTTTTATCGCGGGCTTTTTTTTCTTTTCCGGCTTTTTTCGGCATATCAGATAAAGAATGATACACTTAACAGGACCAAAAACACAAGGTTGAGCAGGATGGTGGACTTGACCGCCCCCATGAAAGCCTCCCAGTCACCCAGG
>CBFDBC010000296.1:0-3450 GCA_965602945.1 uncultured bacterium | reverse complement strand
TGCCGGAGGCCCTCCCCCGGCTCTGAAATGAATTAAAGGGGAGTGGTCCAATTTAGGAACGGGACACTCCCCTTTATTTTTTACTGCAGGCGGAACTGGACGGTGATGGAAAAAGAGACCGGCTTGGCAACCCCATCGCTCACATAGGGCTTATAGACCCACTGGCGGACGGCGTCGACCGCAGCCTTGTCCAGGGCGGGGATGGACTTCAGCACGTCGATATTTTTCACCCTTCCCTTTTCGTCTGTGGTCACATAGAGGATCACCGAGCCCTGGATCCCGGCCTTGCGGGCCTCCTCCGGGTAAACCGGGTCGACACGCTTGGTCACTGTGGGGGGTTCGATGTCCCCCCCCGCTTCGACAGCTCCCTGTGCCGTCTCTCTCAGCCGGAAATTTACGGTTACGGAGAACACCACTGACCGTGGCTCCCCGTCTTTGATAAGGGGCTCGTACCGCCATTTCTTCACGGCTTCGACGGCGGCGGCATTGAAGTCGGCATATTTCCCGTTGAGCACCAGAACGCGCTCCACACCGCCTTGCTTATCTGTTCTCACATTCAGTATCACGGTACCCGTCTTGCCGGCCATGCTCGCTGTCTCCGGGTAGACCGGGTCCACCTTGTGGACCAGCTTGGGCGGATCGATGGCATCCGTGGCCTTGACCGCGCCTTTCTCGAACTCTTTGATCTTCTCAGGGTCGACAGGGGGGGCCGGAGGAGCCGGTGCCGGCGGAGGGGGAGGCGGGGGCGGCAGGATCTTTTCGGCAGGTCCCGTGATCAGGAAGGACACAAAATAGGGATTTCCCCTCCGGTCCTCGAACCCGAACACCGCGCTGTGGCCGCCGTGGAGCAGCATCTCGGTCGTAAGCACGTTCTCCAGCTTCTTTTTTTCTTCATCCTGTGCCTGTTCGTTCACCAGGACCAGGAACCGGCCTCCTGCTCCCCATTCCTTGAGCAGTACCCGGACCTCGTAGGAGTGGCTGTTGAGACGGAAATGATGCCGCACCGAATCGCCTGTCCCGGCGCCGAAACGCAGTTCGGTCTCGGTCAGGACCTTGACATCCGCCAGGTTGAAGACCTTCATGATCTGGGACTTCTCTTTTTGCATGTCCATCCCCAGACTCAGGTTGGCGGTGATGGTGGGCTGGATGTAGGAGGAGGTGACGAACTCAGGGGAATCGACGGTCCCCTGCCTGGTTCCCTCGTACACCCGGAGCTTGATGTCCAACCGCTCGGCTCCCTCGAGTGCGGGCAGCACCACAAGGAACATAAGAATCAGCAGTATTGTGAGCATAAAAACTGTCTTTTTCATAACTATTCTCCTTCGCTGTCTTTTTCGACCCACACGAGTGTCATGTTGACATCCTGGGGCTGGAACACATAGGTACGCGCCGGTTCGTCTCCGATCCGTATGTAATCGATTTGGAGCTTCCGGCTCAGGTCCGCGGAAACGTCCCCAACCGGCCCTCTGAGCAGCCAGAGGCTGGTCGCCAGCACGGCCGCCAGGGCGGCGGCCACGGCCGCCCACCGCCACATTGTGTTGGGAGCTTCAGTCCTTGCCGCCGAACCGGAACGCAGACGGGGGCTTACGGCGGGCCAGAGATCCCTGACGGAAACGAGATCCCTCTCCTGCACCAGGACGGCAAGGGCCTCTTCCCTGGCGGCCAGCTTGGCCGTACAGGCCGCACATCCCGTCACATGACGACGGATGAGGAGGTCCTGCCAGGTTTTAACGGGCAGGATGCGGATGAGCAGGTCAACCATTCTGCAGCGCAACATTTTCTCCCTCCAAGATGGCCTTGAGTTTTTTCCGGGCCTTGTACAGATTGACCCGGGCCGTGCTGGGTGAGCACTTCAGCACGGACGCGATCTCTTCGCCGGTGTAGCCCTCGGAGGCCCAGAGGATGAGTGTTATCCGCTCCTTGGGGCTCAGGTCCTCGAGCATCCGGGGATCCAATCCCGCGCCCCGGGACGGATTGCTCCTCTTCACTGCGGCTTCCAGGTCGGGTTCGTTCCGAAATTTGACCATAAAATTCGTAAATCGTTTTCTTTTTCGCATTTGATCCAGGCAGCGGCGATAGAGCACGGTGTAGAACCAGTTCTTGAAATCCTGTTGAGGATCGTATCTGTCCAGGTTGTGGAAGGCCTTGACAAAGGCCTCCTGACATACATCCTCGGCATCCTCACGATGCCGCAGCATGTTCAGGGCCAGGGCCATGGCTTTCCCGCTGTATCGCAGCATGATCTCCTGGTAGGCCCCCGTGTTCCCGGACAGGCAGGCCTTCACCAACTCTTGATCGCTCATGTGTTTGTTTCTCATGCCGTATTACGCCCTGCCCGGACCGGATGTTTATCCGGGCCCGGATATCTCTAAAGGTCATATATCGCTCCCGAAAAGTCAACGGATCACATCCCTGTTTTCCTCCTAGCGCATGTGGTATATTGATCACCTCAATAGATACTGAGAGTACCTTTCCCAGAGGAGGCCTTGTCATAAAAAAGTTCCTGTCTTACTCACTGTTCCTGGTATGCCTGCTGTGGACGCTTTCCCTTTCGTCCACACTGGCGGCCATCGAGGAGGAGAAAACCCCCGCACCACGGCCGCTCGAGGCGATCACCGACATCCTGGCGTGGCAGAGCATCCGATCCTCCGTCATCGCCGGCGACGGGACCTGGTTCGCCTATGTGATCGCACCCCAGGAAGGGGACGGCGAGGTCGTGATCAGGCAGACCAAGGGCGAGAAAGAGCTTCGGTTCCCCATCGGGGAGCCTCCTCGCTTCGGCGGAGGGACCCTGGCCTTCTCAGAGGATGGACAGTGGGTCACATACACCGTGTTCCCCACGCGCAAGGAGGCACGACAAGCCCGGAAGACCAAGAAGCTCAGGCCAAGGAAAAGGATAAATGGAGCGGATCCGACCTGCTCCTCTTCGAGCTAGCCACGGGCAAGACCCTGAACCTGGGCAACGTGTCTGAATTCGCGTTCGACAAGAAAGGCAAATGGCTTGCCTGGCTGATAGATGCCCAAAACCAGAGCGGCAACGGGGTGCAGGCCCGTGACATGCAGACCGGGGTCATTTTACCCCTGGACAGCGCCGAGGCCGAGTACAAGCGGCTGACCTGGACAGAAAGGGGCGAAGGTTTTGCCGTGCTCAAAGGAGTCAAACACGACGATTTCGAAGACAAGCTCTTCAGCGTCCTGGGGTTCAAGGATTTCGTCGCACAAGGACCGCACCAAGAAGATCATCGGAGACAAGAAGGAAGCCGGAGCGGACAAAAAAGCGGAAACAAAGAAGAAATAGACTCGGACCTATTCCGAATTTTTGTTAACCTGGAGTCACAATAATTCGTTTATTCGGATTTGGGCGGTATTGTTGCTACTTCAGGAGGGGGGAGGGTGCTGGCTGTCGAGGCGCCAAGGTTTGGAAAAGGAAGCGGGGCTAAGGAGGATTCC
>CBFDBC010000295.1:0-3483 GCA_965602945.1 uncultured bacterium | reverse complement strand
TCCGGAGGCGAGCGGGCATGGTTCCTCGAAGAGGAGAGCGAGCCGAGGAATAAGGCGATTTTGCTCGCTGGGGAAAATCGCCGGGCCGACGTTTCAGTTTGCCCGTCTGTTCCATGAAAATCGCGGTCTAGGAAATGCTTACAGGGGACATCCCGGTCTGGACAATACCGCGGATTTTGGTGTTAAATTGGTGTACTCTGTTCCCGGGAAAAGCGAATGAAAAAATCCTTCACCGTTTTCGTTATGTTTATGATGTGGGGAGTAACAGGACTGGCTGCGCAGGAGGGGCTGATCCCGGCCTTCGAGCTGGAGGCGAACGACCTGCTGCTCCACCGGACGGCCCGGCCCGGCGCTCCCTTCGACAAGGTGGGGAGGCGCTTTGCCGTTCTGGGTGATGAGAGCGGGTCCTTCGAGGCCTGGGCCTACCCGCTCAAGCTAATCCGTGGCTTCTCATTCTCCTTCTATATCGGGAGTTCGACACGGCCCATCCAGGGGAAGGACATCGTGCGCTACGTGGACGTCACGCCCGAGGCCACGACCCTGACCTACACCTTCCAGTCATTCACCGTAAAGGCCGTGTTCGTCACGCCGGTGAGGGAGCCGGGGGCGCTCATCCTGCTGGAGATCGATTCCACCGAGCCGCTGTCCGTGGTGTGCGGATTCCTGCCTGTGCTCCAGCCCATGTGGCCGGCCGGGATCGGGGGGCAGTTCGCCTATTGGAACAACGACCTCAAGGCCTACATCATCTCCGAGTCCTCGGGGGAAAATCACGCCCTGGTGGGCTCCCCGGCCGCCTCCGGCCTGTCGTACACGCCGGCCCACATGCTCTCGGATTCTCCCAGCGAATTCCGTATCGACATACCTGATCCTGATAAAATCTCGGATAAATACATCCCCATCTGCCTGGCAGGGGGAAAAGGAAAACGGGACGATGTCCTGGCCGTGTATAAAAAACTGCTCGAGGACCCGGGAGAACACTACCTGGAAAACCGGCGGCATTTTCAGGAACTCCGGCTGAACACGCTGAGCATACTGACACCCGACAAAGAGCTGGATCTCGCCTTCGAGTGGGCCAAGGTGGCCTTCGACAACCTGATCGTGGACCACCCGGAACTGGGGACCGGGATGGTGGCCGGGCTGGGAGCTTCCGGCACGAGCGGCCGGCCCGGATTCGGCTGGTTTTTCGGGGGAGACACCTACATCAACTCCCTCAGCCTGTCGAGCTTCGGGGCCTTCGAATCCGCCCGGACCGTGCTGGGCTTCACCCGGAAATGGCAGCGGGAAGACGGCAAGATGGCCCACGAGCTGTCCCAGGCGGAAGGCTACATCGACTGGTGGAACGACTACCCCTACGGATACATCCACGGGGACACGAGTCCCTACTACATCGCGGCCGTGTACGACTATGTGCGCTGGTCCGGGGATGAGGCGTTCGTGCGCGAAAGCTGGGATTCGCTGCGGCGCGCGTACGACTGGTGCCTGACCACCGATGCCAATGAGGACGGCCTCATGGACAACGGCAAGGCGGGACTGGGAGCGCTGGAGTACGGCGCCCTGACCGGGATCGCCACCGACATCTATCTAGGGGCGGTCTGGGTGCGCGCCGCCTACGCCATGCAGAGGCTGGCCCGGATCGCCGGGGAAAGGGACTACTCGGAAAAGGCCGAAGAAGACCACCAGAGAGCTTCCCGGGCCTTCGAGGACCGGTTCTGGGATGCGGACAGCCAGTATTATGCCTATGCCTTCAACGCCGAAGGCGAGCACGTGAAGGAGATCTCACCCTGGAATGCCGTGGGCCTCATGTGGGGCCAGGGCACGCCGGAGCACAGCCGAGCCTCGCTGGAGCGTATCAGCTCTGCGGAGCTCATCACGGACTGGGGTGTCCGCAGCATATCCATAGACAGCCAATACTTCCAGCCCCTCAACTACAACTACGGCGCGGTCTGGCCGTTCCTGACCAGCTGGGTGACGACGGCGCTCTATGCCCACCACATGCCGCTCAACGCCTGGCCCCTGCTCAAGGCCACGGCCATGCACACCTTCACCCATGGGCTGGGAAACATCACCGAGGTCTTTTCCGGCACGAATCATGTCTGGCCTCAGGAAGCGGTCTCGCACCAGGGGTTTTCCACGGCCGCAGTCACCCTGCCGCTTGTCCGGGGGCTTCTGGGGCTTGAGGCGGACGCCTCGAACCGGACACTCACCTTCGCCCCGCATCTCCCCGCACATTGGAAGAAAATTCAGGTCGATCAGATCAGGGTGGGCAGGTCCCGCTTCAGCATCGATTATGTCAGGGCCGGGGACAGCATCCGCATCGAGGTGAGACCTCAGGATGCCGGGGGGGGGTACCGCCTCCGCCTGGAACCGGCCTTGGGTTTAGGCACAGAGATCACGGACGTGAAGCTCCGGGGTGAAAGCATCGCTTTTGAGGCACGGGAGTTGGGGCAGGTGACACAGGCCGTCTGTGAACTCCCGATCCTCGACGAACCCACCGCCGTCACTATATCCTTCAGGCCGTCGGTCGGGATCTATCCCATCCACGTGCCCAGCCGAGTGGGTGAGGCCAACACCGGGCTCAAGATCGTGTCGCTGAAGAAGAGGGATGATGGCCTAACCCTGACGGTCGAAGGGCTTTCAGGGAGAATCTATGAACTGGGAGTGGTTCACCCTGAGAAGATCACGGGCGTAACCGGCGGTGAGCTTCACAGGGACCGCATCCACATCCGGATCCCTGAAGGTAAACCGGGAAGTTTCCTCCGCCACGCGGTGGTGATCCTGCAATAAGTTGAATCTCCACCGGGTTTATTTACGGGTTGAGATTGTAGTAGTTGCTAGGAGTTGGTGGGTGAGGCTGTAGTGAACTACTGCGAACCCATCACGACGACGCAAATGCTGCAAGATCGGCCCGTAAATAATCCCGGTCAACGACGCAAGGAGGCCTTGGAGAATATGTAGTCCGAAATCTCGGCGTCGAAATCCATGGACTCGATGAGCATCTCCGTGCCCTTCCCGCCCTTGAGCGCGTCCTTGAACACGATATGAGAGGGAATCCAGCGGCCCTCCTGCTGCAGGACCTCGAGCACCTCCGTGGTCTTGAGCAGCTTGCCGCTGCGGGCGAAGCGGTCCTCCCGAAGCGAAACGAACCGCTCCTTGTCCACCCAGACCTTGCGCTTGTGATAAGCGATCTCTTTGCCTTCCTTGGCCACAAGCTCCAGCACCCAGCAGTCGCGCTCCATCATGGTCTCGTCCCCTACCACCTGCGCGTCATAGATGTTGCTCAGCTCCGGGTCCTCCATCATGTCTTCATAAGAAAGGTCCGAGCCCATCACCGACTGGCGCAGCATGTGCCCCGAGATCCGGATGGTCCTGTCCGTCGAGGGTGCATAGGTCCAGAGTTCATCCTCGAGCTTGAGCATCTTGGTGCCGGCCTCCCGGGGAGGCGAGAGGAACTCGGTAAAGGACTGATCGACGCCCCGCAGCCAG
>CBFDBC010000294.1:0-3492 GCA_965602945.1 uncultured bacterium | reverse complement strand
GGACTAATTATAACAAAATCAAATGTTTAAGATGGTCGGAGCACTTGTGTTGAGCACTTGTGTTTATTCATAGAGTAACGAATCTACGGGGTTGGCCAGGGCCGCCTTGATCGCCTGGTAGGATACGGTCAAAAGGCCGATGAGCAGCACACACAGGGATGAACCCAGGAAAGACATCAAGCTCAGATCCTCACGGTAGGGAAAGTTCTGAATCCACTGCTTCATCACAAAATAAGAAAGCGGCCAGGCCGCCGCATTGGCGGCTAAAATCAACACCACCAATTCCTTGCCCAGAAGCGAAACGATCCCGGTCGTCGAGCTGCCCAGCACTTTCCGGATGCCGATCTCCTTGGTCCGCTGTACGGCCGAGAAGGAGGCCATGCCGTACAGGCCCAGGCAGGCGACAAAAATGGCGAGGAACGAAAAGTAGGAGAAGATCTTTCGGGATCGTTCGATCTGATTGAACTGCTGTTCAAAGATGTCATCCAGGAAGCCATAGTTCATAGGCAGATCGGAAAACATCTTTTTCCATTGGGTTTCCAGGAAATCCAAGGTTTCGGCCGTGCTGCCCGGTCTGATCCTGACCGTTATCACATCCAAAAAATTAAAGGGAAGGGGATAGTCGGTATCATAGCCGATATAAACGGGTTCGATCCTGCTGGTGAGGCCGCGCATGTGGAAGTCCCTGACAACTCCGATGACCGTCATGTCCTTGTACTGCTGCTTACCCAGTTTCTCGGGATCGATCGACTTGATGGTCTTTCCAAGCGGATCATCCCACCCGAACTCCTTCACGGCGGTTTCGTTGATGATGACCGCTTGCCCCTCGTCACTCCCGTATTCCTTTGAGAAATTCCGGCCGGCCACCAGTTCGAGCCCAAGGGTAGGCAGAAAGTCAGTGTCTGCGTTGATCTCATCCATCAACACGGATTCCGATTCTTCATGTCCTTCGGGGATTTTTGCGTTGTTAGGATAACCCCAACTGGGGATGGTCGAAGACGCCGCTACACTGATTATGTCCGGATTCTTCCTGAACTCCTCCTTGACCACTCCCAGTGATTCCCGGATCACACTGTCGCTTGCCGAGATCACCAAGACATTTTCCTTGTCGAAACCGGCATCCTTGTTCTGCAGAAAGAACAGCTGACGCACGATCACCAGGGTGCAGATCACCAGGGTAATGGAGATGACGAACTGCACGAAGACCAGCCCTCGCCGCAGATTTGTGTTGGACTTCAGGGACCCGAGTCTTCCCCGCATCACCTTCACGGGGATGAACCGGGACAGATACAATGCGGGGTAGCTGCCGGCACCCAATCCGACAATGAGCGCCAGCACAATGAATCCCGGTATCAGCCAGGGCAGTTCACGGAGGCTGAGGCTGATGGTCCTTCCTGTCAGTGAATTGATGGCAGGCAGTATCAATTGAACGATCAGAACGGCACAAGTCAAGGAGACAAAACTGAAGAACAGCGACTCGGAGAAAAACTGATTGATCAGGTTTGTCCTGTGGGCCCCCAAAACCTTCCGCATTCCCACTTCCCGGGCCCTGGTGGCCGCCCGCGCGGTAGACAGGTTCATGAAATTGAAACAGGCGATGAGCAAAACCAGCACGGCGACCGCGGAAAAGATGTACACATAGAATATGGGCCCCCGATCCATCCATGGCGGGCTCAGGTAGAGCCTGCGCAGAGGATGGAGATAATAGGATTCGGTCGCCCCCCTGGTCCTCATCTCCTCTCCCGCGAACCTCTCCAATAGAGCCGGGAATTTCTGTTCCAGTTCGGAGGGACTTGTTCCCTCGTCCAGGAGCAGGTAGGTTCTAAAGTTGTGGGACAGCCAGTCGGTCAGTATCCGCGTCGGCCCCTCCCGGGCGTAGAGCGTACTGAAAGAGCAGAGGGCGTTGAAGCCGATCCAGGAATTCTCGGGAACATCCTCGACGACACCGGTCACCACAAACGTTTCATCTTCATCGAATTCGAGCATCTGTCCGATGGGATTTTCTTCGCCGAAACACATCGCGGCGATCTCCTCCGTGAGCACGATGGAGTGGGGGGCTGACAGTGCCGAACCCGGATCTCCCTTGATCATCGGCCACGTGAACACATCGAACACGTTGTCATCGGCATACAGCACGTTGTTCATCGTGAAGTGTTTTCCGTCATAGGTGAAGTTGGATCCAACCTTGAATCCGTACCGGACCGCCTGGACCACCTCCGGATACTCTCTCTGAAGGGCCTCGGCCGCCGTCGCATTGCTGCTGGTTCCCCTGAACTCATATCCATCCCGCTCGGAACTAACTCCCAGGACATAGATCCGGCCGGCCTGTTCATGGAAAGTGTCGAAACTCAGCTCGGACTGGATGTAGAGGACCATGAGGATGCAGCACGCCAGCCCGATGGACAGCCCGGTGATGTTGAGGATCGAATAGCCTTTCTGGCGTTTGATCTTCCGGATGACGATCTTGACGTAGTTCCACACGAGAGCCGGCATGAACCGGGCCGGGCGCAGAGGCGAGCGGCGGTTGAGCTGAACGAGCCGGTTCTTGGTGTATTCGGCGGCGATGCTTTCGGCGGTCCCCACCTCGGCCCCCGACCTTTGGAATGCCGCCTCCCCACCCAGGCCCGCATCTCTCTGTGATTCATAGGCGTCCCTGAGATGGATCTCGATATCAGCGACGTCCGCATCCTCAAAGACATCATGTTTATACAGATCCTTTTTCCAGTTTCTGATCGCATCTTCCAGATCGAACATAGATCCTCCTGTCCTATAAATCCCCAGCCGGAATGGGTTCCACCAGCCGGCTCAGCGCCTGCCAGACATTTCGCCAGTTGACCAGTTCGGACGCCAGTTCCCTCTGGCCCCTCTCCGTGATCGTGTAGTACCGGCGGGGCCGGGTTCCTTTTGAGAGTTTCCATTTCGAGGTGATCAGGCCATCCATCTCCATCCTCTGGAGGACCGGGTAGAGCATCCCGTCTGTCCACTCGAGGATCCCGCCTGAAATGTCCTTGATCCTCTGAATGATGCTGTAGCCGTAATCCTCGCCCCTGGAGAGGATCGCCAGGATCATCGGCCGGGTCGATGCGGCCATCAGTGTTTTTGATACCATTTAATACCTCAATCGTGAAGTTACCTTCGCATTCTATGTATGCATATTTCATGCCAGTTTGGGGCTCCAGGGGGAACCCGAGATGGTCAGCTTCAGGTCAGGGCTGGATTGTTCGCTTTCGAAACACAGCTTGTGCGTTTCGGGACATGATCCTTTTGGAGAGACGGGACGGTCCCCATGGAACTACTAAAACCTTTTCACCGTCTTCCCTTTTCTGTCGCCGGTTGTTTTCCCCTTTTCTATGGAGACCTCGCCATTAACAAGGAGATGGTCAACACCCAGTGCGTACCGATGCGGATCCTTAAAAGTAGCATGGTCCGTGATCTTCTCCAGATCTATGACGGCAATGTCTGCAAAATTGCCCTCGGCAATTTCCCCGCGTC
>CBFDBC010000293.1:0-3508 GCA_965602945.1 uncultured bacterium | reverse complement strand
CCGATGATCGGCTCCATATCGCTGCCGGATACGGCCTTTTCCAGGGAAAGCAGCTCCGTCCCCTGGGGAACATAGAACGGGGCGCGCTTCTTTCCCGTGATCCTCTCCAGGTTGGCGCTGCGGATGTTGCGGGGGGTGCCCACGAACATCGGCTTGGGCAGGTCCAGCTTCAAGACCTCCTTTTCCACCTGTGCGGCTTCGTCCTCCCCCATTGCCAGGCCGTGGACGTAGGGGAAGAGTATGCACAGGGCCGCCAGTAACCCAAAGAGCTTCTTTATCATGGCAGGTCTCCTTGATTCGTGAGATTATGTTTCAAGTTTGAGTGCACGTGTTTTCAACGGGCGGTTTCGGCGACCACCAGCCCATGGTTGAATATTGTACACTTTTTTCGCTCATTAATCACCAGGGCCCACAGCTCCGGGCTGCGGGTGCAGATCTCCGCGACCTGAGCCTTTCCCAGGACCATGAAGGACGTGGACAGGGCGTCGGCAACGGCCGCAGACGGGTGAGAAGCCCAGGCTGCCAGATGGCTGGAGGCGGCACGGCCGGTCCGCGGATCGACGACATGTTCGCCCTTGACCTCGGTCCCCGACCCGCTCAGGGCCCGGTCCTTAAGGAAGGCCCTGCCCGGGATTTCGGGGCCGGCCCAGGGTCCGGCCACACCCACGGGCCACCCTGCGGGATCGAGCGGCCCCTCCCCGGGATCACCCCAGGCCAGGGCCGTGCTGGTCCCTGCATGAACCAAAGCGTCCTCGATGTCCCAGTCCTCCAGGAGATCTCTCACCTGGTCCAGCGCATACCCTTTGCCGATGCCTCCCAGGTCCAGGTCCACGCAGCGGACCGCGGTGACCTTGAAGCCGGCGGAGATCTGGACGAGCTCCACGGGCAACGGGTTTTCGTTCGCGTCGGGGCGGCCGGAGGAAGCCGATCCCTCATCCGCCTGATTCCTTTGGGAGCGGAAATCCACATCGAAAGCCCCGAGGGTTTCCTCAAGTAAACGGAAGGCCAGATCGAGGCATTCGATCACCTCGATGCATACACGCAGGGATTCCCCGGGACGCAGCCGGTTGATCCGGCTGATGTCACTGCGGGGGTCGAACCGGCTGAACAGGCCCTCCAGCCGGTCGATCTCGGCGAAGGCGGCCTGGGCCGCACCCCGGGTATGGGGTGTGGTCTCTCCCGGCAAAAGCAGCTCGAACTCGGTGGACATGGCCGGGTGGCTGAAGCGGGAAACAGGCGGGGACTCGGCGGTTTTCACTCCGTGCCGCCGGGAGTGTCGAAATTAAAGACCGCGAAAGCTGAGGCTGAGAGGACAGCGATCAGGGAGCTGTAGCGATGCAGGTCCAGGATCCTGGCATGGCCCGGCTGCGCGAGCCAGGGCAGCATCATGAGCAGGGCGGTCAGGGTCAGGAGCAGGCCCGAGCAAACGAACACCCAGAAGAGCAGGCGGGACACGAAGAGGAGCCGCCCTGTCTGGGCTCCCCTGGGATCCGACTCCATGCCGAAGTCGTATACCCGGGCGCGGATGAAGGCCACCAGGGCTAGGCACACCGCGAACAGGCCGCCCAGGCTGACATGGGCCATGAGGAATATCCCGCGCAGCGGGCCGGAAAAGAACACTGCGAAGACGAATCCGCTCAGGGCCAGATACAAAAAACTCAGGATCAGTCCCAGGAAGATCCATCGCTGCCTGGGAGGATTGGGGCGCACCAGGTGCTGCGCGTGCCAGTCCCGCAGTCCCTGCCCGCGTCTCTCTTTGAGCAGGCTGGTCAGTCGTCCCCGCATCCAGGCCGGGAACGATTCCGTGGACTCGCTTTTCTGAAAGCGGAAAAATGCCAGGCCCGCAGCCGCGGCCGGCAGCGTCACCAGCGCAACTATCCTGAACAGCGCAGCAGAGCTCATTTCCTTTTCTCGATCAGGCCGGCGGCCCGCCCCAGCGCGGTGACGAATACGAGCATGACGATCAGTCCCAGGAACCCAGCCGCCGCAGCCAGGACGATCTTGAGCAGCGGCCGGACACGGAAAGACAGCCCGAACAGCTTCTGGTAGGGCCGGTCGAGCGCCATGAATGAGGCAGCGGAGCGTACCACCCGTTCCTGAGTCACCAGGGGGCCCGCGGCGCTCACCTTCCTGAAAAAGAAGGGCGAGCCTTCCCTGTGACATTCCGTGCACTTCTTGACGCCCAGGGACTGCTGGGCCGGCCGCACGGGATGGGCCAGCGGCCAGGCGACCGGGTCCGCCGCCGCATTCTCGGCGGACGAGAGTCCACCGGCCTCGTCCAGCCGGAAGACCCGGCCTCCCGAGACGTAGCCGAATTCTCCCCCCTCCTCGGACAACCTCTCCAGCAGGCGCTGTACCTGCTCCTCGGTGAGGGTTTCCTCCCGCCCCACGACCTCCTGGATGGTCCGGAGCTGGAAATCCGGGACCAGCGGCTCGACGGAATCTCCGTCCTCCCAGAACAGGCCGGGAAAGCTGCCGAACTCACCCTGAAATTCGGCCATGTCCAGGAACCCCTCGACCATCCGGTAGATGGTGTTCCTGTGGATGACTGCCGGCCGTCCGGGCACCCTGTCCAGGGCGCCCAGCGACTCCAGCACCAACTGGATCCGCATCTCGATATCCGGGTCCGGCACCTCGGCCTGAGGATCGAACTTGGGCAGCAGCGGGGCCAGGCCCTCCTCGGTGCGGAGCGCCCACAGCCTCCCTTCCTCCATCCCGCTCGCCTCCGGCAGCGCGGACACATCCAGCCCACCGTCCAGGTTGGGCGTGAACATCTTTCCTTCGGCCACCAGTACCGCAAGGCCTTCCAGGTCCGGATTCATGGAGAGGACAGCCAGGATGGTGGAGATTTCCTCCACATGATCCAGTATCCCGGCGCCCCGTTCGCTCACCTCCTCGGGACGCAGAGGGGTGATCGACGCGCCATCCACTCTGAACCAGTATGACGGCCACATCAAACGACTGGGCTCCAGGAGGCCCCGCGTATCCCGCATGAATACCGGTTCCTGTATATGCGGGAACTCCGTGGCCCAGTTCGCGATCCCGTAGATGCCCAGGCGGTTGGCCCGGGAGGTTCGCACGCGTGTGCCTTCCCTCGCCGGGACAGGCCCGGAGTGGCACACGGTGCAGGACAGGCGCTCGAAATGAACCGCGGGAAAACCGGCATGCCTCGGGCGGGGGGCGCCCAGGCGTCCGGCAGGGCCCGTCTTTCCATGCGCACCGTCCTCGCCCAGGTGGCAGCCCCGGCAGCTGAAGGCGGCCGCCTCCGCCCGTGTATACTCTTCGGCCTCGCCTTCATACCCACGGGCCATCCGGTGGGTCACGTCATGCCGGTGGCAGTCCACGCAGCGGATCCCGGCCGACGCGTGCACATCCTCTGCCACCTGATAGCGGCTCCGCCCCACCGGAGTGGCCGAGTGGCAGGCCAGGCAGCGACTGTCATCCAACTTGTCTCCGATATCGAAGAAGACGCGGTTCCTGGAGTCGAACAGCTCCGGCCGGTAGGACA
>CBFDBC010000292.1:0-3529 GCA_965602945.1 uncultured bacterium | reverse complement strand
GAACATGCCCTCTCATATCCGTCTCCTATTCCCTTGTCTTCTCATGTCGATCTCTTCCCATCAAAAATCCAAAGAGATCGAGGCCCGCCACTCGAACAGCTTCTGTTTGACGTCGGGGAACTCGTCATAAACAGAATTTTCGCGGTACTGGGTGTACTGGACCCCCGCGCCCAGGCTCTTCCAGAGGGGGACCCGGTAGCGGCCCTGGAACAGATTTAGCCGGTTGGTCCCCTCCGCCCCTTCCAGGGTGAATATCTTGTAATGGGCCCAGCGCGCAATGAAGCGCCCGAATTTCTGGAGATTGAGGACCGCGTCCAGCTTGGCGATGTAGCCCGTCCCGTAGTTGTAATCCCTATCCGCTTTTTGAGAGGAATCTGGGGGGGGTTCGACATAGTCGTTCTGGCTGGCCCCCATCATCATCCAGCCCAGGTTTCCCATCAGAGTGAGGCGGACTCTGGGCGAGAGATCGAAGCGGGAGATGGCGCCGGCGGCGAAGGAAGTCCCCCCCAGCCTGATCTGCTCGGTGAATATGAAATCATAGTGCTGGAACAGCCCGATGAGGTGGTTCTGGTTCTCCTTGGAACCCAGCTCCTTCCCCATCAGCAGGCCGTAGGCATAGATGTTCCAGTAAGCCTGGTCGCTGATGTGCGCCGATGCCTGGAGGGTGAAATAATCCAGGGGCGTGCGCTTCTCCCTCCCCAGGAAGGGGTCGCCGTAGGCCAGGAGGACCCCGAGGTTCGGGGCCGCCCGGGAGTCCCCAAGGTCGGATTCCCGGGATGTGAGGGCCCCGGCCCAGTGGACGGTCCCGTTCACGGGAGCCCTCAGCTGGTTGTGGTAGGGGAGTACTCGAGACATCTCCCCATGGATCAGCCGGTTGAATCCCCGAATGGGATTGATGACGAAGCCGGCGATCTCCCGCAGGACCCGTTCGCCTCCGGAGGCGCTGTCGTCCAGGACCAGGGACGAAAACCGGTAGACCATCTCACCGACGAACATGCCGCCGGTAGAGGTCATGATGAGGTCGCCGATGGAGGGGCGGTGGCGCTCCATGACCATCTCCCACATCAGGCTGCCGGAGAAGGCCAGGAAGCCGGACGACCAGTAATCCAAGCCATTGGCACGGCCGGCGTTGTAGTACAGGTTCCCGTGGTAGGGGTGGGCGAAGAAATTGGTGACCAAGTGGTTGACATCCCACTCGAACCAGTAGGTCAGGTTGTCCCGCATGGAGTCCAGGTTGATGTAGGCGTGTTCCCCGTCCAGGCCGTACATGCCCAGGGCCCAGACAAAGACGTTGATCCCGATGGCCTCTCCCACGGCCACCCAGGGGCGCAATTCCTCGGGCTGCTGCTTGTATTCGTACCCTTTCGGAGGAGCGTCCTGGGAAAGCTCCAATTCTGCATAGGCCTTCGGCATGATCACAATGGTCTCGGTTGGAGGTGAGTGTGGGGACAGGGAAAAAACGGAGGCCTTGGCGGCGTAGAGCCGTTCGGCGAACGAGTCCCCTGCCGTCAACATGGGAGACTGGGCCTGAGCGGCCGCGGCCAAAACCAGGATCGTCAATCCAATCGTACAGATCTTCTTTGTCATCCTATCCTCTTTTTGCGAATCCTTTGAAGCAACAGATTGCACTAATTATATCGGATACATAAAATAATTCAAATACGAACTATCGATTCAAGTCGAATGATATAAGGGGACAGTTGGTTTGTCTATTGGACTTTGGTCCAATACGGAATGGGAGCGTTTCGATCCTGAACACAACGCCTGTCCCGCTCGTGGATTCCATCAATTCCGGAACCGGCGGCAGATCCACAACAGGCATGAGGAATCTCTTGGCTATGCGGCGCAGATCCTGCGGACCGTCTCAGGCAGGGGGCAGATCTTTCGGGCCTGGTAGTCGAAGCAGACCATGCCGGTCTCGGCGAGGGCGATGCGGGAGCCGTCCGACGGCCGGGTGATCCGATAGAAGAGGCGAAATCCGGACCGGCTCGCCTCGCCGGCCGCCACCTCGAAACGCAGGACGTCCCCGGCATAGGCCTCTCCCTGGAAGACCAGCGCCGCATCCCCCATGATCAGGGAAACTCCGCCGCAGTCCAGCTCGGACAGCCCGTGTTCGGCCAGGAAGGCGACCCTCGCTTCATGAACCAGGGAGAGCAGGCGGTCGTTCCCCAGGTGCCCCCCGTAGTTGAGGTCGGTGATACGAACATCAAGCTCTAGGGAGAATGCGTAGATGTCCAGGGATTTCAGTTTGATCCGGGGCATGAGGCCCTCCCTATCTCAGGTCTTCGTTTCATGATTCCTCTGTGCTCAGGTCCCAGCGTGGACCCTGTGGCGTGTCCGTGATACCCACACCGGCTGCCTGCAGCACGTCTCTCACTGCGTCGGCCTGATCCCAGTGCCCCTCATGTCTCAGCTCCTCCCGGCGGGCCAGCAGGGCCTCGACCAGGGGGGCCATCTTCTGCGGCATCCCCCTAGTTCCGGCCTTCCCATGCTGTCCCAGATACACGATAAGCTCGCGCAGGATCTCGCGGGCCTGAGAGACATCCTCAGGGTTCTCGCGGGCCTGCTGCGCCTCCCAGATCAGGCGGTCGAGCTCCAGCAGGGCATGGCTGCCGGCCGCGCCGTCCTGCCGTTCCAGGCCCGCCTGGAAATCCGACTCCAGGCCGTGGATCCTGTCCCAGAACGAATCGGCAGCCGGAGCCGCAACCTTCGGTTCTTGCCCGGCGTCACTTGATGGTCCGTTGGGAACGGAATGGGCCCTCCCTGCTTCTTCTGCCGGCGTCGTTCTCAGCACCTCCAGGGGAAAGCGGTCTCCCTTGGCAAAGCTGATCTCTCGACCGCCCCTGCGCAGGGTCACGCGGCCGATCCCCGCCACCCGCACTTCGTCGGCGGCCAGGTCGATCAGGCAGGCCGTGTGCTCGTCCAGGCCCAGGACACCCAGTTCCTCCGGCAGCAGGTTCTCCAGCCTGCGGAAGCGGGACTCCCCCATGTAGCAGAACCGCGTATCGTGCGTGCCGCCCTCCGCATTGTTCCAGTGGGGGATGACGACCAGGTCGAAGCCGAAGCGGCCCAGGATATCGAGCCCCTCCTCCCAGTAGAGCTCCGATCCCACCTTGTAGATCTCGTAAACCGGCAGCGTGAAACGGCCCACGGTGAGCGCCGCCGCGCTGGCCGCCACCAGGCAGCCCCCGGAACGGATCCGCTCCTGCAGGATCTCTGGTACCACTGTCTCCCGCCACTGCTGCACGGCATAGGTCGGGCTCCCCGGGCCCACGAGGACATAACCGGCCTCACGCAGGGTATGGTATGCCTCTTCGGCTTCAGGAGGCGGGACGTCGCTCGCCTTAAGGGACGCGGTCTTCATATCCGCTCCCACCCGCCTTCTGAAGTAGTCTTCGGCCCGCTCGGAAAGCTGGCTCACGTTGAGCTGGAATCCGGCCGGTGTGTCCAGGAACACGGCCCGGGGGGCGACCACAAGCCCGGACAGCAGGCTTTTGTGGACCTCGACCATGGTGGACGTGAGCTCCCC
>CBFDBC010000291.1:0-3530 GCA_965602945.1 uncultured bacterium | reverse complement strand
CCTATTATACCATCTTGCCTTCCTTTGTCAATAACGCCCGGTACCTCTATTGTCCGCCCCGGCACCCCTGTGTCCCCTGGAAAATCCCGGCCCTTTCCCCTGCTTTTCCGGGCTTGCAATTGCCGGGTGGAGGGGTATAATGGATTCACTAGCAAAGAATCTGTCATGCCTGGCTTGAACACGGAAGTGGAGCACGCAAACGAAACGTATCATGTGCAAACCCAGGACCTGGGTCCGGGTCCCAACTCCGTGGAGACCACCGTCTATAAATCCGGCCGCGTGTTGTCATCCCGGCGGGCATACTACACCGCCTTCCTCAAGAACAGCGACCTTCCGGATAAGATCCATGCCGTCATCCGCGAAGAACATGAATCGGTTATCCAGGAGATCAGAGAAGGCAAATTCGCCCATCTCTGATCCCCAGCCCTAACCATTCGACGATCCAGAATCACCTCAAGGCTGTTTTTTGCGGGGCGTTTCCATTACAATGATTGGTTCAGGTAGACTTGAAGCAGCACATGCCGGGAGCTCGGCTCGCCCGATGGGTAGAAGCTCGCGATTCTGAAAAAATGACTTATATCAGTTTTGATTTCGGGAGATTCTATGAGTGATCCAGGAAAAGAGAGATTGTTCCTGATCGACGGCAATTCCCTCCTCTACCGCGCTTACTATGCCATCCGGCAGCTTTCCAATTCACAGGGGGTTGCCACCAATGCGGTTTACGGCTTCCTCACAGGGATGCGGAAGCTCATCGAGCAGGAAAATCCCAAGTATCTGGGCGTGGTATTCGATTCCAAAGGCCCGACCTTCCGTCATTCCCTCTACAAGGATTACAAGGCCACACGCAAGCCCATGCCCGAGGACCTGGTCCCTCAGGTGCCGATGGTCAAAGACCTGCTTCAGGCCCTGCGCATCCCTTTCTATGCAAAACCTGGGTATGAGGGTGACGACCTCCTCGGAAGCCTGGCACGCAAGGCCTCGGGCACAAGCGTGCATGCCGTCCTCGTGTCGCACGACAAAGATCTGTTTCAGCTGGTGGATGCCAACACCTCGATCTTCAACCCGGCCAAAGAGCTCTATTTGGATGAGAAGACCGTCAAAGAGAACTTCGGGGTCCGGCCCGACCAGGTCGTGGACGTCCTGGCGCTCTGGGGAGACCCCTCCGACCACATCCCCGGCGTAGCAGGTGTGGGTGAAAAGACCGCCAAGGCCCTTATCGTGGAGTACGGTTCACTTGAAAACCTGCTGGAGAAGCTCGAGGGCCTGAAAAATCCGCGCCTGCGTTCCAAGATCCAGGAAGGCCTGGACAACCTCATCCTCAGCCGCCGGTTGGCGACCATAGAGTCAAACCTGGAGCTGGAATTCGATCTTGACAGCCTGGCTTTGACAGACCCTGACAATGATTCCCTCATCCCCCTGCTCAAGGAATGGGAATTCACTTCCCTGCTCTCGGCCTATATGAAAAGCCCCCGACGGGTTCGGACCTCGTATTCGACCATCCTCCGGGCAAAAGACCTGGAAAAGCTGGTGGCCGGTATAAAAAAGGCCCAAACGGTCTCCCTTGACACCGAGACCGACAGCCCGGCCCCCACCCGGGCACGGCTGGTGGGGATGTCTTTTTCTATGGAGCCGGGGACAGCCGCCTACCTGCCCCTGGGGCACGACTATGCGGGAGCCCCCGCCCAGATCCCCAAGGTCAAAGCACTGAAGCTCCTGGGGCCGGTCCTGAAGGACCCTGGCATTAAGAAGATCGGACAGAATATCAAGTACGACTATATCGTGCTGCAGGGAGAGGGCCTGAGTCTGCGGGGGATCGACCGGGACACCATGGTGCTTTCCTACTTGAATGAGCCTAACTGGGGCCAGCACAACCTCGGCCGGCTGGCACTCGCTCATCTCCAGATAAAAGCCACGGACTATCATGAGGTGGCGGGCAGGGGCAAGGACGAGGTCACCATGAACCTGGTGGACATCGACAAGGTGACTCCATACGCCTGTCAGGACGCGGACCTGGCCCTTCAGCTCGCCGAAGTCCTCTGGCCGCAGGTCCGAGACAAGCAGCAGGACAGGCTATACGAGGAGATCGAACGCCCGCTTATCCCGGTCCTTGCGCAGATGGAGATGTGGGGCGTCAGGGTCGATCCTGAGCTTCTCGGGGGCCTGTCCATCGAACTTAACCAAGAGATGACAGACCTGAGGGGCAAGATATTTGCCCTGAGCGGGGAGGAATTCAACCTCAACTCTCCGCAGCAGCTCGCACGCATCCTGTTCGAAAAACTGAAGCTGCCGGCCACACAGAAAACCAGGAAGACACGCGGATTCTCCACCAGCCTGAGTGTTCTCCAGGACCTGGCTCCAGATCATCCCATCGCACAACACATGCTGGAATACCGGCAGCTGGCCAAATTGAAATCCACCTATGCGGACGCCCTGCCCCTGCTCATCAATCCGGCGACACAGAGGATCCATTCCTCCTACAACCAGACAGTGGCCGCCACCGGCCGGCTTTCCTCGAGCGATCCCAACCTGCAGAACATCCCTGTGCGCGGCCCCTGGGGGGCGCGTTTCCGTCAGGCTTTCATTCCCGAGCCCGGGCATATGCTTCTGTCCGCCGATTATTCTCAGATCGAGCTGCGTGTCCTGGCCCACATGTCGGAAGATCCGACACTGATCGATACCTTCGCCCAGGACCGGGACATCCATCAGGAGACGGCCAACCAGGTGTTCGGAGACGAGAGGACGCTGTTCGAAGGCGAACCACGCAGGCGGGCCAAGATCATCAACTTCAGCATCATTTATGGAACATCGGCCTTCTCCCTGGCCAAGGAGCTCGGCACGACCACCCGGGAGGCCCAGAGATTCATAGACCGCTATTTCGAACAATACCCGGGAGTGCTACGCTTCCTGGAATCCTGTGTGGAGAATGCCCGGGAAAAGGGATACTCGGAGACCCTCCTCGGGCGGCGGCGCCCCGTCCCGGACCTTCGCAGCCCCAACCGGATCGCCCAGCAGGCCGGGCGCCGCATCGCCTTGAACACGCCCATCCAGGGGACGGCTGCCGACCTTATGAAA
This sequence comes from uncultured bacterium, assembly GCA_965602945.1. Taxonomy (GTDB): domain Bacteria; phylum Acidobacteriota; class Aminicenantia; order Aminicenantales; family Aminicenantaceae; genus JAUXEH01. Next base: position 458 of record CBFDBC010000291.1, on the reverse strand, counting down.
AAAGCCATGCTCGACATCTGGGAGGTGTTGGGCCGACGCCGGCTCAAATCCCGGATGATTCTCCAGGTCCACGATGAACTGGTGTTCGAGGTCCCGGAAGGCGAATACGAGGATATGGAAAGGCTGGTTCAGGAGACGATGGCGGGCGCACTGGCTCTGCGGGTTCCTTTAAAGGTTCATTCTGCCTGGGGGATCAATTGGGCGGAGGCGAAATAAGCTCAGGGGGTGAGGCTCTTCTGATAGATGCGGAAGCGCTTGTAGATCTCCCCCCCCATCCGCTCCATCTCCGCCCGCACGCGCTGGTTGGTTTCCATTTCGTGATGCGTGTCGATGACCTCCATGCGGGCCTCCTGAGCGGAGACCAGCATCTTCATCCCCATGAGCACATCCAGGCCCCGTCCGCGGTACGGCTCTTTGATCGCCCCCAACAGGAAGTCCAGCTGCTTGGTCTTCTTGGA
>CBFDBC010000290.1:0-3587 GCA_965602945.1 uncultured bacterium | reverse complement strand
GTCTTGTCGACTTCTTCAAAGAGTAAAAACCCCTGCTTGCGGCCTTTCGAGATGAGCCGTGTGATCTCGGTTTTTTTTATCTGATTGTCTGCGGGCAATGCATACTCCTCATTTATGTTACTAAAAAGTCTTTTGCGACAACTGGACCAGTTTATCGGTAAGATCCATATATTCTTTCTGGAGCTGGGATATCTTGTCCGTCGCTCCGGATTTTTCGTGCTGGGATATCTGCTTTTGAATCTGCATTCTCTGGTCCTGCCAATACTTCTTTCTGAGCGTGTCGATCAGATCGCCAGCCTCTTCCAGCGTGGGTTTTTGATCGTTATTTTCCTGCAGGATCTGAGCGAAGGCCCTGAACAGAGCCTCATCGATCCCATTCTTAAACTCATGCAGATCCGGGAGCTTTTTCTTTTTGAAAGACTCCTTGATAAGCTTGAGTATGGGCTCGCTGCTCAACTCACTGTAATCCGCTTCCCTCAACTCCTTGAACACATACGCAGCCACTTCGCTGTCCTCGAAAATGATCTGAAGCAGCCTCGTTTCCGCCGGCAGGAAATCCAACGTGTCTGCAGTGGCCTGGAGAGTGCGGCCTTTTTTCTCGATAACGGATCTGCGGAATTCCAGTTCGTCGATGTCGAGATATTCGCTGATGCGTTTTAGGTACTCGCTGCGGATGATCGAGTCGGGGATCTTGTTGATCTCCTTCAGAACTTCCCGGGCGACCTTGGCTTTTGCCTCCGGGGTCGACGGCCGGCGGCCGGCAGTTAGATAGTCGACCATGTACTTCAGGCCGGAGGAGCTGTCCGCGACCAGTTTCAGGAACGCGTCCCGCCCATTCTCGGTCATGTAACTGTCGGGATCGGCGCCTTTGGGCAGCAGGGTTACAACAATCTCAGCACCCTGTTCGAAGCACAGGGAGACCGCCCGGAACGATGCCTTCCGGCCCGCCCGGTCTGCGTCGTAACAGGCATAGATGCGGGTCGTGTACCGTCGGCGGATCAGGTCGATCTGCTGCGGGGTCAGGCTCGTACCGAGCGAAGCAGCCACATTGGTGACATCGTTCTGGAAGAGAGCCAGGAAGTCGGTGTACCCTTCGACCAGGATCAGGCCGTCTTTCTCGCGGATCGAATCCCGCGAAAAGTTCAGTCCGTAAAGCAGGTTGCCTTTGGAATAGATCGGCGTGTCGGGGGAGTTGAGGTATTTGGGGTCCTCGTCGAACAGGGATCGGCCCCCGAAAGCCACCACCTTGCCGGTGCGGTCGTTGAAGATGGGAAAGATGATGCGGCCGCGAAACCGGTCGTAGTGGCCTTCCTGGTTCTGGCGCCGCAGGATCAGCCCGGCCTGCTCCAGGATATCCGGGGCGACCTTTTTCCGTGTGAAATAAGCGAGCAGTGAGTCCCAGGAATTGAGCGCATACCCGATCCTGAGCGTCTTGATGGTCTCGGGCCGGACGCCCCTCTTGTGGAGATACTCCAGTGCCTTTTTCCCCTCGGTCGTGTTGTTCAGGTTCTTCCGGAAAAAGGCCAGTGCCTCTTCTGTGGCCTTGTAGATCTGCTCCTTGAGGCTCTGGTACTGCGGGGAGAAGGTCTTGCTTTCCGGGATCTCGATGTTGTATTTCTCTGCCAGGAACCGGAGCGCCTCCGGAAAACTCAGGTTTTCCTTCTCCATTACCAGGGTGAAGATGTCGCCGCCGGCCCCGCAGCCGAAGCAGTGGTAGAGCTGTTTGTCATCGTCCAGATAAAACGAGGGTGTTTTCTCCGAGTGGAACGGGCAGAGTCCCACATGCCTTCGCCCACGCCGCTGCAGTTTCGTGTACTGAGAGGCGATCTCGGCGATGTTGGCAGAGTGTCTTATTTGATCGATAACTTCCATTATGAGGTAGACGCCGACTATTGAATTTAACTTAGAGAATATAGGCTTGACCACGGGAATTGTCAAGCCTTCCCGGCCATGTATGAAATATCTGATATATCAGCACACGTCCGCCGTACTCTCGAGAACACCCGCGCGCCGAATGGTGGCCTAAAGGTGATTGATGAGGCTTGCGAGGTATGCGGCCCCGAATCCGTTGTCGATGTTGACCACACCGACACCCCCCGGGCAGGAATTGAGCATCGCCAGAAGGGCGGTGAGGCCGTTCAGGCTGGCCCCGTAGCCCACGCTGGTGGGGACCGCAAGTATGGGGATGTTCGTGATCCCGGCCACGACACTGGGCAAGGTGCCTTCCATGCCGGCGGCTACGATGATGACGCGGGCGCCTTCGAGTCGGTGGTACTCCCCGAACAGGCGGTGGATCCCGGCTACGCCCACATCGTAGATCTTTTCCACGGTGTCGCCCAGGATGTCACAGGTGACCGCGGCCTCCTCCGCCACCGGGATGTCGGAAGTGCCGGCGGTCATGATGGCGACCTTGCCCTTTCCCGGGGGAGGGGTCTTGACCTTATGAAATATGGCCCGGCCCGGCTGGTTGTACTCGATCTCCGGCAGCTCCTTTTTAACCGTGGCGTACACCTCGGGAGCCACTCGTGTGACGAGCAGGTTGCTGCCTTTCCGGATGATGGTCCGGGAAATCTCCACGATCTGGGTCTCCGTCTTCCCCATGCCGAACACGATCTCGGGGAATCCGCGCCGCAGCTCGCGGTGGTGGTCGACCTTCGCGAAGCTGAGGTCCTCGTAGGGGTAGTCTTTGAGCTGCAGGAGTGCATCCTCCGGCTTCATCTCTCCCGAGTGGACCTTGTTCAGGATATCTTCCAGGACTGATTTCATGTGCCTCATTCTAGCACATCCCCAAAAAAGGGGACAGGCCCCTTTTTGTGTGCCAACGTTAACGGTTTTGTATGTTGCTGAAAGAAAAAGGGGCCTGTCCCCTTTTTTGGGACAGCCCCGTTAAATTGCACCTGACCCATTTTTTTCTTATACTGGTCCAAGATGAGGAACAAACAGACCATCGCCCGAGAGTGCGCACTCTCGGGGACGGGTATCCACTCCGGCTCACGGGTGAGCCTGCGCATACTGCCTTCGACCTCAGGCAGAATCGTCTTCCGCAGGACAGACCTGGACGGGCTTGAATTCCGGATCGAGCCGGACAAGATGGCGGCCCGCAACAGCACGAATCTGGTCCGGTACGAACACAGGATCCTGACCATCGAGCATCTCATGGCCGCCCTCTACGCCTTCGGTATCGACAGCATCGACATCGAGCTGGATGGCGAGGAAATCCCAATCATGGATGGGAGTGCGCGGCCTTTCGTAGAGGTCCTGGAGTGCGCCGGCCTAAAGGAGCTGGATTCCCCGCAGAAGACGATCCGGATCCGGGAATCTTTTTCACTCGAAGAGGGAAGGGCCTCGATCCGGGTCACACCGGCAGACTCGTTCGAGATCTCCTATCGGATCGAGTTCGATCATCCGGCCGTCGGGGTTCAGGAGAGGAGCGCCGAGATCAACCGCGCGGACTTTGCCTCCGAGATCGCTCCGGCCCGTACTTTCGGATTCCTGAAGGACGTGCCCGAGCTCCGGGCCAGGCAGCTGGCCCTGGGAGGCTCGCTTGATAATGCCCTGGTCCTGGATGAAAAAGAACTGATCAACGG
>CBFDBC010000289.1:0-3624 GCA_965602945.1 uncultured bacterium | reverse complement strand
CAGCTACAAGAAGGGTCTGATGCTGGAGGAAAAATCCGTTCCTTCGACTGATCAGGACACCATTACCATGTCTGTGGAAGCATCCAGGAACGCTCTCAAGCGAGCGAATATCGATCCTGTCAAAATCGGTGCCGTATACATCGGTTCCGAATCCCATCCCTATGCGGTCAAGCCCAGCGGGACGGTCCTGGCGGAAGCGTTGGGCTCCACACCGGAGTGCCACACCGCGGACTTCGAGTTTGCCTGTAAGGCGGGGACGGAGGGTATGTTCGTGGCCTTGAACCTGGTGAAATCCGGTGCCGTCGAATTCGGGCTCGGAGTGGGAGCCGACACGTCCCAGGGTGCACCGGGAGATGCCCTCGAGTATTCGGCGGCCGCAGGGGCCGCAGCCTTTATTTTCGGACGGGAGAACCTGCTGGCCACGGTCCTGGAAACCTACGCCTACATGACGGACACGCCCGACTTCTGGCGCCGTGAGTATCAGTATTATCCCCAACATGGCGGGAGATTCACCGGAGACCCGGCCTATTTCAAGCACGTGACCGGCGCCGCCCGCGGGATCATGGAGAGGGCCGGGGCCACGCCTCAGGACTTTGACTATGTCATCTTCCACCAGCCCAACGGGAAGTTCCCGTTCAGGGCGGGCAAGATCCTCGGCTTCTCTAAAGAACAGATCCTGCCGGGATGGCTTGTCAACAAGCTGGGCAATACATATTCCGGCTCGTCTCCCCTGGGGCTCACGTCCACCCTGGACATCGCTAAGGGAGGAGACAGGATCCTGCTCGTCTCTTATGGGTCCGGGGCCGGCAGCGATGCCTTTATTTTCGAAGTCACGGACCGGATCGAGGAGGTGCGCGACCTGGCGCCCAAGACACGGGACCTGCTGGACCACAACAAGAACTACCTGGAGTACGGCGAGTATGCCAAGTTCCGGCACAAGATCAGGAAGGCGGATTAGGAGGACGACATGAGAGAAGTCGCTGTTATCGGAGTGGGAATCACCAAGTGGGGAGAGATCTGGAAGCAGTCTCTCAGAGACGTGTACGTCGAGACCGCCCTGCTGGCACTGAAGGACGCGGGTGTGGACAAAGTGGATTCCATGTACGTCGGGTCCATGTCACCCGGGTTGTTTGTGGGACAGGAGCACATCGGGGCCCTCCTGGCGGACTATCTGGGCCAGAAGAACATCCCTGCGACGCGGGTGGAATCCGCCTGCGCCTCGGGTGGGGTGGCGGTCCGGCAGGGTTACATGGAAGTGGCTTCCGGCATGAGTGATGTGGTGCTGGTGAGCGGAGTCGAAAAGATGACCGATGTGTGCGGGGATGCAGCCACCTTCGCTCTGGGCACGGCCGCGGACCAGGAGTATGAGGGATACCACGGCCTCACCTTCCCGGCTCTCTACGCCCTGATCGCCCGGGCCCACATGGAGAAATACGGGACCACGCGCGAGCAGCTGGCCATGGTGGCGGTCAAGAACCACAGGAACGGGTCCATGAATCCGAACGCTCAGTTCCCGTTCGAGGTCACCGTGGAGCAGGTCATTGAATCCGTGAAAGTATCCGATCCCCTGAACATCCTGGACTGCTCACCCATCACCGACGGGGCGGCGGCGGCCATCCTGGTCCCGGCGGAGAGGGTGCGGGAGATGAACAAACCTGTGATAAAGATCACGGGCACAGGGCATGCCACCGACAGCATAGCCCTGGCGCAGCGCAAGGACATCACCTGGCTGGAGGCGACCTACCTGGCAGGCCGGCGTGCCTACGAAATGGCAGGCAAGAAACCTGAAGATCTCGACCTGCTCGAAGTCCACGACTGCTTCACCATCGCCGAGATCTGCGTGACCGAGGCTCTGGGGGTGGTGGAGAAGGGCAAAGGCGGAGCCGCGGTGGAGGCCGGGGAGACCGCGCTCGAGGGGAGGATCCCGGTCAACACGAGTGGTGGATTGAAGTCAAAGGGACACCCAGTGGGCGCCACAGGGGTCGCACAGGTGATAGAGGTCGTCAAGCAGCTGCGCGGCGAGGCCGGTGACCGTCAGGTCAAGGACCCGCGGGTAGGCATGACGCAGAACATGGGCGGGAGTGGTGCCAGTACCGTGTGCCACATCTTCGAGCGGGAGTAAAGGAGAATATCATGTCGACACCATCCAAATACTGGAGAGAGATCCCTCAGAGGTATCGCAGAGAGGCCAACCGCTGCGCGCCGTGTGACCTTATATTCTTTCCACCCCGGCTGATCTGCCCGGAGTGCGGGAACCAGGAGCTGGAGAAGGCCGTCCTGGCCGAGAAGGGCAGCCTGATGACCTATACCATAATCCACGTGCCTCCCAGCCAGTTCAAGGACCAGGCACCCTATGCCGTGGGTATCGTGGAGATGGATGACGGGACCAAACTTACCGCACAGGTTGTGGACTGTGCCTTCGATTCGATACAGACAGGGATGCGCCTGAAGCTGGAGTTCCGCAAGCTGTATGACGTGGGGCATTCCGGCATCATCTGCTACGGCTATAAATTCGTGCCGGAATATTGATCTGAACTATTCATAAAAAATGCCGATGCTTCTATTACCCCGGCAATCTCAGACATTCATCCTGACATTGCCGGATACGGCGAATTCTGCGCAGATTGGCAAGATGGCTGGTTTGCGGCTGACCCAGAAGCCTTAAGGGGTATTAAACATGTTTAGGATCGAGAGCAAGATCGACACCCAGAGCAGCGAGTACAAAGAAAATTTCAAACACATGGAGGGAGTGGTCAGCGAATACCGCGACCGGCTGGCCAAGGTGCAGGAGGGGGGACCGCTGAAGTACAGGGAGCTGCAAAAATCCCGTAATAAGCTCCTGGCCCGGGAACGATTGGAAAAGCTGTTCGACCGCAACACTCCCTTCCTGGAACTCAATGCCCTGGCCGCATACGACCTGTACGACAACGAAGCGGCGAGTGCCGGAATGGTGACGGGCGTAGGTGTGGTGCACGGCAGGGAAGTCCTGGTCATCGCCAACGATGCCTCGGTCAAGGGCGGTACCTACTTTCCCATGACCATCAAGAAACACATCCGGGCCCAGGAAGTGGCCCTGGAAAACCGGCTGCCCTGCATCTATCTCGTGGACTCGGGCGGCATCTTTCTCCCCCTGCAAAAGGGCACCTTCCCGGACAAGGAACACTTCGGCCGCATCTTCTATAACCAGGCCCGCCTGTCGGCCCTGGGGATCCCGCAGATCTCCGTCGTCATGGGATCATGTACGGCGGGAGGCGCCTACGTTCCGGCCATGAGCGACGAGACGGTCATAGTGAAGCAGCAGGGCACGATCTTCATCGGAGGCCCGCCGCTGGTCAAGGCGGCCACGGGAGAGGAGGTGAGCAACGAGGACCTGGGGGGAGCCGATGTACACTGCCGGATCTCGGGAGTGTCTGACTATTATGCCCAGAACGACGAACACGCGCTTCAGATCGCCCGCAACATCGTGGAGACCCTCGACCCGGCCCGGAAGTTCGAGCTTGGCATGTCCGAACCCGAAGATCCCTACTACGATCCCAGGGAACTCTATGGGATCGCGCCCCGGGACCTGCGCAAACACCTGGACATCAAAGAAGTCATCGCCCGCCTGGTGGACGGCAGCCGTTT
>CBFDBC010000288.1:0-3667 GCA_965602945.1 uncultured bacterium | reverse complement strand
TCCCTTGATTTTTTTTCGGAATCCATATCTAATGATACGGCGATTCTGCCTGAAGAGAGGAGAGACCAGAATGATCAGAAAACATCATCTAATCCACTTGGCGGTTCTGTGCCTGGCTTTGGCTTTGACGCTGCCCGCCGCTTATGCGCAGGCCCAGAAATACGAGGCCCTGCTCGGCGTCTGGGATGCGGAGACAGACGGAGCCCAGTACACCTTTGTTTTCACGTTTACCCTGGAAGAGGACAAGCTGGCCGGTGTGTTCGAAGGTCAGAGCGGCGAGGTTGAGATGCAGAACCTCGCATTCGAAGACAACCGCGTAACCTTTACCGTGGAGATCGACGCCGGCCAGGGCATGGTCATCGATTTCGAAGCCACCATCGACGGCGACAGCCTCGAGGGCCAGCTTTCCATGGAGTTCGGAGAGGCCCCCATCACGGGCGCCAAGCGGAAATAGCCTCACTCGTTTGATAATATAAGGTTCATTCCTAACCTGGATAATTCACAACTTGACATGTCGAAGGGATCTTTGATGCAGGGATCTCTCCGACGGGAACCAAATCCAAAAATATGTTTGTTTTTTGGGTAAAAATGATAATATGAGATTCATTCCAAAAACCTGTAAGGAGGTTTGCCCATGAGATCCTCGTCTTCCCGGAAATTCAGCATGGTGTGCATCCTTGTCGGTGTGCTTCTTTGCGGCGCGATGTATGCCCAGGCCGCACAGAAGGTGCCCATCGATTTCGACAGGAACCACAGCTACACCTTCACCGCAAAATACCTCAAGGATGTGGCCCGGGCCTATCCCGACATCACAAAGCTCTTGGAGATCGGCGAGAGCACCATGGGGCGGCCCATCTATCTGCTGGTCGTCTCCAACATGAAGACCGGGACCACGATCGACGCTCACGTCCCCCTGCGCAACATGCGCAAGGAGGGTGTGAAGAACGTGCCGCCCGGGCAGCCCTACCAGGGCAAGCCGGGACACCTGATCACGGGTGCCACACACGGCAACGAGTTCACGGGCACGGAGGTTTGCCTGTACACCATCGACAAGCTGGTCTCAGCCTACGGAGCAGATGAAACGATCACGGGCCTCGTCGACAACAAGACGTTTTACATCCTGCCCATCATGAACCCGGACGGGCTTTTCAACAGCCTGGAAAAGGGCATCTCCCAGAGACAGAACAGCATGCACAAGGACGATGACGGCGACGGCCGCATCAACGAAGACGGATGGGACGACCTCAACGGCGACGGCAAGATCACCTATTTCCGTTACAAGAACGACAACGGCCGCTTCTATATAGACGATCAGGACCCCCGGATCATGGTCCAGCTGCAGCGGGGAGAAAAGACCGAAAAGCAGCGCTACATGGTGATCATGGAGGACAAGGACAACGACGGAGACGGCAAGCGCGGCGAGGACCCGGAGCGCGGAATCGACCTCAACCGCAACTTCGGCGAGGGCTGGTTCAAGGAAGACGGATTTGCCGGCGGCTCGGGAGACTACGCGTTCTCGGCCCCGGAAACACGCGCCGTAGCGGAGTTCCTGACCAACCACACCAACGTGCTGATGGGTCAGAACTTTCACACGGCCGGAGGATTCACCTTCCGGCCCATGGGCACAGCGCCTCACACACGGCTCCACCCCAAGGACGTAGCCGTCCTGGACTTCATCATGGGGAAGAAATACCTCGAGATCATAGGCCAGGAGGTCCCCGCCGCCTGGCAGAAACCCCAGGACCTGGATAAATTCAAAGAGGAACTCAAGAAGACCTCCAAGAACAAATACGCCATCCAGCGCGGGTACGTCCTGCCACGCGGCTGGCGCGTGAGCTACAACGAGGACCAGGACCGCCGCTACTCCTACGGCATGGCCACGGACTGGATGTACGCGCAGTACGGGGTCTTCGCCATCACTACGGAGCTCTGGAACGCGGCGCAGGACATCCCGGGGTTCCCCAAGATCGAGGGGGACGACGCCCGCGTCCAGAGAGAACGCGAGATGATGAAGTACATCGACACCAATTACGGCGGAAAGCATTTCGTCCCCTGGACGGCCTACAAACACCCGAAGCTGGGTGAAGGCGAGATCGGGGGCCTGCTCCCGGTCTACCGCAACAACGCCCTTCCGGGTGATCCCCTGCGCAAGGTGTGTGAGGAACACTGGCAGTTCGAGCTCTTCCGGGCCGGCCTGCTGCCCGAGGTGGTGATCACGAGCGCCAAGGCCGAGGTCCTCTACACCACAGGAAGCGCCAAGGAAGCCACCGCTTCCCAGGACGGCGACAACGTGACCATCAAGAAAGGCAAGTCCAAGGGCAACCTCAAGGTGGTCAAGATCACGGCAGATATCGCCAACCAGGGAAAGCTGGCAACCCACATAGGACGCGGCGCGCAGCTGGCCGGCAACCGCGAGGACATTGTCTGGCTGCTCGGTGACCGCGACAAGATCACCTTCCTGCAGGGAACCCCCTATCAGCAGATGGGTGTCCTGGAAGGCACGCAGAGTATCCCCGGCTTCCAGGCCGGACGGGGCGCGCCCGCGGCTGCAGCAACGACTCAGCAGCGGAGGATGCGCATGATGTTCCCGCCGGGATATCCCATGCCCATGCGCTTCGGGGGACAGAGGCCCACGATCACGAAGGCCTCGGGTAAAGGCGCCACCCGCACGGCCACCTGGATCGTGGCCGTGGAGGACAACACCCCGCTCAAGGTGGTGGTAACTTCCCAGAAGGGCGGGACCAAAGTCAAAGAGATCAAGGTTCAGTAGAGGAGGGCATGATGAAAACAAAACACATAATTCAGAAATTGACGGTCCTGACCCTGGCCCTCTTCGTAATGTCATCTTTTTCCGGCATGAACCTGGCGCAGAAGAAGCTGCAGCAGAGCCCGGGCGGCTACCACGGCGAGCTGGATTTTCCCATCAGCTGGAGCCGGTACTACTCCTACGCCGAGTGGACCAAGATCATGCACGAAATCCAGAAGAAGTACCCGCAGCTGGCAGATATCGAGAGCATAGGCAAGAGCCGCATGGGCCGCGACCAGTACCTCCTAACCTTGACCGCCAAATCGACGGGGAAGCACACAGAAAAACCGGCCATGTGGGTGGACGGGGCCGTACACGGCAACGAGGTCAACGGCATCACCTGTTCGCTCTACATAACATGGTACCTGCTGACGCGCTATGACTACGACCCCTATGTGCACGAGCTGCTCAACAACTGCACATTTTACATCCTCCCGGGCCTCAACGTGGATGCCAACGAGTCCTATGCGGTCCACCCCAACACGCCCAACAACCCGAGGGAGCCCTTCCGGCCCGAAGACAACGACGGGGACGGCCTCTACGACGAGGACCGCACCGAGGATGTGGACGGCGACGGCGAGCTCTCCAACATGTACATCGAAGACCCCAACGGAACCCTTAAGCTCTCGGCCGATAAGCGCCGCTTCGTCCCCATCGACGGTCCCAAAGAAGATGTCCAGCGCTTCCGCCGCCTCGGAGGCGAGGGCTATGACAACGACGGCGACGGCCAGATCAACGAGGACGACATCGGCGGCCCCGACCCCAACCGCAACTATCCTTCGGGATGGAACCTCCAGGCCGGGAACCCCTACACCATGTCCGAGAACTGCACACGGAACGCCTACACATTCCAGCTGGGGC
>CBFDBC010000287.1:0-3691 GCA_965602945.1 uncultured bacterium | reverse complement strand
AGTGTGCCACTTCACAGAAATATTCCACCGGTGTCTCCAGGTTCCCGCTCACCGCCCAGGATTTGGCCGGACACTGTTCGCACAAACTCTTGATGACGCACCGGGCACACCGCTCCAGGTACTCAGGGGCGGATGCGCGCGCCGTCTTTATACGCGGAAAGAAATTCTCCAGGGCATCCCTGAGAGATCCATTGCTTAAATCATACACCATATCCGGATGTCTCAGCATCATGCAGAGCTGCATCCGGCCGTACGCATCCACACATCCTCCTCCGTGACCTGCACCGCATGCCAACAGTTCATCTCCGGTGGGATACATGAATTTCATGCAGAATTCCCGCATACCCTTTTCGTAGCTCTCCCTGTCTCGTGCCAGAACTTTGATCGCTGCTTCCGGAGTGAGCCGGACCTTTCTTATCAAGCGATTCCTTTCCTCTGAATCCCTGCGGGAACGGAGATCGAGGAACATGGAATACTTGGGCGGCTCGTCCATCCAGGGAATGGTGGCGGCCCAGGCTTCGAACTCCTCGACCTCAGGGAGAGTGGGTAGAAGCAGGGTCCCTTTCACCACGAAAGGAACATCATTTTCCAGCAGCAGATCGATGCCGCGCCGGGCCGCCTCGAACGAGCCCGGCACACGGCTTACGGCTTCATAGGATTCCTTGTGCATGCCGTACACGGAAACTTCGATTTTCTCAAGAGGAGGAATCCGGGAAAATAGAGACGCCAGGTGCGGAGTGATCAAGGTGGCGTTGGTAAAGAGTATCACCTTCAATCCAAGGCGCCGGGCCGCCATATAAAGCTCCTCGAAATCCTCTCTCAGCAGCGGCTCGCCCCCCGTAAACCGGATCGACAGGTATCCGACAGATGCCATCTGTTCGAGCAGGGACTTCCACTCGGCGGTGGAAAGTTCCCTGGCCTCGGCCGCCCTGTCATCGGCGGGAAGATTGATACAGCAGTGGACACAGTTATTATTGCAGCGCTCTGTGAGCTCAAGATCGATGCGATCCAAAGGTTTCCGGCCTTTTTTCCAGAGAGAAGACTCAAGGATCGATCTCTTGATGGCGTAGCTGTTTTCGTTCATGGACGTTATAGCGAGCGAAGGGACTCGATGATCTCGCCGCTCTTATTGAAATACATGGTATAGCAGGGTACGCCTTTCACCAATATTTCGATAAATGACAGGGATTTTTCCCACCAATCCGAGGTTTCAAAGGGTTTGACCAGGCACGCCAGAAGATTTTGCACCGATTCCTTTTTATCGTCGACGGGAACGATGCGGTTGTCTTGAGACTGCTTCAAGAAGAGGATCGCCCGCAGAGGCGCTGAGGCCGCCGAGACATCGGGCACATCCCCATGACTCCAGGTTCCGTAGATCCTGAACTCTTCGGCCATTTTTCTGACTATAATGCGGTCGTCGCACAGAATCTCCGCTTTCCCCTTCAGCATATTGACGGTAGTGGATTTCCCGGCTTCAGAGTGCCCCACGAACAGGAAGCCCTTCCCATCCATCTTGACACCGCTGGAATGGATATAACAGCCCTCCCGATCCGCCAGGATCCTGGCCAAAAGGATCTGATCGGTGGGGAACATGGTGAGCGAGCTCAGTCTTCCCTGCCGGAAAAGTTTCTCGTCAGGGCTGAAAATCCGGACACGCGTGTGGCTGTCATTGATCACGGCCAGGCGGTCTATCTTCTTTTCCCCCTCCTGGGGAGGTATCCCCAGGTAGATCCAGGATGAGCCGTTCCTGTAGATCGCCCAAGGGGACCGGCGGTAGACTTCGGTACCCATATCCTGATTTCTCAACCGGGGGAGGGAGAAATGATGCCGGATGGAGATCACATCATCGCCTGGCTTCTCCATTCTGAAAGGTTCGAATTTGGGATCGAAGGTGGATTCGGTGATGGGGAGGTCCGATTCCACTTTAACCGTTATCCCCGCAATCCCATAGTATCTCCGGTGATCCTTGATCCACTCTTTCTTGTACCGCGATTCTTCTTCGGCCACATCACACAGGTATTCCACCTTGGCCGAAAAGCGCCCATGCTCCAGGTAACCGAAAACAGGGCACCAGCGGCACTCACTCCGGTTCTCGCAGGCGCCGCAGTTCTCCAGGTACTCCTTCCCGCCTTTGACTCTACCGGACAAGGAGGGGATAAATACATCCCACGCCTCTTGAAAACTCCCGCGCCTCAGGTCATAACGAAGCTGGGGATCTTTCACGAAACTGCAGAAAGACATGGAGCCGTAGGGATCGACATGAAATTCCCGCCTACCCTGGACACAACCTGCGAAAAGACGGTCATCTTCCTCTCCATGGGAATAATGCTCCGTATCCGGGTTTTGGGATGACTCCTCGGAGGAAGGATCGGGCGTGTCCAGCTCCACCACCGTTCGCGGGGGCAGCCGCTGTTCCCGGATTTCCCGGTTCTTGCGCGGGTCCCCGCAGGCGGACAGATGGAACCAGGCCGCGCCGATCCGATAGTCGTGGCTCAGAGATTTCGCCAGATCCTCCATAGCCTGGAGTTGGAAAGAGCTCTCCTGCATGGGAACGATCTGGACCGTGAAGCCGGCGCCCGCCTCTTTCAGATAGGCAAAACCCCGCATAGCCGATTCAAAGGAGCCTGGCAGGCACGTGACACGGTCATGGACATCGGCCGTTGCCCCATATATGGCCACCATTTTGCTCCCTTTCCGCTTCAAGAGTTGAGCGGTCCGGGGCGTGATGCACGTCCCGTTGGTGTTGAGTGTGTAATCGCTGCTGTGCGAGGTGATGAAATCGAAGATCTCGTAAAAATCCGGCCTCAGCATGGGTTCGCCGCCGGAGATAGACCAACTACGGCATCCCAGCTGGCGCGCCTCTTTCACCACGTGCCTGATCTCGTCGATCGACAACTCCCGGTCTTTTTCCGGGGAATCCGGCGGAATCCGCAGCCAGCAGTGCAGGCAGTCGTTGTTACAGCGATATGTGAGATCGAGACTTCCCATGATCGGAATTCGAGGCATGGTGTCCAGCTTCTTTTTCTTCACATACTCTGTCATGAAATAATCCCGTCTCTTTTTTCCCCGGGAAAGACACCATACTATAAAAGATAGGTCTTTGCGCTGTCAAGAATAGCAGGCACACGGAAAAAGGGATTCAACGCCGGATCCTTGAGAGGGGACACCTCCCGGTGTCAATAGTGAGTGATCGTGCCGTCACGTTTCGCCTTGATCACCGCCAGGCGGAAGGCGACCAGGCTCAGAGGAAAAAGGACCCCGCCAAACATTCCCAAGGCGAGTATATTCGGCAGGATCTCCGCGAAGCCGGCGGAGCTGAGAAGGCTGAGCCGCAGCCCTTCCAGCGAATAGGTGATGGGGAGCACATAGGACACCCACCGCAGCCAATCCGGGAGCACGGAGATGGGAAAAAACACTCCTCCCATGAGCCCGGCTACGGAACCGAATACCCAGGAAAAGGGATTACCCATCTTGTAGACCATGATGAAGCTGGCGGCAAGGATACCGATGCTCAGGAAACAGACACAGGTCAGGAAAAACACGACGATGCACCCCAGCCAGTTCACGGTGCCCAGCTGCATGCCGAAGAGAACGATGGCCAGGGCCAGATGAAGGATCGTGCGCAGGGAGGTGAGCACCAGGGAATAGAGCGAGGAGCCAAGCAGGATGGTGGGAATGCTTGTCTTGGTCA
>CBFDBC010000286.1:0-3732 GCA_965602945.1 uncultured bacterium | reverse complement strand
CGTTGGGAAGCTCGATGCGGGCGTCCAGGTCCCCTTCGGCGATGCGCCGTGTGCCACGGTGCAGGACCCGGAGGGCGGAGGTTATCCCGGACGTGATCCTCACGCCAAAATAGAACGCGAACATCTCGAGGATCAGGAGCAGGATGGCCAGAACCAGAAGGAGGACGAGGACCGCCTGGCTCAGAGGATTCCTGCTGGCGGCCAGCTCCTCTGCGATGTCCGATATGCTGCCCTCGAGCAGGATCAGCACGGTTTCCCAGGCAAACCGGCCCGAGTCATAGGTCATGAGCGAGATGCTGGACACGCCGAAGTAGAGGCTGCGGTTCCAGAAAGACGGTTCCGGCTTGGGTCCCGGTTGCACCTCCTGCCTCGGCCTAAGCCTCCCATAGATGCCCGGAGGCCGGTCCTTGCGCTGCACATCGATAGAGTTGATACTCTCCCCTTCTCCGGTACCGAAACTCAGCGTGTCGGAATAGGAGATCTTGAAATCACTGTGCAGGATGCGGGCCAGCCGGTCCATCACGGCCGCATCGATGTGCCCCCCCCACAGGGAGAAGCCGACGGTGTCTTGTATCTTCAATCCCACCAACCACAGCTCCTCCTGGATGCGGAAATAGGCGCCCGTGAGGCCGGGATCCCATTGCGCGAATCCGAAATCGCGGGCCTTTACGGCCTCGATGAAAGATGGGAGCCCGGGGGGAATATCCCCCTGCCGGTGTGTGAATCCCTGGCCCTCGCTAAAGGCAAAGGAATCGGATGACAGGCCGTGCACGAAGTTCGGGTCCCGGAGCGCCTGTTCGGCCCAGTCGATGAGGATGTTAGAGGCCCGGATGGCCCGGCTCTCTCCCAGGGTTCCATAGAGCGTCAGGAGTCCCATCACCGTGACCAGAAACATGGGCACCAGGACCAGGAGGAAGGCGCTGACCGCCAGCTTGGGGCGCAGTCGCATGAAGTGCAGGCGGATGCGGAAAAAGAGGTGGAACAAGCTCAGGAACCACAAAGTCTGCAGCGCGCTAATGCCGTAGAAAAACAGATTTTTCCCCAATGCAGCGAACGTGTTGGCCGGAAGTTCCGTTGTTTCGACTGACTGTTGGGAAATCTGGATCTGGACCTCTTCCTGGCGTGATGTCAGCATCCCAAAGATGAGCAGGCAGAGCATCAGGAAGGCGATCAGAAACAGCGCCGCCCTCCGCCTGGGCGTCAGGTGGGAATAGGGTTTGTACTTCCGGAACAGCAGGAATACCCACGCAAAAGCGGCGGAAGCCACCCAGATGCCCGCCGTGTCCGGCAGGGCCGGCAGCAGGGTCAGGCCTCCCGACAGCCAGAGCAGCCAGAAAATTTTGAAGCGGGCATCGAGAAGCAGCATGCGTACCGCCACGGCCCACACGATCAGGGCCGACAATCCCGCTGTCAAAGCCAGGAGGGGCGCATCGAATCCGAAGAACTGATTGAAAGCCCACAGGAAGAGGTTTCCCCCGGCGGTGATCAGGACCAGCCGCCACACACGTCTGTTCATGGAGGGAGGCTGACCGGCGTTTTCTTCCTCGCCCTCAGGGGCGGAGTGCCTGTGAAAGATCTTGTCTCGGATACCCATGATGCCGCTTATTCTACCATGGGTTCAACATTCACTAAAGCCCCAAAACCATCAAGGAATTCACTCCGGCCGATTGATGCCTGGCAGCACAATCGCCCGAAAGGTACCTGCTTATGCGCGCAGGATGCGGGCCGGCAGCCCGAAGAGGGCCTTTATGAAGTCGAACAGAGCGTTGACCGTGATCCCGATCAGGCGGAATGGCAGCATGAGCAGCCAGACAAGGGGATACAGGAACAGCAGCAGAAGGGCCAGCGGCCAGCACAGCACCAGAAGGATAAGCCAAAGTATGATTTTCACTGTGAATCGCCTCCACTTCTATCTACGAACGAAACGGGCGTTTTGTTCATGCCCGCTCGCCTCCGGACGGCTTCCTTATCAGTTTGCCAGACTGATCTACAAATCATCATGGTTTTTGAATTGCTCGCGGTATGATTAAATGCTTGTGTTCCCACCGGGGATTGTGATTACAATACTTCGTCTGAAAGTGTCGACATTCTTTATGAATAATTCACAATGAGAGAGGGGAAATGAACAGAAGGTACGGATGCGGGCAAGACAGGATCGGCGATTACACCTGCTTGAGGACACGAGAAAAGATCGTGATCGACGGTCGGTTGGAGGAGACCTGCTGGGCCAGGGCCCCACGCTCCCCCCGGTTCGTGGACATGGTGACCGGGGCCCCCGGTTTCTGGGACACACGCATGGCCGCTCTCTGGGACGATGACCATCTTTACATCGCCTTCTGGGTGGAAGAACCCGATGTCAGAGCGCGCTTTACAGAGCGCGATTCACCTGTCTACCTCGAGAACGACATCGAGATATTTATCGCGGGAGAGGACTGCTACTACGAATTTCAGATCAACGCGCTGGGAACCGTCTACGAGGTCTTCTACATCTGGCAGGACGCCTACGCCAGAAGCAGCCGGTTCGACACTCCCGAATTCGACCTCCTGAGCCGGACGGTGGACGTGCTGGGAGGCTTCCAGGACGAACTGCGCTACGGAAAACATCCCAGGGGACGGCGTTGGGCTTTCATGGACTGGGACTTCCCTGGTCTGCAGGCTGCGGTTCAGGTGCAGGGCACGTTGAACGACGCCTCCGATGTGGACCGGGGCTGGACTGTGGAGCTGGCCTTTCCCTGGGAAGGCATGAAGGGACTCGCGGGGGATCGTTCCCTGCCTCCCGAAAGGGGGGATGTCTGGCGTCTGGATTTCTCCCGTTTCGAAGCCCTGGAGTACAGCGGGCTCAAGTCCGGGCGCTCGCCCGGGTGGTCATTCAATCCGCACGGTGTGTACGACTCGCACATCCCGGAGTGCTTCACACGTATCCAATTTTCGGATGAGGGTGTATGAACTCGACAGGCGTTTAATTTCCAAACGGATACGAGTATAATGTACTGTTTTCGGCCATGATCGACCTTGAAGGAGCCCTGCCATGAAAAAATACCTGCCGCTTGTTCTATGCCTGTGTCTTGTCCCTGTGAACGGCCTGATGCTCCGGGCGCAGACCGGACCAGACGGCCAGAAAGCCTGGAAACATGTGGAATACCTGTCCTCGGACTCCTTCAAGGGCCGCAAATCCGGAACCCCCGAATACTTGAAGGCCGCCGAATACGTGGCTCGGAAGATGAAGGAGTTCGGGCTGAAGCCCGGCGGCGATAAGGGGAGCTATTTCCAGGAGGTCGAGTTCAAGAACTGGCAGCACTTCGAGCCTCCCACGCGACTGGAGATCATCCGCCCGGATCGAGCCGTCCTGGTACCGGGCCGGGGCGCGGATTTCCGGCCCAACATGTGGACCGGCTCCGGCACGGCACGCGGAGATCTGGTCTTCGCGGGATACGGCCTGGTGTCCAAGCAGTATAAGTGGGACGACTACGAGGGCCTGGAATTGAAGGGCAAGGTCGTCGTGCTCCTGCCGGGGGCTCCGGATTTCATGGACGAGTTGGACAAAAAACTCCAGACCCTCGATGCCAAGATCAAGACCGCGGTCGATAAAGACGCGGCCGGCGTCGTTTTCATCGATGCGGGCGGCCGGATGCCTGGGCGCAGGTACCCGTCCCGCGCCAAAAAAGGCACCTGCCCCGACAACTTCGTGGTCAAGACCCTGACGGAGCAGGCGACGGACCGTATCTTCAACAG
>CBFDBC010000285.1:0-3778 GCA_965602945.1 uncultured bacterium | reverse complement strand
ATCCAGTACACCAAGCCCCGCATACTCCGCTTCGGGATCCGCTTCAATTTCTAGACACAGGTTCAAAAGGCCGGAGGGCGGTCTGCCCTCCGGCCTTTTTTTTTCCAAGGATTCAGACAACCAGGTTCGGCGGGGCCCTAACGTTCCTTCTCGATCCGCGCGATCAGGTCCCGCACGCTCTGCTGCTCCGGGTTCAACCGGAGAGAAGCCCGTAGTACTTCCAGTGCTTTCTGGGGTTCGCCGATCCTATCGTAGCAGAATCCCAGGGCATTCAACAGCTCCGTATCCGCATTATACGCGGCGTTTCCCTGGAGGAGGCTCTCGACCGCCCGATCATATTCCTGCATCCCCTGGAACGCCAGGCCTCTGATCAGATGGTACTCGAACCGGAATGACTCCGCTTCACGCAGCCGTTCGACGAGATCCAGGCTTTGTTCGAAATTTCCGGCCTTGAGATGGAAACGGGCGAAGTCCACAATGCCCCGCTGGTATTCCGGCCGCATGTGATAACCCTCGGCAAAGAGGGCCTCGGCCTTGGCCGGGTCATCCAGCTTATCGTACTGGGAGGCCAGCATATACGTGTAGAGGAAACGATCTGAATGGCGGAAGCCCTTGGCGTTCGCCATGGGATGCGGGATCTCCGCCTCCGGGGAGACGATGAAACGGCCCTCCTGTTGCGTGATTTCTCCGCCGTCCCCGTCGATCACGGCTACCTGGACCGTGTAGTAGTCCGGCGTCAGCTCCTCCACGGGAAAAGAGGCCTCAAAATTCAGGATGCGGCCGAAAGGCATGTCCCGCAGGTTCCGGGAGAATGACTTGAGTGAAGGATCGGTTTCCCTCAGGCCGCTGATCCGGACCTCCAGTCGCGCTGTGCTCCACAGCGCCTCGGAGACATTGCCGAGGAGGGTTCGAACGCAGAAGTCGTCCTGCCGGGAAAAGGTGGATCGGGGATCCAGCAGGAGCTTTTTATCTCTCACCTTGAAGGGGATATGAAGATCCTGCACATAATCCTGAAACCCGTGCCCGAGGAAGGGGCCGTACACACGCACCCGATCCGTGCCCGCGGGGATATGGATGTCCCGCTCGTACAGACAGAATTCCTTCTGCACGGAATTCTGGACCAGCACGATCAGGCGGTGCTCTCCCTGTGCGACCGGGAAACTGTCCTCGATGGACAGGCCGTGCGCCAGGACATTTTCGAGCTCGTCCGGCAGGATGTAGACCGGGAGGTCCTTGGAATATTGGAGAATGATCTCGTCATCCCGCCGCAGGCTGACCGTGAGCTTGAAATTGCAGTAGTACTGGTCCCGGGCTTCGAAATAGTCCACGGAAACCCGTTCCGGGACAATGGCGAAATGCACGAATTCCAATCCCAGCACCGGATCGGGAAACACCGCCAGCTGGGCCGCGCTCTCTACGTAATTGGTCATGTAATCCGTGCTGACCATACCTCTGTAATCCAGAAAGTGCGTGGCGTAGGTGACATTCACATCCCTGGAGGGAGAATCGAAGATGCTGGTCATGATCTGATGGGAATCCAGCGAGGGGTGAAAATCGAACGGACTATCCCGGGGATCATCGACAGCACGACCGGAGCCAGGGTGGGGGCCACCTCCTCGATCTGCCGGTAGAGCTGCTCATAGTTGGCGGGATCGAATCCTTCGTTGCGAATTAAAAGGCTTCCGGGCCCGTCAGCGGCGGGATTGTAGATGACGAATTCCCCGGCTCCCCGCCGCTTATAGAAGACCACCACAAAGTGTGCGGGGAGCCCTTTGGACTCATCCCCGTAATAGGACCACACCTCCGCAGGATACACGTCACTGGATCCAAGGAAACGATCGATACTGACGGGAGGGCCCAGGACGATGTAAATGTGACCCTGGTCGGTCTGCCAGCCCATCCGGGGAGTGGTCCGGCCCAGGAACTTGTTGGCGTGATTGAAGCGCCGCATGTGCTCTTCCCGGTATTCGTTCTGCGGCGTTCCGGGAGTCGGGTCCCTCTGCTTCCAGAAAGTCCGGATGAAGGCATCTCGGTCCCTATCGCTGTCGAGCCGCAGGAATACCTCCTGCTCTTCGGCAAGGGCGATGTAGCGTGTGAGATCGAGGAAATCCCGATAATGCACCGGCAGGTCTTTCTCCATCACCTGGATCCCTCGAAGGGGAATGCCTGCGGTGATGAGCAAACACAGGAAGAACAGAATTGAAGCGAAGGTGTGTCGTGTACGCATGATCCTCGTCTCTATTTATGGATTATCTCGAAAATTTTCCGGCTCTTGGACAGGCCAGAACCTTCGAGCGTGATATCCAGCGTGTATTTTCCCTTCCCCAGCTCGAGCGGCACATCGAAAACGATCTCCTCAAGATTCGTGACCTCGGATTCCGGTTTCTCGAAATGGAATTCCCTGCGAAACCGCTGGATCTTCTGTCCGCTACGGGTATATATATAAAACTCCACCACGAAATCCGCCTGGAGTGAGCTTTCCCTGGCAGTGAAGACCACCGCGGCGGCGGGGAAGACGATCCTGACCTTTTTTTCCAGGGAAAAATATTCAGCCTCAAAATCTACGAACTTTTTCTGGAACCGCTGATCCAGGCCGGGCAGCATCCCCAGCTTGACCTGTTCCACCGCGTGGAAGAAATCTCCGGCGATCCCATAATAAGGATCGAGCGTGTAGGATCCGGTCCCCTCCTCGTCCAGGAAGCGGAGCGCGAAACCATAGCGGTAGTAGTACCATACTTCCATGCCTTTGACATCGGGATTGTCCATGACGGGATAACGGTCGGTCTTGTCCGGAGGTCCGAAGTAGATGTACATGCGGCCCCGGTCGGTCTTCCACCCGGGGATTCCCTCCATAAAGCGCCGGCCGGCGTAGTCGATCCTGCGGTAGAATTCATCCTGGAACTCGTTCATCTCGGTGAAGCGGTCCGGATCGCGCTTGTCCCAGAAATCCTGGATGAATTCCGCCCGCGATCCGGCATCCGGGAGATGGGTGAAGATCCGGGATTCCTCTTTGGTCATGATCAGGCGGGCGGTCTCGTAAAAGGACTGACTTTCCGGGTCGAGGTCCGGTCGGGAGAGGGCCGAACAGCCGGATAAAAGCAGGGCGAAACACACCCACAGCGTTGCGTTTTTGATCCTGGATACCGTCATTCTGTCCGCACTGGAAGGCCAGATAATGTGCCCTTTCATTGTAACAACTCCAGCCTGAAATGAGAAGGGCCGTCAGGTGGAGCGGTGTGCCGCTTCCCATCCCAGAAGGGCCCGTTTGCGCGTCCGGCCCGAACCATAGCGGCCGAAGGTCCCCATGCCGCGGATCACGCGGTGGCAGGGGATGAGATAACCGATGGGATTGGAGGCCACGGCGTTGCCGACCGCCCGCCCGGCGCGCGGGGCCCCGAGCCGGAGGGCCAGGTCCCCGTAGGAGACGACGCAGCCTTCGGGGATCTTCAGCAGTGCCTCCCAGACCTTGATCTGGAAATTTGTGCCCTTGACGAACAGGGGGATCCGCGGTCCTGCATCCCGGGTCTGGAACGCGAAGATCCTCTCGACCAGGGCCCGGGTCGAAGCCGGATCCTCCTCCATGCGGGCCCCCGGCCAGAACTCCTGTATCTCGTGCACACGGTGGTATGGATCGTCCTGGACCTGGAAGGAAAGCCAACATACGCCGCGATCGGTGGTCCCGAGGAGGCACTTCCCGAAGGGGCTGTCATGCACCCCGTAGCGGACGACCAGGCCCTCTCCCCCGGTCTTGAATTCACCCGGGGTCACGGCCTCCAGG
>CBFDBC010000284.1:0-3831 GCA_965602945.1 uncultured bacterium | reverse complement strand
GGGGGACACACTGACCTACCGGGATGAGAAGGGTGAGCCCTTCTCAATCCGGCTGATCGGGGGGCTGGCCAACTCGGTATTCCAAGGCAGCCTCATCGTCTCGGAGAGGCATTTCCTCGAGAAATATCCCTCCCTGAGCGGGTATCGGCTCTTCCTGATCGATGCTCCGCGTGAGGACCTTTCCCAGACTGCCGGAGACATCTCCCGGGCCATGCAGGACCAGGGGATGGACCTGGTGCCGACCTCGGACCGCCTGGCTGAGTTCAACCAGGTGGAGAACACCTATCTCGCGATCTTCCTGATCCTGGGGAGCTTCGGCCTTGTGCTGGGGAGCGTCGGGATCGGAATCGTCGTGTCCCGCAACGTGAGGGAGCGCCTGGGCGAGCTGGCGCTGCTCCGCGCCGTCGGCTTCAGCCGGCGGTCGCTCCAGGCCCTGGTCCTATCCGAGCACCTGGCGCTGCTCCTGGCCGGGATCCTGCTCGGCCTGCTGGCGGCCCTGCTGGCCACGCTGCCATCACTGCTGGCACCCGGATCCGGGATCCCCTATGCGACTCTACTGATCCTGTTGGTGATCGTTTTGCTCAACGGCGGGATCTGGACATACACCGCGGTCCGCCGGGGAACCAGGCAGAACCTGCTCGCGGCCCTGCGGAGGGAATAGGGAGAGGGAATATAGGCAAAGAGGGAAAATATTCGGAAAGAACGAGGAGGAATACAGTGACATTGAGAAAAAATATCATGTTCGTATCACTCGTGCTGATTCTTACGGTGTTGAGCGGCGCGTCCGAGGCTGGTGACAACTGGCCGCAGTGGCGGGGACCGCACCAGAACGGGATCGTCGACGGCACCGGCCTGCCCCTCAAGTGGAGCCTGACGGAGAACATCCGATGGAAGACGGCGCTGCCGTCCTGGAGCGCGGCCACGCCCATCATATGGGGGAACCGGGTGTTCGTGACCTCGCCTTCCCGGGCTGAAGCTAAGCCGGGAGTACCCAAGGCTGAGCCCACCCAAGGTCAGGGCCGCAGCCGGCGCAGGGCCAGCCGGAGCGCCGGGGGTCCGGAGCTCTTTCTGTTCTGCATCTCCAAACAGGACGGCAAGGTTCTGTGGCAGCGGGAGCTGGACAACAAGAACCAGATCCACCGCAAGCAGAACGATGCCACACCTTCACCGGTGACCGATGGCAAGCACGTCTGGATCGTCACCGGGACCGGGATCGTCACGGCCTTCGACATGGAAGGCAAAGAGATCTGGAAGAAAGACCTGCAGGCAGACTATGGAGCCTTCGGGCTGAATTGGGGCTATGCCTCGTCCCCGCTGCTCTACGACGGCAGCTTGATCATCGAGGTTCTGCATGGGATGAAGACCGACGATCCCTCCTACATCGTCTCCCTGGACGCCCTGACTGGAAAGGTGAACTGGCATCAGGAGCGGCCCACGGATGCCCAGAGAGAGTCTCCGGACGCCTACACCACGCCGGTTCTGCTGGAACACGGCGGGAAAACCCGGATCATCATCTCGGGCGGCGACTATGTGACGGGCCATGACCCTGGGACCGGCAAGGAGATCTGGAGGGCCGCGGGGCTGAATCCCCTGAACCGGCCCAACTACCGCATTGTCGGAACCCCCATCATCAACGGCGATCTCATCTATGCTCCTACGCGGCAAAAACCCCTGCTGGCCTTGAGGGTTGGGGGCACGGGCGACATCTCGGAGAGCCACCTGGCCTGGAAGTATGAGGGATCGGGCGCGCCCGATGTCCCGTCTCCCATCTGCGACGGTACCTACCTCTACCTGGTGGATGACCGGGGCATGGTGACCTGCCTGAATCCCAAGACCGGGGCCGTGGTCTACGGCCCGGAGACGACACGGGAGGGAATAGTGAGCGCTTCCCCGATCATATCCGAGGGGCGGATGTACATCCTGAACGAACAGGGCGTCACCACGGTGGTCACGACCGGGCCGGAGTTCAAGATACTGGCCACCAGCGAACTCGACGGTTCCTACACCCTCGCTTCCCCGGCCGTGTCCGGCAAGCAGATATTCATCCGGACGGAGACCCACTTGTATTGTATTAGTGAGTAAATCGTGAATAGCGCATGTTTTCGTGAATAGCTAATGTAGAAATGCATAATGTGGAAGAATGAGCCCGTGTGACACATCTAAACAGAAAGAACATTTGAATGAACTTCAATAAGAAAGGACAGGTGAATGAAAAGAATCAGCTTTGTTTTCGGACTGCTTTTGGTTGTGGCTTTCGTGATTGCCGCAGCGCAGGATCCCTCCGGATCCGATAACTACTGGCACCAGTGGCGGGGACCCCAGATGAACGGGGTCTCGGCGAACGGAAACCCTCCTCTGGAGTGGAGCGAGACCCAGAACATCAAGTGGAAGGTTGCGATCCCGGGACGGGGGCATTCCACCCCCATCATCTGGGGGAACAGGATCTTCATCCACACGGCCGTGCCCCTCGAGTCGGAGGCAAAGCCTGCGGCAAAAGAAGGGGAACAGGGCGGCCGGCGGGGCATGCCCAGCCGGAAAACAGACATCAAACACAAGTTCGATGTCCTGTGTCTCGACCGCGGTGACGGCCATGTCATCTGGCAGAAGACGGTGAAGGAGGAGGTCCCTGAAGAGGCCACACATGAGCTGGGCAGCTGGGCCTCGCACTCCCCCGTGACCGACGGCGAGTATGTGTACGCTTACTTCGGCTCCCGCGGCCTGTTCTGCCTGAACGCAGCCGACGGCAGCATCAAATGGGAGAGGGATTTCGGCCAGCTGAAAAAGCACATGCAGTTCGGGGAGGGCAGCTCTCCGGCCCTGTATGGAGACAAGATCATCGTCCTCTGGGATCACAACGAGGATTCGTTCCTCTATGCCCTGGACAAAAAAACCGGGAAGGATATCTGGGTAGTGGAGCGTGAAGAGGAAACCTCGTGGTCCACGCCCATCGTGGTTGAGGTGGACGGCAGGCTGCAGGTCATAACCAGCGCCACAAAGCTCATCCGCAGCTATGATTTCGATTCAGGCGAGCTGATCTGGCAGTGCGGCGGGATGACCCGGAATGTCATCCCCACCCCCACCGTGGCCGATGGCATCCTGTACGCCATGAGCGGATTCCGCGGGAATGCCCTGCTGGCCATCCGGCTGTCCGGGGCCAAGGGAGACATCACCGGTACGGATGCCATCGTCTGGAGCTATGACGGCAAAGAAACCTCCTACACTCCTTCCGGGCTGCTCTATGGGGACAAACTCTACTTCCTGCGGTCCAACAACGGGATCCTGTCGTGTTTCAACATCAAGACCGGGGAGCCCTTTTACACCGGGCAGCGGATGGAGGGTTTCGGAAACCTGTATACGTCTCCGGTGGGGGCCCGGGACCGCGTCTACATCCTGAGCCAGAAGGGCGCCATGTTCGTGGTGGCACACGGGGCCGAATTCAAGCTCCTGGCCAAGAATCAGCTCGAAGACAGTTTTCACGCCTCGCCCGCCATTGTGGGCGATCAGATATTCCTGCACGGATTCGAAAACCTCTACTGTATCGAAGAGCAGTAATCCTCGTGAATGATCCCGGATGAGATTTGGGAATTTATATTGGAATATCCTGACTTCCTTTGCTAAAATAGTCTTTCTTTGCTGAGGAGAATCGAGAAGGCCGGCTGATCATGACGAGTGACACACGAGTACGGACAGAACATCGAGTCGTTTTAACAGGACTCGGCGTGGTTTCCCCG
Source organism: uncultured bacterium (assembly GCA_965602945.1). Taxonomy (GTDB): domain Bacteria; phylum Acidobacteriota; class Aminicenantia; order Aminicenantales; family Aminicenantaceae; genus JAUXEH01. Next base: position 100 of record CBFDBC010000284.1, on the reverse strand, counting down.
ATCGGACTCGGCCTGGAAGAATTCTGGGAAGGCTTGCAGAAAGGACGCAACGGTGTGGGCCCGGTGACCCATTTCGATGCCTCCAGGTTTCGTTCCCGGA
>CBFDBC010000283.1:0-3897 GCA_965602945.1 uncultured bacterium | reverse complement strand
CCGGATCTCCCCCGAGGCACTATTGGCCACTACGATTCGACCATCTGGCATCCGGACGGCGCCGGCGACCTCGAAGAACTGGTACTCTGACTCCCCTTCCATGACCCCAATGTCGAGGGAGGGCTCGCCCGCCACCCGCCACAGGCAGACTCGGGAGCGACCGAGTCAGCGGGGACCCCCCGCCGGGCGGGGATCTTCAACACCACTTTTTTCATCGATCCCGAGGAGGAGCTCATCGCCATCGCCATGTCCCAGCTCTCGCCGCACTACCATCTGAACATGGGTAACCGGTTCAAGCTCCTGGTCTACCAGTCCATCATCGAATAATAAAAAGGGGACAGGCCCCTTTTTTATCCTTTTTTGTTTTAACCTGGATTATTCACGGCCACTGGATTCCAGTTCTGATCCACGGCCACGAAAACAACCTCAGCCTCAGTCACCCGGACCGTCTCCTGGGTGTCGGCCCGGGAGGCCTCGACCACAACCTCGATCGTGACCGAAGTGCGGCCGACCTTCCGCGTTCTGGTGTAAAAACTGACCACATCGCCCACGAACACGGGTTTGTGGAACACGACCTTGTCCATGGCCACGGTGACGATGTTCTTGGCACCCGTGGTCTTCCGGGCCTCGACGGCCGCGGCCAGGTCGATGTGGCTCAAGATCACTCCGCCGAATATCGACCCGTGCTTGTTGGTGTCCCTCGGGAGGAGGCTCACCCGCAGGGTCGGATCCTCTGTCCAACTCATCTTGATTCCCCCTTCCTTACTAACTGCCGGCCCACCTCGACGGCCTTCAGGTTGAGATCCCGGAGCCCTTCGGGCGCCCACTCCCGGATGTAGTCCACAAGGTTGTCATACTCGACCACACCCGTGAGCTCCTGGGTGATGGCCAGCGTCACGACCGAGGTCAGCATGACATTCCCCAGCCGGCTCTTGGTCTCCTGGATGATGGGGATCTTGTGCAGTTTCCAGCTTCCGGTATCACCCACCTTGGTGATGAGGTTTGTGTCCAGGACAACGACCGCGTCGGGTTTGATCCGATCCCGGTATTGATCGTAGGATTTCTGGTAGGTACAGAGGAAGAAATCGATGGCCTTTGCCTGGGGAAAAAGGATCTTATCCGGGGAGATGATGACATCCACCTTGGTGGCGCCGCCCCGCACCGCCGAGGTGGTGGTGGGGCTTCCGACCGCGTGCCGGTTTTCTTTTTCCACGGCGATCGCCATCAACAGGGATCCAGCTGTCACGATACCCTGCCCTCCGACGGCAGCATACCGGATCTCGTAGCGGCTCATCCCCGGCCTCCTTCTTTCCCCTCTCCCTCGACCGCCGACATGACGATCTTGTGATACAGGTCCGAGTACTCCATCCTGTCCTCATCCGCCGTCAGGATCCCCACCGGGTACTTGTGTTCCTTCTCCTCTGCGGTCATCTTTTCATAATCGTACTTGGTCACGGTCTTTTCGGCGATCCACCTCGTCATGGACAGGGCCGACCGCATGCGGTTCTTCCTCCCCAGGTTGACGTGGCAGTTGCTGATCGCCTCGACCACGGAAAATCCCTTATGCAGGAACGATTTTCGGATGACTTCCTTGAGCGGGAAAGGGCGGTTGACCGTTTCCCGGGCCACGAACGACACCTTGGAGGCGATGAGCAGGTCCACGATGTCGAACTTGGGTTCGATGTTCTTGTAGGGCGTGGTGGCGGTCTGGAACAGCTGCGGCGTCATGGGCGAAAGCTGCCCACCCGTCATGCCGTACACCCCGTTGTTGATGAGGATCATCTTGATCCCGATGTTGCGGCGGGCCGCGTGGATGAGGTGGTTGCCCCCGATGGCCAGCGCATCCCCGTCACCGGAGATCACGACCACGTGCTTTTCCGGCCGGGCCAGCTTGATACCGGTGGCATAGGTCAGGGCACGGCCGTGTGTGGTGTGGAGCGTGTTGGTGTTGAAGTAGGTGGACATACGGCCCGAGCATCCGATCCCGGAGACCACGACGATGTCGTCCGGGGAAAGTTCCATGTCGGCAAAGGCCATGGCCACCGCCTTCAGTATGATCCCGTCCCCGCAGCCCGGACACCAGGGTTGGGGAAATGTCTCGAAGCGGATGTATTTTTCATAGGCACGCATGGTCAGAACTCCCTCACCTTTTCCAGGATATCCTCCGGCGAAAAGGGCACGCCGTCGGCACGCACGAGGGTGCGCGTGTCCACGTCGTCGAAGGCCGCGCGCTCCACCTCGTACTTCATCTGGCCCATGTTGAGTTCCACTGTAAGAACCTTCTTGATCCTCCGGAACCGTTCCTGCAGCGCCTTCTTAGGAAACGGCCAGATCGTGACCGACTGGAACAGCCCGGCGCGGATCCCCTGGTCCCGGGCCATGTCCACGGACTCCATCGCGGCGCGGGCGGAGATCCCGAAGGAAAACACCAGGATCTCGGCATCTTCCATCCGGTATTCATTGAAGTGGATGATCTCGTCCATCGCAGCAAAGACCTTGTGCATGCGCAGGGTCTGCATCTTCTGTGTGACGTCCGGGTCGGAGGTGGGCCAGCCGTGGGAGTCGTGCTCCAATCCGTCGATGTGGATGGGATAGCCATGGAAGAAATCCACCCGCGGCGGATTTTCCCCTATTCTGCGGTCATAGATATTGAGGTGATCGGGTTTCATCCGTTTACGGGATTCGATCTCAGTCCCGTCCCACTCCGGGATCTCGATATCCTCATGCGTCTTGGCGATGGTCTCGTCCAGCACCAGGACAACGGGGGTCCAGTACTTCTCCGCCAGGTTGAAAGCCCGTACGGTTTCCCAGTATAGTTCCTCCGGGAATGCCGGATAGAGTGCGATCACAGGATGGTCTCCGTGCGTGCCCCAGCGGATCTGCATGAGATCGGCCTGTGAGGGGCGCGTAGGCAGCCCGGTCGAGGGCCCGCCCCGCATGACGTCCACGATGACCAGAGGCACTTCGGCAATGGCCGCCAGACCCAGGTTCTCCTGCATCAGGGAAAATCCGGGGCCGCTGGTAGCGGTCAGGGCCTTTTTGCCGGCCAGGCTGGCCCCGATGCAGGCCCCGATAGAGGCGATCTCATCCTCCATCTGGATGAAGACGCGCCCCAGCCGGGGCATCTCCCGGGACATGAAATGCGTGATCTCCGATGAGGGAGAGATGGGGTAACCGGCGTAGAAATCACACCCGGCGGCAATGGCGGCCCGGGACACGATGGTGTTGCCCTGCAGGGCCTGCCGCTCAGCCAAGGGAAGCCTCCTTTGTCCGTGCTCGCTCCGGCTCCTTCCCCTGCACGTTATCGCCGTAGTCGATCAGGATGGCAAAGTCTGGGCACCGATGCTCGCACATGCTGCACCCGATGCAGAAATCCGGGGCGGACTTGATGACCGTGATCCCCCATTTGCTGCGCTTGTTACCGCTGAGAAGCAGCACGCCGGTCGGGCAGATGTCCACGCACAGCCCGCACCCCTTGCAGTAGAACGGCCGCAGTGTGATCATGTGCTTCTTGCCTGATGGTTCCTTCTTTTCACGGCGCGCGAGGGCCTCCTCGTTCACGCGGACCTCGTCCTCCGAAGCCAACAGCTTCGGTTCCTGCACGTCATCCTTCATGGCAGCTGTCTCCTTTCCAGATCGATCCCGCCGGCCTTTTTGCCCATTTAACATATCACAATTTCCAGGTTTATGCTCCGACCATCACAAACTATTCATTCCAATATAATTACACCCTTAGAGGCACCATAGTTTGAGCTTAGAAGCCAAGTTTTTACCCCAAAAACCATGTTCTAAGAAAGTTGAAACCTCTCTTACACAGGTTTGCCTTAAACAGGCATTTATGGGGGTAAAAAGCGGTGTCTAAGCCGATATTTTGCCGCGGCTAAGGGTTTAACTTTT
>CBFDBC010000282.1:0-3929 GCA_965602945.1 uncultured bacterium | reverse complement strand
TCGCCCAGATATTCCAGGGCCCGGCTCACCCAGTCATAGTCCTGTGTCATGGTGCCTCCATCCGGATTTTCGTGTTCGAGCCTATTCTAAGGCAGGGGGAAGCTGAAGGCCACCCGATTCTTGCTTCCTTATCCCTCGGATCACTTTCCCTGGGCCAGCCGATCGATCAGGGCGAGCCTTTCAGCAGAATCTGCGGGAAGGTCGGTAAAACTCAGGGCCTGGCCCTCTTTTACGGTGATGAGACAAGCGGCCGAATCCCGGAAGGGCTCGATGTTGTGTGAGACCACAACTACCAGGGCTCCCCGGTCGACCTGCTCCTGGATCCATGCCAGGATCCGGGGCTTGATCGCCCGATCCATCCCGGCCAGGGGTTCGTCCAGGAGGATGTGCTCCGGAGTGCCGATGAAGACCGCTGCAAAGACGGCCCGGCGGCGCTGGCCCAGAGACAGCTCACGCACCGTGTTGTGTGCCACACCCTGGAGCCCGAAGAAATCCAGGGCCCGGCGGCCCTCGTCCAGGGGCCTCCCCCGCATCCGGCACACCAGGCCAGCCACCTCTTCCAGGGTTGCATATGGGGTCAGGTCCGGGTGCTCGGGGAGATAGGCGATCCGGTGCCGCGCCTCGATCTCCTCTTTCCAGAGATCCTTGCCGTCGACCAGGACAGACCCGGAATCCGGCTTCTCCACACCGGAGACCAGCTTCAGCAGCGTGCTCTTCCCACATCCGTTCGGGCCCAGGAGCAGGACCAGCCCGGGAGGCAATTCGATGCGGACACCATCCAGCACGGGCCTGCCGGCCTCATAGGCATAGGACACATCATTCAAAACGATCATTCTCGACTCCAGGAGTAGGGATCGCCCGCGGCCAGGTGATGGATCTCCAGCCAGCGGCTGACCTTCTGACACCGGTCTTTACTCACGCCGTATCTCAGGAGCAGGGGCAGGATCCCCACGAAAACCAGCGCCGCGGGAGGGAAGAGCGCAAGCAGCATCCCGCCCAGGATCCCGTTCATTGACACCAGGCCCAGGGCCGACATCTTCTGTTCTGCTGCCCGCCTGATGACCGCCGCCGCGTAGAGTGACAGGGCCGGAAGGCCGAGGACCACTTCCGCAGAAACACGGAGGTCCAAAAAAGCCAGAGGGATCGTGATGGGCATTGTATGCAGCCACAGGAACGCCGCATCCGTCAGGATCCGGGAGCGGGCCGAGCCGGGCAGGCTGCGGAGCCAGGGCCAGACAGGACGCCGGGCCGCCATGCCCCCGGCGGCCAGCGCCGTGAAGGCTACCAGGGCCGCCGCGGTCCCGAAGAGCAGGGCCCGCTGTCTCTGGAGGGTCGTCACATCACTGTTCGTCAGGTAAGCGAATGAGAGGAGGAAGGGAATCGCAGAGAGACAGTACCAGAGACCCAGCCGCCAGCGCAGGGCCCGCCAGAGGATGAGGAACGCGAGTCCACGGGTTCGTGCTCCGGCCGACCGGACCGGCGGGCGGCGAGACCGGATGAAGGGTCCGGCCAAAAGATCCGCCGCCCCAAGCAGCGCCAGACTCAGGCCCAGGTAGGGCCATCCCCCCAAGACGGCCAGCACCGCGGCCAGGAAAGAGAGCGCCCTCACCAGGGTTTTGTTTTTCACGGGCAGTGTGGCCTGAGCGGCCGCCCATCCCAGCACCGGGAGGCCGGCCAGGTAGGCGGGGTTCAGGGAACCGGACCGGAAGTGGGACATGACATATACAAAAGCCAGGCCCAGGAGCACGGGAGCCAGGCTGACCCACATCCCTGCCAGGGCCGACCTCCGCCGCTGGGCGGACGATGAAGGGAGATGCCGGAGCCAGCCGCTCGAGCCGAGGAAGATCCTGGGTGCGGCCGACACGGCGAACATCCAGACGAAAACAGCCGAAGCCAGGGCCAGGGGCAAGCCGCCGTTTTGGCCCAGCCCTGTGATCAGGGCCGCGAAAAACTCCGGACGCAGGATCACATAGAGCGCCATGAAGACGGCCGCCACAGGGGCCAGCCTGCGCAGGGCCAGCCGTGCCCCCACCCTGAGGTGAAACCGGAACAGGACAGACAACGCCCGGCGTCTTCCTGAGTCTAATGCCGGCGGCTCGTGAAGTGAAGGATCTTGAGATCGCGACATGATATGCTGCAGGTATCCATTGTATCAGATACCCCTCTCGTTGACGACACGGTTTTCTCTGTGATACGTTTTGTAAAACCCAGGGAAAGAGGAATCGTTGCAGCCGGGACGGTGTATCGGCAGGTCTTTCCCGCCCCGGTCACACACGATTTCCAAAGAAGTTTGAGGAGGGACCCATGAGAGCAAGGACGGCGGTATTCACAAAAGTCAGCCTGGCGGCTGCCTGCATCATTGTCTGGCTGGCCGGGATAGGATTGGTTTACGCCGCGGAAAAAGGGGCCAGGCTGCTGGACGCGGAAACATTCTTCGAGATGGAGTCAATCGGCAGCCCGGCCATCTCACCGGACGGCGCCCAGATCATTTTCTCCCGGAGCGGGATAGATAGAAAACACGACCGCTCGCGCAGCAACCTGTGGATGATGGATGTGGAAGGGAAGAGGCTCCGGGAGCTCACTCATGGGAACTGGCGGGATTCCTCCCCCATCTGGTCGCCGGACGGCCGGAAGATCGCCTTCCTCTCGGACCGGGACGGGACCACCCAGATCCACATCCTGTGGCCCGACACCCGGGAGGTGGCCCAGCTCACCCACCTGGAACGATCGCCGCGGGGGATCCGCTGGTCGCCGGACGGAAAACAGCTGGCCTTCTCCCTCTTCATCCCGGACACCACGCCCATCCTCGAGATCGATATGCCCTCCAGGCCCAGGGGCGCGCTTTGGGCGGCCCCGGCCGTGCTCATCGACCGCATCTCCTGGCAGAACGATGGCCGCGGCTTCATCCCCAGGGGCTGCGAACAGATCTTCGTGATCGACGCGGAGCTGGGGGGTACGCCCCGGCAGGTGACCTCAGGAGCCAATCTCCACTACCCCATGCAGCAGTCCCCCCGTCATCCGGTTCAGGCCGAGTGGTCGGCCGACGGCCGGACCATCTTCTTCAGCGCCGTGCGTAAGCCGGACATGGATTATATGAACGGGGATTCCGAGGTCTATGCCGTCGACCTCGACTCCCTCGAGATCACGACACTCACCGACCGTTTCGGTCCGGACCGCAACGCGATCGCCTCCCCGGACGGAAAATGGCTGCTCTACATGGGCTTCGATGAAAAACGCAAGTCACACACCTTCCTCGACCTCTATCTCATGGACACCCGAGGCGGCCGGAAAAAGCTCCTGGCCGGCGGGCTTCTCAACACGCCTTCCAACGTGACATGGGACCGCACGAGCTCGGGCGTCTACTACCTGATGCCGGAAAAAGGGGTCTCCAACCTCTACCACGTGGCCCTGTCAGGGGAGATCCGCAAGATCACCGAAGGGAACCACACCCTGTCCGGTCTTTCGCTGGCGCGGAACGGCCGGGTGGCCACGCGGTTCTCCGATCCCCACACGCCCGGTGTGCTGGCGACGTTCGATCTGCAGGATCCCGGCCGCATCCAGACCTTGGTCGACGTGAACGAGGACATCCTGACCGGAATAACCCTCGGACAGTTCGAGGAGTTGTGGTTCAAGTCCCCGGACGGGCTGGACCTGCAGGGCTGGCTGATCCGGCCGGTGGAGTTCGATCCCTCCCGTAAGTATCCCCTGATCCTCTGGATCCACGGCGGCCCCCAGGCCATGTACTCCGTGGGCTTCAACTGGTCCTTTCAGAATTTCGCCGCCCTCGGATACGCCGTGTTCTACATGAACCCGCGGGGCAGCACCGGTTACGGCCAGGAGTTCGTGGACGGCATCCAGTATGCCTACCCGGGCAAGGACTACGACGACCTCATGGCCGGGGTGGACACCGTGATCGCCAAGGGCTTCAT
>CBFDBC010000281.1:0-3930 GCA_965602945.1 uncultured bacterium | reverse complement strand
AATGTGCTCACCGCGCTTGAAAAAAAAAGTTCTCCGGCTGGCATTTGTCTTGCTGGTCAGTGTGTCTGTTCTTTGGGCCATCCCCCAGGAATACAGCGAGGACGATGCGCCGGGCCCGCTGAGCAGCGCGCATGCCAAGCCGGTGGGCCTTAAAAACTGCATGAAGTGCCACAACGAAGACTTCGAAGTCCCGCATGAGAGGTGCCTGGCCTGCCACCAGGAAATCGCGCAGCGAGTGGCCGAGGAGCGCGGGTACCATCGGGACAAAGGCGAGGAGTGTTCGATGTGCCACACCGAACACGAGGGGGAAGCCACGGTTCTCGTTTTGCTCGACCCGGAAGACTTCGACCACGAGGAGACCGGGGCCGTCCTGGAAGGACCCCACGCCCTGGTCCCGGACTGCCGGGCCTGCCACCGGAAGGATAACACCGTCCCCCGCACCCGGTCCATATCCTATCTCTTCACGCGGGCCGGATGCCTTGCCTGCCACACGTCCCCTCACCCCGGCCGGCAGGACGTGTGCCTGAAGTGTCACACACAGACCAGCTGGCGGGTGGATCACTGGAGGCGGGGGGGTCGTCTGTGAGGGCGCTCAGGCGGCCGGCGTGGGCAGTTCTCCTGGCTGTGCTGGCGCTGCCTGTCTCGGGAGAGGAGAGCGGCCGCAGCCCCTACTTCCGGGGCGGGGTTTACATGGACTGGTTCGGTTCCCAGTATGAGGGGAGTGACTTTACCAACCGGTTCAGCCTGCGCCTCAAGGGCGAGTTCCTCAACCGCCGCGGCCGGGGATGGAACCTGCTGCTGGACACGCGGGGCCGGGCAAGGATCGGCGAGGCGGATTCCAGCCACCTCCTGCTCTACGACGCCCGCTTGAGCTTCGAGAAGACCGGCATCCCTCTCTTTGCGTCGATCGGACAGATGAACCTCTACGATACGGCCGGGATCGGCCAGCTGCTGGGCGCGGCCCTGGGATACAAGCCGCTGCCTGACCTCCTGATCGGCGGATATGCCGGGCTTGAGTCCAGCGTCTACGTGGACCGGGTGACCCGGGACTACAACAAGTTCGGCCTCTTCGCGCGCTATCTCGGGTCGGGCGGCAGACGGGTCTCCCTGAGCTACAATCAGGTGAGCTATTCGGGAGAGGCGGAGCGCCGCTATATCTACGCCGGAACGCTGTTTCCCGTAAACCGTTCGCTGGTATTGTACACCAACCTGGAATACGAGCTGGCCTCGCATGTGCAGACCTCCGACCGCTTGACCCGGCTCTTCGCCAACGTGCGCTGGGACCCGGTCGGCCTCCTCGACATCCTGGCGCATTTCAGCTCGGGGAAGGGCCTGGATTTTCACCGGTTCATCATCGAACGCTCCAAGGATCCGATGCTGAACGATCAGGAGCTGGAGCGCTTCTACTACTCCCAGCAGTACGGCCTGCGCCTGAGTCTCAAGCCGGCCCGCGGCCTGCGTTTTTACGTGGAGCGGCGCGAGAGCGAACAGAAAGACTCCGGGGTACGCAACCACACCTGGAGGTTCGGAGCCTCGGGCCTGAACCTTTTCCGGAGCGGGATCTCCGCCTACGGCAATTATGCCCTCAACCGGGGTGAGATCTCCGAGTCGAACTCCTTCTATGTGTCTTTGACCAGGGACTTCGGCCGGGTCTCCTGGAACGTGAGTTTCTCCAACACCTTCAACGGCGTGCGCTTCGACAGCCGGACCGGGACACCCGAGATCGTCCATCTGGACGACTACAAGACCCTTTCGACACATGTGTTCGTGCCTGTGACACGGATCTTCGCGGTGTCGGCGGAGTATGAGTTTTTCCTGCAGAAGGACGCGGATCAGCATCTATTCTTCCTGAGGCTGATCCTGAGGAACTGATGGATCGATGACGAGCAAGCGGATCTGGATAAACATGGCACGGATCGCCGTGTTTGTGGTTCTTACGGGCTGGGCCGGCACTTTTCCGGGGGCCCAGCAGCAGAAGGCGCAGGATGTGTCCCAATGGACGGCCTCGACGCACGACGGTACCAACTTCCCCCTGGTGGGGAGGCACCGCACCGTGGAGTGCCGGGAATGCCACCTGAACCTGGTATTCGAGGGGACTCCCACGTCATGCGAGGCCTGCCACTGGGAGCGCAGGCAGGACGACCGCTACCGGCTCCGCCTGGGAGCGCACTGCGGGGACTGCCACACGCCCCTTTCCTGGAAAAACGTGGCCCCCAACAAGTGGAACCATGCGGCCCAGACCGGATTCCCCCGGGAAGGCATTCACCGGACCCTGGACTGCGTCGACTGTCACGGGGACTCGGGATTCGTGTCCGGGTCCGTGGGGTGCTTCGACTGTCACGAGGAGGATTACCGGGAGGCCCGGGAGCCGGATCATGCGGCCGCCGGTTTTCCCACACAGTGCCAGTTCTGCCACCGCGGAAGCAGCCGCTGGGAGAGAGCGGAATTCTCGCATGACTTCTTTGCACTCAGGGGGCAGCACCGGCAGGCCCTGTGCTCGGACTGCCATGTGGACGGCAGGTTCTCGGGGCTCCCAACGGACTGTGTGTCCTGCCATCTCCAGGACTTCAACGCTACTGCGGATCCAGATCATCGTCACCTGGGCTTCCCCACCGACTGCGAAATCTGCCACGGAACCGGCGCCCGGAGCTGGGACGACGCCGAATTCTCCCACGGCTTTTTCGCCCTGCGAGGGGAACACAAGGCGGCCCTCTGTTCCGACTGTCACATCGACGGCCGGTTCGTCGGCCTGTCCCGGGAGTGTGCGGCCTGCCATCTGGCCGATTACCAGGGCGCGGAAGACCCTGATCATGAGAAAGCCGGATTTCCTCTGGACTGCTCGATCTGCCACGGCACGCGGTACCGGACGTGGGAGGGGGGCGAATTCGGGCATGACACCTTCGCCCTCAAAGGCCGGCACAGACTGGCCTTGTGCTCGGACTGCCATGGTGATGGTGTTTTCGAGGGCCGTCCCTCCGACTGTGTGAGCTGCCACCTGGCAGACTTCATCTCGGCCGTGGATCCGAACCATGTTCAATTGGGATTTCCCAGGGACTGTGAGTCCTGCCACGGCGACAAGGCCCAGACCTGGGAAGACGCAGACTTCTCGCACGACGCATTCGTGCTAAACGGCCGGCATAAGCTGGCTGCCTGTTCGGACTGCCATGTGGACGGAAGCACCGGCATCTCGTCCGCATGTGTGTCCTGTCACCGGGGCGACTATCAGAACACCACTGATCCGGATCACGAATTGCTGGGATTTCCCACGGAATGCGAGGCCTGCCACGGAACCGGTGCCCTTACTTGGGAAGGGGCGGCCTTCGACCACAACGCCATCTGGCCGCTCCAGGGCGCCCACACCAGCCTTGACTGTTCGAGCTGCCACGTGTCTGCGACCCTGCCGCCGCAGGACTGTTTCGGCTGTCACGCCGATGACTACAATGCCACCTCCAATCCCGACCATCAAGTCGCCGGATTCCCCACCGACTGCGACCTGTGCCATTTCCCCACGCATATCCTGTGGACGCAGGCGGTCTTCGACCACACCTTCCCCATAACCTCTGGTAAACATGCACAGTTCGACTGTACGGAGTGCCATCTGACCGCCAATTTCAGGGAATTCTCCTGCATCGACTGTCACGCACACAGCCGGACCAGGATGAACAATAAGCACAGGAATGTTACAGGTTATGTCTATGCCAGTGTGAACTGTTACGCCTGCCATCCGGACGGGCAGGAATAGAGAGAAAATCACGCGGCTCGTTTCGGTGGGATCTGTGACATGGCGCGTTCGGCCATGGCGGTGATCGTGAGGGAAGGATTCACGCCCAGGTTGGCGGGGATGGCCGAAGCGTCCACCACGTACATGTTGTCGTAACCGAATACCCGGTGGTTTTTATCGATGACGCCGGAACCCGCATCCCGGCCCAT
>CBFDBC010000280.1:0-4026 GCA_965602945.1 uncultured bacterium | reverse complement strand
CGGGATCGGCCTCTCCTCGGGCCAGCCCTTCTTCGGCCGCCTGGTCAACTGGCGCCAGCGTGTGGCTGTGTAGCTGATGATCCCGGGATCATGCGAGGCCAGAGAAGGAAAGATGTCCTGCTCAGCACCGCGGTGGGCGGCGTTGTAGCGGATCATGAGAGTATCGAGTGCCCCCTCCGCGGCCATTCTGCCGGCGAACTCGCGGTCATGGCTCGAGATTCCCAGGTGTCTGAACTTTCCTTCTTCCTTGAGCCGGCACAGCTCATCCAGCGTTTTCCGGGGGAAATGTTTGGGTTTGGTGACACCCAGGAACAGGAAGATGTCGATGGTGTCGGTACCGAGCTGCCGGAGCCGTTTCTCGAGCGTCCTCCTCAGGTTGGGGTGGCCGATCAGAAGGTTGTATGCACCCGTGGCGACCACGTACTTTTCCCGGTCCCGCTTGAGCACGTCTCGCATGACAGCCAGCATCTGCTTGTCGATGCCGAAACAGAAGAAGAAATTGAGGCCGCTGTCGATCGCCTGATAGACGGTCTTTTTACCCGGCCAGTAGGTCGCGGAGAGTCCCAGCCGGTGCGCTTTAAGACCGGTCCTGCCGAGGATTGTGTGCTTGAATCCGGTGTCCATCCCTGACTCCTTCGTTCACTTCCATTAGGAATTTGTAACGAAGTTTTGTCAAGCGAATATTCCTTACCGGAATACAGGATGTTTCCGTTTTTACTGGAGGACCTCTCCCCTCATATGCTCGATGATCGCCGCATCCACCCAGAAGGCCTGGTTGTCACCCCCTCTGGTAGTGATGAAGAAGAGGTACTTCCCATCGGGCGATACCACGGGGCAGAGCTCGTTCCCCGGGCTGTTGATGGGCTTTCCCAGGGACCTGGCCTGTGTCCATTTCCCATCCGGCCGCCGGAAGCTGATATACAGGTCCAGGCTGCGCTGGAAGAGCAGGTAGCTGCCGTCGGGAGCGATAAAGGGTGTCCCTTCATCCTTATCCGTGTTGACGGCCGGCCCGCAGTTCCCGGGTTTGAGATAGTGTCCGTCCTCGAATCTGGAGAAGTAGATGTCCCCTCCGCCGAATCCGTCCGGCGATCTGGAGTTGAAATACAGGTTGCCCTTCCCGTCTACGGAGAACTGCCAGTGTATCTGCATGTCGTTCACCTCCGGGCCCAGCGGCAGGGGATCGGACCATCCCTCATCGGTCTTGTCCATCACCCAGATCCGCTCCTTTCGAGATCCGGGCGCTCCCGGCAGGGGACGGCTGGAGATGAAGAACAGCCTTTTTCCGTCCGGGGCGAAGAAGGGTACGTCGTCGTCGAATTTTCCAGAGAAAGGCGCTGTCCGGGGGGCCGACCAGCGGCCGGAGTCCCGTGTCATCATGTATATGATCCCCATTGAATAGATGGCACCGGGCCGCAGGACCATGGGGGTCCAGAGTGCCGTGTTCCCATCGGGTGAGAATACCACCGTGCTGTGCAGGCCCCAGATGGAAGATACGATCCCCAGTCCGAAAACCTTGGGGCTCTCTCCCGGCGGATCCTGCCCCAGATAATCTCCTTCCAGGCGCGGGAAAACCAGAGGGCCCCGGTCCGCTTTCTTCTCGATGAGCAGCCGTGTGACCTCGTCCTGTTTGAATTCTTCGGCAACGTTGTAGGCCGACTGACCCATGACGCTCCGGGCATTGATGTCCACGCCGCTTTCGATGAGGTACTCGGCGGCCTCTTTGCGTCCGTTTCGGGCCGCATAATGCAGGGGGGTCCAGCCGAACCTGTCCTGCTGCCCGGCATCGAGATCCCTGTCCATCAACGTCTTGATTATCTTGACCGAACCTCCGCCGGCCGCCTTGTGCAGCAGCGATCCTCCGTTCTGGAGCCTGAACCGTGTGTCGGCTCCATCCGAATCCATGCGGTCGAAAAGGTTCTCCAGGCCCTGGGAGGCCGCGTACATCGCCATCCTCCTGGATTCCGGCCCCTTGACCGGGACTTCCGCCCCGGCCGCCAGCAGCACATCCACGACCCCCTTTTTTCCTCTCCAGGCGGCCAGGTTCAAAGAGGTGGCCCCGTACTTATCCCGGGCGTTGACATTCGCCCCGGCCTTGATCAGGACCTCAGCCAGTTCCGGGCCACCGCGTTCCCGCGCGCAGAGAAGGAGGGGAGTGCGGCCCCAGTTGTCTTTTATCTCCAGTTTCGCGCCTTTCTGAGCCAGCAGGGCCGATATCTCCTTGTGGCCGGAAGATGCCGAGTGATGTAGGGGGGTTTGGTTGACATAGTCAAGGATGCTGATCTCCGCGCCTTTGGAGATGAGCAGCTCGGCCGCCTCCGTGAGATTCCGCACTGCCAGGCTGTGAAGAGGCGCTGTCTGGTTGTTGTCCAGGGCGTTCGCGTCGGCGCCCTTCTCGATCAGATAGGCCACGATGTCTGTGCTTCGGCCCCGGCAGGCCCAGTGCAGGGGAGTGCGGCCATCGCTGTCCCTGCTGTGAACGGCTGTATCATCCTTCTCCACCAGGGCTTTGACGGCCGCGAGATCCCCGTTCTGGACCGCCTGGTGGATCTCAGCCGCCTGTATGGGTATCCCCATGAAAAGCAGCAAAAGTGCGGCCAGGATTCCTGATGTTTTCTTCATGTCCATCCTCCAAAGAGTAGAATTGTTGGTGTCGTCCTTATACCTAACGCCGTTATGTATGCCAGAAGTATGCCAAAAGGATTTTCCGGAGGATACCTGTGTGAGAGGAGACAAAAAGGTCCGGGAATTGTCCGGAGGAACACACGCGGTGTTCAGTACCGGACAAGGATTTCTAAACGATCCCTGAGAGCCCCGTCATCCCCGAACAGCCCAGCGCAGTATGCTGGAGAGCTTGGGCGGTTGGCCCTGCATAAGGATAGCCATGCGGAAAATGCGTCCTCCAGTCCAGATGGATAGCAGGGCGAAGAAAATGACGCCGATGAGCCCCACCCAGGGCTGCCACATGGGGATCCCGACCGGCGCGCTGATACGAAGCAGCATGAGCATGGGAGTGAACGGAGGGAACAGCGACAGCGCGGTCGCGAACGAGCTGGTCGGTTCCTGGAGGATGGGCATGAGCAGGAACATGGGGATGAACACGGGGATCATGGCCGGAAATGTCAGGTTCTGTGCGTCCTTGGCATCGTTGCAGGTGGCTCCCAGGGCCGCCAGCATGGATCCGTACATGACGATGGCCAGCACGAGATAGGCAAAGAACCAGGGCAGGATCTGATACGGGACAAAATCCGCCAGGTTCAGTCGCCTCAATAGGAACACCCCGCCTATGACATAGACCGTAGCCGCGGTCAGTGAGACGGCCAGGCCGCCCAGCACCTTGCCGGCCATGAACTCGAAGGGTTTGATGCTGCCCAGGAGGACCTCCGCGATGCGCTGGCTTTTTTCCTCCATGACCGACTGCAGCTGCGGCATGGCTCCCATCATGATCATCATGAAGAAGAGGAAGAACAGGATAAGGGGGGCCAGGATGGCCTGGGCCTCGCTGGAGCGCTTGGCCTCTTTGATCTGCCCCGTCTCGTCCAGGGAGACCAGCCCCAGGGGAGCGACCTCGAGCCAGAACAGGGCTGCCTCCGCCTGCTCCGACTCGACCCCGGCTTCCTCCAACCGGGCCTTACGGAGAAAGGTGTTGATGGGGCCGGTGAGCCAGCCTCGGATGTTGTCGATGGCGGCATTCTGGGCATAGTAAGCGATCCGGGCGGTTTCCCAGTCCGTCTGCGGGTGCTTAACGTTGGGGCCGATCTCCAGGAAGGCGTGGAGCTCGCCGTTCCGGATGCGGTTGGAGAGCGCCAGCCTTTGCGCCAGGGGATCGGACTGGTCCGGTTCGACCAGCTCGAGGATCCAGGCCGGCTTGACCTTCTTCCCGGTCTCCTCATCCATCACTTCCGCCGCGTTCCGGGCCTCGACCGCCCGCAGGATCACATCCGCCACGATGCCCGACTGATCCAGGATGATCACTTTCTTGTCCCGTGTGTCGACCTGCCCCTGGAACAGATACATGGCCAGGCCGCT
>CBFDBC010000279.1:0-4056 GCA_965602945.1 uncultured bacterium | reverse complement strand
CGTCATGCCGGACCCGTCGGGCGCGATCTTCCAGATGTTGAAGATGTCGTCGCGTTCGGACATGAAGTAGATCATGCCGTCCCGGCCCCACATGGGGAAGGCATCCTGTGTGTGGGTTCGAAACTGTTGGGTGTCCCTGTCGGTGAGCTGGGTGAAGGTCCCGGCGGCGAAGTCACGCACCCAGATGTCGGTATTGTAGTTCCCGCGGTAGTGCTTACGCCAGTAGCGGAAGCCCATGCGGTTGTAGGCCAGGAGTTTGCCGTCCTGCGACATCATGCCGGCAGCCCCGAAATCGATATCCAGGGGAGCAGGCAGCCCACCCTCCACGCTCACCTGATAGAGCGGACTGTAGAAGGTCCCTTTGCGCGATGTGGCGAAGATGATGTTCCGCCCTTCCGGCGCCCAGTAGAGCATTGTGTCGTTGGTGGTGTGGAACGTGAGCTGGCGAGGCTCCCCTCCTGCGACCGGGATGATCCATACGTCGTTGTTGCCCATACGGTTGCTGGAAAAAGCGATCCACTGACCGTCCGGCGAAAAACGCGGGAACACATCCCGGGCCACATGCACGGTTAATCTCCGGGGCTGCGAACCGTCCGCGTTCGCCACCCATATATCACCGTGATACGTGAACGCGATCTTGTCCTTGCAGATGTGCGGGTAGCGTACGAACTTGACGGGCTCGGCATACAGCCCTGAACACATCGCTAAAACCAAGATCACCAAAGAGAATTTCCACAAAGATCTCATCGGCCCTCCAGAATTTTTGGGATTTGTGCCTACACACTATCACCCCGAAAAAAGAAAGTCTAGAAGATGGAACGGACAGTCCGCCTGTCCAGGTCGCAGGTTACGGGATATCCCCTGTCGAGTTGAAACTTTCCGAGTGCGGTCCGTGTCTGGCGGCCCATGATGCCGTCAGGTTGTCCTGAATAATGGCCCAGATCCCGCAGGCGTGTCTGGAAGTCTCTGATCTCATCCGCAGTCCAGTCTCTGCGGATATAGGGGACGTCCTCACGTGTGATCTCTTTCCCAGCGATGATCACTGGAGTTCCGACATCGATGTCGGGATGGTCGAAGATCTCCTCGATGTCACCGTTCCGGAGAGCGATGCAGCCCCAGGTCCAGTTCCGCTCCAGCGCCCAGTTCCGCAGCTGGCCATGGATCTGGATCTCCCCGCCGATGCTCTTCTCCCGGGGGACCTGCCCCCGGGAACGCAAAAACTCATACCGGATCCGGTCGATGTGGTTCGGGTAATCGATATCCAGAGCCCGGTGGAAGGTGGAGTTCCGCTTGAGGTATGTGATCCGGTAGCTCCCCTCGGGCGTGGTCCGGAAATCCTGGTGGAGTTTTCTTGAGACCGGATCCCGGCCCAGGATGAGCGGGAATCTCTTGACAACCACCTGCCCGTCCCGGACTTCCAGGACATAATGGACCTTATCGATGAGGATCTCGGGATCCCTCAGCGGCGGCAGGGGAACATCCCCTACAGAAATGGAAATCACATTGCTGAACTCTATCCCGTCGTCTCCATCACCGAAAGAGGCCGCATAATAATACGTGACATCGTGGGCCGCCCAGGTATCGATGAAACCTGAAGACAGGTCCGAGGAGGGAAGTTGGATGGCTGTGATGGGATAGCGGATCGCATTCAGGTCGTCCGGAGTGATGGCCCGGGTGCTGCGGAAGAGCTTGACTTCGCCTTCCCGATCCGCATCAGGCAGCCGGATCGAGATCCTGACCCGATGGTTGTCATCGACTTCCGCCGAGATCTGCAGCTGCTGGGCATGGATGAATGGAAGGCTGCCCAGAAGGGCCAAGACCAAAGCTGTGAGTATCCGGTTACGTTTCATGGCAGAATCATGTTCTTCAAAACAACCGGATATTTTAGCACAAAACTCCTAGAAAGCTTAGAAGGCCGATTTGGGGTACAAAACTGGAGTTCTAAGCGAATATTTTAGGTGGTCTAAGCATCTAACTTATTTATTTTCTGTTAGTTTTAGTGGTCGGAGCGCAAATACGATAAGCGTCGCGGAAGGGCATGCCGTCCTTGACGAGCCGATAGGCTTTCTCGGTGGCGAAGAGGTCATCCGTCATGGCGGAACGGCACCGGGACTCGTCCACCTCGATCCCGGACAGAACGAGCGTCATGATCTCCAGAGATGCCGTTGTCGTGTCGAACGCCTTGAACAATGGCCCTTTCATGAGCTGGAAGTCTCTCTGGTATCCGGACATGAGATTGGAAACCAATGAGCGTAGCTTGGATTCCTCACCGCACACCTCATGGTACTTGCCCCGGACCAGCTCCAGCACATCCGGGTTTTTTTTCTGCGGCATGATCGAGCTTCCCGTACAGAATTTTTCCGGGAGGATGATGTACCCGAATTCCTCCATGCTGAAAAGCAGGATGTCCACCGCCAACCGCTGGAGGCTGAACATGATGCCGGAAAGCAGCGACAGGACATGTGTCTCGATCTTGCCCCGGCTGAGCTGGGCATACATGGGATTGGAGATCAGGCCGGAAAAACCCATACTCTCCGCGGTCATCTCCCGGTCCAGCTCGAACACCGGCACACCGAATCCGGCGGCCGTGCCCAGGGGGGACCGGTCGACCAATCGAAACACCGTCTCCAAGACGGTGGAGTCGTCATCCACTGCCGCCGTATAGGACCCCAGCCACATCCCGACGCTCGCCGGCATGGCCCTGCGCATGTGCGTATAACCCGGGATCGGGATCCGACCGTATCGGTCCGCTGCGTCCGTTAGTGCTTCCCGCACCCGGAGAAGCCCCTCCCGCACTCCGTCCAGGGCCGCCTTCTCGTACAGCCGCAGGGCCGTAAGCACCTGGTCATTGCGGGAGCGACCGAGGTGGATCTTCCTGCCGGCTTCTCCGTATTTCTCCGTGAGATAAGCCTCGATCGCGGTGTGGCAGTCCTCCTGTTCCTTAGTGACCTCGAACTCCCCCTTCTCCGCCAGCTCCTTTATGGTCGTCAAGCCCTCGACCAGCTGTTCCATATTTTCCTGGGTGAGGACCTTGATCTTGTGCAGCATGCGGGCGTGGGCCATGGAGGCCAGGCAGTCATATTCCACCAACCTCAGGTCCAGGATATGATCATCCCCCACCGTGAAGTCGAGGATGAGGCCGTCGACCTCAGTCCCCTTGTCCCAGAGTCTCATGTTCCCTCCTGTGTTTGAGCATGATCGCCTGATGGGCCATCAGCCTTACCGCCTGGATCTTGATAAAGCCCTTGGAATCCTTCTGGTCGAAACCGCCCTCGATGTCCATGCTGGACAGGTCCTGGTCATACAGGGAGCTGGGGGACGTGCGCGCATAGGTGAAGACCGAACCCTTGTAGAGTTTCAGCCGGACGGTCCCGTCGATGACCTCCTGGCTCTTGTCGATGGCGGCCATCAGGAAATCCATCTCGGGGCTGAACCAGAAGCCGTTGTAGATGAGCTCCGAAAGCTTGGCTGTCAGCATATCGCGCAGGCGCATGACCTCCCTGTCCATGGCGATCCCCTCGATGTCGAGATGGGCGTGATGCAGGATGGTCCCTCCCGGCGTCTCATAGATCCCGCGCGACTTGATCCCAACGAACCGGTTCTCCACCATGTCCACACGGCCGATCCCGTTCTCTCTGCCCAGTTCATTCAGGTAGTTGAAGAGCTCGAGCGGTTTTTCCTTTACGGTACCGTCTTCCAGGTTTTCCACCCGCACCGGTACGCCGTCCTTGAAAGTGATCGCGATCCGTGTGGGACAATCCGGCGCCGTCTCGGGTGATTCCGTCCAGGAAAAGACATGTTCCTCGGCGCCGGTCGAGGGATCCTCCAGGATGCCGGACTCGTGGCTTATGTGGAGCAGATTCTCGTCCTCGCTGTAGGATTTATCCCGAGTGGCCTTGACCGGGATCCCGTGCTCCTCGGCGAATTCCAGCATGCACGGCCGCCCCTGGAAGCGCCCGAGGAAATCGGCCTCCTTCCACGGAGAGATGACCTTGATCTTCGGATTCAGGGCATAATAGGCCAGCTCGAACCGCACCTGGTCGTTCCCCTTTCCCG
>CBFDBC010000278.1:0-4059 GCA_965602945.1 uncultured bacterium | reverse complement strand
ATGATGAACCAGGTGACGCCGGAGGGCGGCACCTGGACGTCGAGGCGGACCTCGTAGGCGCGGTCGAGGCGGTATGCCCGGGGCTTGCCCTCCTGCTCGCGGATCAGTGCGGTGTCGGTCAGGCCGGTGTAGTAGAGAGGGATGCGCAGCGTCCGGCGGACGGTGCTGACCAGCGGGTTGTACACCATGAGCAGCCCCTGCTCTTCGAGCCGCGGGTTGACGTGCAGCATGTAGTCCAGGTCCCGGCCGTCGGCACGCCGCAGGTGGATGAGGTCGGACTCCAGGATGGCACGGTGCCGCTTGTAGAAATCCACCCATTCCTTGACCATGGCCTTCGTCTCTTCCGTATCGTAGAGCCGGGGGCCGCGGTAGCAGGCCTGCACGCCCAGCCCCAGGTTGCCGGCCAGCATCAGCCCGTAGTGGTCACGGTGTTCGTGGAGCGGCTCGATGGTGGCGGCCTCGCCCCCGCCGTGGTATTCGGTGAGGGGAACGAACATCCAGCCCATGGACGGTGTCTTCTGATAGGTCCCGTCGAAGATGTTCTGCCGCGTGTGGATCACCTGCTGGTCCCGGGGCAGCGACCAGTTGGTCTCCCGGTAGCCCATGCCGCACTTGTTGGATCCCCCGAGGTAGTAGAAATCTGGCACGTTGAGGTAGATACCCTCGGCCCGGCACCATTTGTAGAAATCCGTGATGGTCTGCCACTGCGTGTACTGGGAATCCTCCAGTCCCCGGTGTCCGGGATGAGACTGAGAGGCACACACATCGCCGGGGTAGGACCCATCGTGCTCGAGCAGGTCGAACCCGGTCCGTTCATAAAAAGCGTACAGCTTGCGGAAGTAGTCCTGTCCCCAGGAGCTCCCCAGGCAGGGCGAGTTTCCAAAGGCGGCGAAGCCACCGGGTTTCCCGGTCTCCGGGTTGACCACATCGTGCTCGTCGCTGATGCGGCGCGAGGCCAGGAGCGAATACCCGCCCAGCTCGATGCCCTTTTTGTGGGCATAGTCCGCCAGGCCTTTGAGCTCCTCCAGATAGGCGGGATCCTCATTCTCTATGTTAAAACCGCTGCCGAAGGTCAGGATCACCATCTCGAACCCGACCTCGGCGCACTGGTCGACGGCTCGGCGGACGGATTCGGGATCCGCGCGGCGGACGTGCATCATGAGCGGGTTTTCCGTGACCCAGGGGGCTATGGTCCTGTACATCCTGCGGATGGCCAAACCCTGGCGCTCCCGGTCCGTGCTGTCGAAGGCGAGCTCGAAGGTCCTGAAGGTCTGGAAGCTCTCCCCCGGACGGATCACGGACTGCGGGCCCAGGGGAGGATGGACCTCCAACAGGCAGGGAGTGAGCCTCCGGTAGCTGACCTGGGTCAGGTATTCGGGGTCCGGGTTCCAGTGGACGGCTTCGTTCGCTCCGGCCGAGGTCATGCCGTGGAAGGCGAAGTCCGTTTCGACGTGCAGGTTGGGCAGCCGCATCCCGCGGGTGCTCTCGACGGCGGAGGACCCTTCGACCGCAGCCAGGACCTCACTCGTGAAGGCCTCCAGGGTGATGGTTGTGTCGCCCTCGTTTTGAACGGTCAGCCACTTGCACAGGAGCGGCAGGCCGGCGTACATCTCGTAATGGACGAGGACCGTGATCCCCTGCAGTCCCGCCTGTCCAGGCGGCTCGAAACGTAGAGTCAGGGAAGCTCCCGGCGGCGGCCAGGGCCGGTCCTCGCTGTGGCGCTTCCGCTTCCAGGGAAACCGCTCGCTCGTTCCGCCGCTCGTGTGGCCGGTGAAACGGAATGCCTCCGGATCCGACTCCATCCCGTCCAGCCACTCGGGCAGAAGGTAGGCATGGTTGGGCTGGCCTCTCAATCCTCCGACCGCATAGTCCCTCCCGTCGATACGCACCCGGGCCTCGGGCCTCACGGCCCTCAGCAGCGATTCCCCGGTCATCAGGTTGTCGAAGGCCACGGATGCCGCGTTGGGGGCCAGTCGGAAGGTCCGGCTGATCAAGCCGTTGCTCAGGACCAGGGCCTTTTCCTCCGGTACATCCCGGACCTCAGCCTGTGAACCGGAAGCCGCGATCAGCCAGTCTCGCGCCTGCCCGGAATCGGGATCCTGGCTGCAGGCCGCTCCGACAACACACACAAAACCCAATCCCAGCATACCCAGTTTTCTCCGCAAGTTTCTCTCCTTTGTGGCTTCGGCTCAGATTATGACATAAAATGGGAAATAAAAGTAAACACGTGAAGAGGAGCGCCATCATGAAATACACACGTCTTCCCCGTCATCCGGGGTCCCGGACCAAATTGTGGCCTGTCCTGGCACTCGGCGTCCTGCTGGTCTGTGCCGCCTCAACGGGGTGTACACCCGGTGAGGTCGACCTCGAGGCCAGGATACAACGCATCGAGTCCGGCCTCCTCCCCGGGCCCGGAATCGTGATCCAGGGCCGGCCGTGGCCCCAAGCGTCGCTCTTCGAGCGGATGCAGGCCTACCGCGTGCCCGGCATCAGCATCGCCGTCATCAGAGATTTCGAGATCGAGTGGGCCAAGGGATACGGCCTCCAGAGCGCGGAAAGTGAAGAACCGGTCACACCGCAGACATTATTCCAGGCAGCCTCCATCAGCAAACCGGTGGCGGCGGCGGCCGCCCTGAGCCTGGTGCAGGAGGGAATCCTAGACCTGGATGAGGACCTCAATATCAAGCTCAGGAGCTGGAGCGTTCCGGAAAACGAATTCACGGCGGAGAAAAAGGTCACACTGCGCGGCATACTCAGCCACACGGCCGGACTCACGGTCCACGGCTTCCCCGGGTATCGCCGCGACAAGGACGTCCCGGCCCTGGTCCGGGTCCTGGACGGCGAGAAGCCAGCCAACACGGCCCCCATCCGGGTGGACACCGTCCCCGGAACGCTGTGGCGATACTCGGGGGGCGGATACACCGTGATGCAGCAGCTTCTGATCGATGTCTTGGACCGGCCCTTCCCCGAGATCCTGCGGGAGCGCGTGCTCGAACCCGCGGGCATGGCCGAAAGCACCTACGCACAGCCCCTGCCGGAATCCCGCCATGCACTTGCCTCCAGGGCTCACCTGCGCAACGGAAAACTCGTAAAGGGTGAGTGGCACACGTATCCGGAGATGGCGACCGCGGGTCTCTGGACGACACCCACCGACCTCTGCCGCTTCGCCGTCGCCGTGATGGAAGCCTATAATGGACGATCGGACACACTGCTTTCCCGGGATACGGTCCGGGAGATGCTCACCGAGGTTGACGGCAGGTATGGATTGGGCTTGAGCGTCGTGCGTGAGGGAGAAAAACTCAGGTTCGGTCATGGCGGCAGCAACGCAGGCTTCAAGTGTACTCTCGTGGCCTGGGCCCACTCCGGCGACGGTGTCGCAATCATGACCAACGGGGACCTCGGAAGCCCGCTCATGACGGAAATACTGAACAGCCTGTCCCGCGAATACGGCTGGCCGGATTTCAGCCCCGTAGAAAAACAGGTCACAAGCGTGCCTGCCGGAAAGCTCGCCGAATATGCCGGGACCTACAAGCTGAAGCCTGCCGGCACCTTGAAGATCGAGGTGGAGGGCGGACGTGTTTTCGCCGACCGCCTCTATGTCATACCTGAAGGAACGCGGCGGGTCGAGATCTTCCCCGAATCGGAGACGCTCTTTTTCGCCGTGGAAACGAATACGATCCTCACGTTCCAAAGAGATGCCGCCGGCAAAATCAGCGGCGTGACCATGAAACAGGGGACCCGCACACGCGAAGGGATCAGGCAGGAAGAAGAAAAGGTAAATGAAGAAAAAAGAGAGGAACACCGGCTCAGCGGAGTCATCGAGGGCTTCCACCTCTACTCTTACTATGCGGGCACCGTCTTTGCCGCGGCCGAATTCGTGGCTTCGGACTGCAAGCAGCTGGCGCTTTCCTCTCCCTATTCAGAGAAAGATCTCGAGACCATGCTGGGCCTGGTCCGGATGGCGGCGGATGAGTACGGGCTGCCCATCTACGTGGAGAAGGATTTCCTCACAACCCCGCTCTTCTCCCATGCCCTGACCGAGGGTAAGGCCGTGATCCT
>CBFDBC010000277.1:0-4106 GCA_965602945.1 uncultured bacterium | reverse complement strand
ACATCGATCATGAGATCATCCCCCCGGGCCGTGACTTCCTTCTCAAGGATGTCTTTTCAGGCACAGAGATGGCGGCCCAGAGATCACGCAGCCGGGCGGACGGGACGTATTGGTTCGTCCGGGCGGAGGATGTCCCGGCCATGGGATTCCGTACCTATCGTATCGAGACCCTCCAGACCACGCGCCCGGCCGAACGCCCCCTGAAGATCCCTGCCCCAGAGAGAGAGGAGGAAGAAAGTGGAATTGTCCTGGAGAACGCGTTCTACCGTCTGGTCATCGACCCGGACAGGGGCGGAATCGCCAGCCTGATGGACAAGGAATGGGGGTGGGAGCTGGTCGATGGATCCGCACCCTGGCTGTTGGGCCAGTTCATACTGGAGCGCATCTCCAACCGGGGTCAGTTGGAGCGCTTCCGCCTCGTCGACCAGGAACGCGGCAGCCTCTCTCAGGTGGCTGTCGAGGCCGGCGTGAATGGTCCCCTCTGGCAGAGCCTCTCCTGGAACGGCGTGACCGAGACGGCCGTCCCGGGTTCGCGCCTCCGGTGCGAAGTCCGGTTGTTCCGTCAGGAAAAGCGTCTGGAACTGCACTATTCGCTCGTGAAAAAAGACATCACGGATCCCGAGGCCCTCTACATCGCGTTTCCCTTCGAAATGCAAGATGGACGGATCCATTACGAAGCCCAGGGCGGCGAAGTAGTCCCGGGCGAGGACCAGCTCGAGGGGACTGCGACCGACTGGAATGCGCTGCAGAGTTTCTGCGCTGTCAGGGATCTCGAAGGGAATCAGGTGGTCCTGAGCAGCCCCGAGGTCCCGCTCGTCCATTTCGGAGACCTCAATCTGGGCAAATTCCTGTACGAGGCCAACATCGAACAGCCCCATGTGTATTCCTGGGTGATGAATAATTACTGGGTGACGAACTTCCGCGCCAGCCAGAAAGGAGAGTTCCGCTGGAGCTACGCCATCACATCGGGAAACGATGGGACCTCGGGCAGCAGGGCGGCCCGTTTCGGATGGGATTCACGCATTCCCCTGCTCACACGAGTGTTCCCGCCTTCTGGTTCCGGCCGGCGGCCGGAACCCCTTTCCCTGCTCGAGATCAGCGCACCCAACATCCTGCTGATCGCGGCCAGACCGCTGCCTGATGGGGATGTGATCCTGCATCTGCGGGAACTGGAAGGGAAGGAATCCGCGTTCGAGGTGTATTCCTCCCTGTCTGGAGGTAAGGGTTGTGTTCTCCGGGAAACCAACCTCCTGGGTGAGCCGATCGGAAAGCCGACAGCCCGTCCTGGACTGGGTGCGTTCGAGGCTAAGTTTTTCCGCCTTGTCTCCGTACGCTAGCCTGCGGGGTTCGCTTTACCTGCGGGAATAGGCGGCCGCTGCCTTCAGCTCGGCCTCGTATTCCTTGATGGCCTTGCTGTACTTCGAAGCACCTGTGATAAGAAAGGCGGTGACGCCCAAGGAGAAAAGCCCTCCGATGAGCAGCCCATATTGACCAAGAGACTTGACCTGCGTATGGCCGGCCACATCCCCCTCCTGACTCTCAGTTTTTGTGCTCTCGTATTGTGTGAACTCATAGATCAGCCACCCACCAAGAGCGGTGAATCCCACGGCCCCTACCCATGACCACATCCGTTTGGATTTGAGTTTCTTGATCTCTGTCTCGGCATCGGTCGCCTGGCCGGCATCGGCGAAGAGCACGGGATCGGCGATCTTGAGTTCGGGCGAATACAAGGTCTTCAAGGAAAAGGGCCGGACATCGCTTTCGGATGCTTCTTCCTTGTCCAGGCTGAAGTCCTTCAGCAGCAGCTCCGGCGAAAAGGCATAGATCGCCGTGAACTGAACAAAAACCAGAAGGCACAATACGGCAATTATCTTTTTCATATCCTTCCTCCCTTATGAAATTCGATTCCTTCTACCTGCTGTTGAGAAAGTATATACAAAAACACCCCTCTGTCAAACCTTAATTCATAAAATATTGAAATTATCTGGATGTGGATCAGGATTCACGGGGAACGGCGGAGCCGGGATAGGGCCGATGCCCCTAAAAGAGGCCCGACAGCGAGAGAAACAAAAGCCCACTTCCAACCCAGAGACTGGCCCAAGCCTGCTGTCAGCTGGATGGAAAGCACGGTGATGCCGAAGCCGATCCCATTCTGGATGGTGAGCGCGGTGCCGGTGTAGCGAGGGGGGGAGTGCCTGGCCGCCAGGGCGGAGAACTGGGGAGAATCCGCGATCACGAAGATGCCCCAGATAAGGATCCCGGCAGCGACGATCGGCGCGGATTGATCGAAGATCCACCAGGAAATCCCGCAGAGCGAACCGCTGACGATCAGAGAAACGAGCGCGACCTTCCTCTCCCCCGCCCTGCGGGAGATCCATCCTCCCAGTATGCAGCCGGCGCTGCCGGCAGCGATCACGAAGAATGTCAGCAGCGGGACGTATTCCCCCAGGCCTGAGCCGGCTCGCCTGAAGCTGGCAGTCAAATACAGGGCCGCCAGCGACCAGAAGGCATAGAGCTCCCACATATGGCCGAAATACCCGAACGCCTGGAGCCGGAACTCACGGCAGAAGAAGATCCGGAAAGCCATGCGGGGCTCGAACACCGCGGCCTCCCGGAGGTAGGGCCCCTGAGGTACGAAAAACAGGACCACACACCCTCCCAGGAGAGACAGGCCTGAAGCTGTCAGCAGCAGCAGCCGCCAGCCCGGTGCCGTTCCCAGGGCGAACATCAGGTAGGGAGAGGCGGTGCCCAGGGTCAGCGCGGCCAGCAGGATGCCGAGGCGCCAGCCCAATCCGGAACGGAACCACTGGGCGACGAGCTTCATCCCCACGGGATAGACTCCGGCCAGGGCTATGCCGGTGAGGAATCGGAAGGCGAGGGACATGGTGAGGTCGGTCGACAAGAGCGCAAATCCGGAATTGAACAGGGCCGCCAGGCCGGCAGAGGCGAAAAACACGATCCGTGTGGGGAATAGATCCGGCAGGTTGAACAGCGCATACAGAAAGGTCCCCAGGATGAATCCGAGCTGGACCGAGACCGTAAGCCAGGAGCACTGCACATCGTTCAGCTTCCAGAGCTCCCGGAGCACGGGTGTGGCTGCCGTGCCCGAGAACCAGGCCCAAGGCACGGTTGGGAGACGGGGAAGGAGGCTTCATGCGCGCCTGGGAAGCGAGGCGCTCAGGGCCATGGCCAGCTGCTCAGGTTTCTGGGACCCGATCAGAATACGGCTCTGATCGTTCAGGACCAGCTCCACGCCCCGGTTGCCACGGACATTGAAGGCCTTGCCCCTGGGACCGAAGCGGATCCCCCAGCCCCCATAATCCCGGATCGGCCTGTACGTGACGGCCTCACAGCCGGCGATGTCGGAAAAGGCCAGCCTGTGAAACCGGAAGTGGAGGGGATAGAAGCGGTAGTAGAGCCCGTCGGTCCGAACCTCCGTCACCAGCCGCAGGTAGTAAAAGAAAAGGGGGAAACCGATCCCCACCACCCCCAGGATCACCCACATGAGGCTGTCGGGCGCCGGGTTGTTACCGAAGGGTTTTTTCAAAATCAGCTGCTGGTAGCCGCCGTACCATGCTACCGCTGTAACCATCAGCACGAGAACCCAGACCCACGCCTGGCCGAACCGCTGGACCTCTCGAAAAGAAACCGGAGATACTTCGCTCATGTGTCCTCACTCCCCTTCTTTCCCGGTATTTTGGTCATCCTCACAGAACAGGCAGGCAGCCAGCTCGGTGCAGAGCCCTTCCGGGCTTTCCAGCTTCTCTATTCCCTGCAGTAGGTCTTTCAGCTCGAGGATTTCCTCCATAACGATCAAACTGACGAGGTGCGAGTTGTCCTGGGAGGTGTTGAGTTCTATGGTCTTGTCCTTCTGCAGCAGGGTAATGGAGATGTCTTCCTTCCGGATCTGGAAGATCTTGTCCTCGATGTTCAATTCGTGCACATAGAATTCCTCGTTGCGGAATGCCAGGCGGATGCGGGATGCGATGAACGAGGTGATGTGCACGGAGGGAAAGGTAAGGCCGATGTGGCATCCCATCTCTTCCTTCTTGACGGACAGGCTGCTGCGCAGGCCGGAACCGCCCTCGAAACTCTTGATCAAGATG
>CBFDBC010000276.1:0-4140 GCA_965602945.1 uncultured bacterium | reverse complement strand
ATCGGCATTAAATTCCATTAATAATAAGAGGAGGTCCGGAGGGAACCCTGTGGGATCAAATCTCGTACTAAAGAGAAAGACAGGAGGTCCGGCTTGGACTGTTCAAAACATGAGGGGCCCGGCCGGACCAGGAAGGCAGCGGATGCGAAAATGTTGTATTTGGGTAATTTTTCTGATCCTGTTGACAGGGATGAGTGCTTACACCCTGGCCCAGGAAAGCGACGAGGAAGAGGATGTGGCGGAGGTCGGGAAGAAGCATGTGGTCAACCTCTCCCTCTACTACCCCATCTCGATCAACAAAAGCAAACATGACGAGGTCAACATCAACCTCGGGCTGGTCTACAGCCATGTCGGCACCGTCAACGGATTCGACCTGGCCGTTTTGGGCTCTGCCATTGAACACAGGCTGAACGGGTTTCAGCTCTGCGGGCTGGCCGGAGTGGTGGGCGAATCCGGCACCGGTGTTCAGATCGCCGGGCTGGCCACCGTCGCGGGCGAGAGCTTCACGGGACTTCAGGCCTCGCTCCTGGCCAACGTCGTGGGGGAAACGGGCCATGTTCTGCAGATCTCCGGACTGGCCAATGTCGTCGGGAACAGGGGAACGGTCGGCCAGCTGTGTGCCCTGTTCAACGTCGCGGGGGAAGGCTTCACCGGTGTCCAGGTCGCCGGCGGCTTCAACGTGGGCGGTGGTTCGAGTTCCGGGCTGCAGGCCGTAGGGCTCTTTAATGTCGTGGGAGAAGAATTCGAGGGGATCCAGGTGGGCGGTCTCTTCAATGTCGTGGGTGAAAGATTCAGCGGCCTCCAGGCCGTCGGCCTTTTTAATGTGGCCGGCGACCGCTGCGAGGGGGGCCAGATCGCGGGGCTGTTCAACGTGGTTGGAGACGAACTGAGGGGGTTTCAGGTCGGGTCCTTCAATGTCGCGGTCAACCAGAGGGGCCTGCAGGTGGGAGTGGCCAACGTCACCGAAAACAACCACGGGGTTCAGATCGGACTGGTGAACTACTGCAAAGAGGACAACGACGGTGTTCCCATTGGCGCCGTGAACATTGCCCGCAACGGCCGCATCAAGGGCATCGCCTGGGGAGGAAACGGAGTGGCCGTCACAGGAGGGGTCAAGTTCGAGGTCGGCCGCTACTACTCCATCGTGTCCCTGGGCTTCTACAATGCCGAGGATAAGATCAGCGAGTCCCTGTCCTACGGGATGCACTACGGTCTCACGTTACCCGTGGGTAAGCTGAACCTCAGCCCGGACGTCGGATACCGCTACCGGGACAACACACCCCTGTTCAAGAATCCCAAGGACCAGCGCGACCAGCACATGCTGGAGTTCCGTCTGTCCCTGCGGGCCCCGCTCTCGGAGCGAATGGCGCTGTTCGCGGGATCGGGCCTCGGCCACAGCTTCGACGCCGGCGCGAACATCGACACCGGCAACACCTATCCCCTTCTGTTCGCCGGCATCGAGTTCTTTTAGCCTGAATAATTCAGGACAGGTTTAGTTACAGCACGTCTCTGCGTATGAAATCCCAAGCGCCCAGGACGGCAGGGATCAGGGCTGCCGGGCCTCCTATCAGGATCTGCAGGAGATAGGGATCCCCTGTCTTGATCTTGTTCAGGATCAAGCCGGGCAGGGCCCAGGGGTAGAAATTCGCCAGGCGGGAGTTCAGGATCAGGAAACCGGCCACGGTCATGGCGATCCCGAAACTCATGGCCACCACGAAGTTCTTCCAGCGGATCCCCACATAGGTGTGCAGGCTGATGAGCAGCCATGAGGCGGCATACGCGATGGCCGCATACCCGAGGATATCCCCTGCGGGGGGGGCCGCACCTAAACCCGCCTCGGGCTTGAGGATGCCAAGCAGCCATCCGGACAGCAAGATATACAGGAAAAGCATCAGCTGGCTGATACCGATCAGAGCCATCCCGGAGGCCAGTTTGGCAGTGTAGATGGTGCTCCGGGGCACCGGTTGAGCAAAGAGATGCTTCCAGTTGTTCCCGGAGTGTTCCAGGCCCCCGATCAGCGCCGTCTCGAGCGTGATGAACAGGGGAAGCATCAGGAAGGACCAGAATATGATCGTCTGCCTTCCATACCAGAGCCAGGGCGTGGAGGCGCTGTCCAGGAGCCGAAACAGCGCCCGAGCCCGGATGTCTCGATCACAAGGTTTTTTGTCTTCGGTCATGATCCGCCTTGATATTATCCCAGGATGACTGGGTCTATTATACGACTTCTCCCATGAAATGTTACACATCTGCGTGGCCAACATCCCGGACATGGGGATCGAGGTCGAAGGCACACGCGTTAAATAGCCTATTTTTCCGAAAAATCGTAAAAATACCCTTGACAGGTCAAACTATTTATCCTATTTTTCGTACATATGAGAGACGGAGGATCGATGAAAGATCTCACACTGACCGAAGAGATGTTCCTGCTGGCGGTATGGAAGCTCGGGGAAGACGCCTACGGCGTTACCATACGCCAGCATGTTTCCGAAGAGACCGGCCGGACCTACCCCTACGGTACCCTGTACAGCGCTCTGGACAAGCTGGCCAGGAAAGGCTTCCTTAACAGATCGACCGGAGATCCCAGCCCGGAACGAGGGGGCCGCAGGAAACATTACTACACCATCACGGATCAAGGCATCGAAGCGCTGAGGACCGCTATGGAGCTGAAGCGGCTGCTGTGGGATCCGGACACCGAATTGGCATTGAGCAAGAGCTGAGGTCCCATGACGAAACAGGGGAAAAAACCCCCGCGCATCGCAGAGCGCCTCCTCTCTTTCCTGGTCGACCGGCGCGCCAATCCCGCCATCCTCGGCGACCTGGAGGAGGAATTCTCCGCCACGGCCGAGTCCCGGGGAGAGGCCGTTGCCCTCCTCGGGTACTGGAAGCTCATACTCATATCGCTTCCTTCCTTTGTCCAAAATCGTTTGTACTGGAGTGTTACCATGTTCAGGAACTATTTCAAGATCGCCTTCAGGAACATCCTCCGCAGCAAGCTGTTTGCGGCCATAAACCTCCTGGGGCTGGCCGTTGGCATGGCCTGCTTCATCCTGATCTCCCTCTGGGTGCAGGACGAGCTGAGCTTCGACGGATTCCACGTCAACAAAGACCACCTCTTCCTGCTCACCATAGAGCACGCCAACAATGTCCTCGATCCCAACGTTCCCTATGCCCTGCCTCCTTTGCTGGCCGCCGCCTATCCCGAGATCCGGGATTACACACGCATCTATGAGCTGGGGCAGACAACCTGCTCCTTTTCCTATCAGCCGGAAGACGGGCCGCGTGTCATCTTTTATGAAGACTTCGTGGGCCTGGTCGATCGCCCCTTTTTCTCCATGTTCTCCTTCCCCTTCGTGCACGGCGACCCCGCTTCCGCCCTGGAAAATCCCAACTCCCTGGTGATACGAGAGGAGATCGCCGAAAAGTATTTCGGAGATGAAAACCCTCTGGGTAAGAAGCTGACATTCAACGGCCGGCAGGACCTGATCGTGACCGGAGTGGTTCGCATCCCCACCAATTCCCAGATCCAGCTGGACTTCATCTCGCCTCTGCAAAACGACCTGGCGGACGACTGGAACTGGCGGGACCCCTCCTACATTCTCCTGGATCCTCAGACCTCTCTAGAAGATTTCAGGGAAAAAATCGTATCTTCTTTGAACGAGAACGCACCTTACGCCCTGACCGATACCTTGAAGGTGGACATCCTGCCCATGGAAAAGGTCCATCTGGGATTCGGGCGCATGACCTATGTGTACATCTTCTCCGTCATCGCCGTGTTCATCCTCCTCATCGCCTGCATCAACTACATGAACCTGATCACAGCCGGGTCCGGAAAACGGGCCCGCGAGGTGGGGCTGCGCAAAGTGGTGGGGGCCGGGCGCGGCCAGCTGATCCATCAGTTCCTGGGTGAATCCGTCCTCATGTCCGCCCTGGCCTTCGCTTTCTCATTGATCCTGGTCAAGCTCTCCTTGCCTGTGCTCAACAGCCTGACGGCCAAGGATCTCGCCTTATCAAGCGGAGCGAACTCCTATCTGTATGTCTACCTTCTGGGCCTGGTCCTCATAGTGGGAATCCTGGCCGGCAGCTATCCGGCCCTCTTCCTCACGGCCAGCAAGCCCGTCGACACTCTGCGGGCGGCGCTCC
>CBFDBC010000275.1:0-4144 GCA_965602945.1 uncultured bacterium | reverse complement strand
CGGCAGCGTCCTACGAGATCCTGCCCTTCGTGCAGGTCTTCGGCCGGCTGGACAACCTCCTAAACCAGCAGTATGAAGTCGTGAAGGGATACGGAACCCCGGGTTTTTCTATCTACGCCGGCCTGCGTCTGGGGAAATGAACCTGTTTTTTTTGATTTGGTTAGATTTTATGTGCCCGTTCTGCTAGAATATTCCTAGCTAGCAGGATCGGTAATGCTCAAGAAACACCGGATCGGTTTCAATATCAGCTTCCTCCTCGCCTTTTTCTTCCTCACGCTCTTCATCAATTTCCTCCATCAGGACACCGGCCTGCTGGGAGGGAACTCCTGCCCCGCCTGCCATTTCCAGAACTCCACGCTCTTGACCACTCAGATCCATTTCTTCATCTCACCCCAGCTGGCCCTGCTGGACTCTCTCAGGACCTGCGATAGCCTGCAGACCGACCAGGTCGTCCTGATCTCGCCCTCCTCGCGGTCACCTCCAATCGTCTGACCCCCTGTCTCCTAACGGACATGCCGCCCCCCGGCTGCCGTCCCCACACCACGTTCAAGGAGGTCCGATGAAAACTACCAAGAATTTGATCCTTCTGGGTCTCGCCGCCTGCCTGGCACTTCCACTCCCGGCCCAGGAAAGCGACACCCTGGTCCTGTCCCTGGATGACTGCATCACCATGGCCATCCAGTACAACCCCCTGATCCTGTCTTCCGTCCAGCAGCACCAGGCCTCCCTGGCCCGGATCAGCCAAGCGAAGGCCTTTGACCAGCCCTTGCTCAACTGGGACTCGGACCTGCAGGACCGGCTTTTCAATTTCACGAATGCGGGCGAATGGTATTTCGGAATCAGCCAACCATTCGAGTTCCCAGGAAAAAAGAGCATCAAGGGGAAGATCGCCGGCAAAGAATCGGAGGGGATCCTGCAGGATATCGACCTGCTCAAGCTGGACATCACGTTCCAGGTCAAGCAGGCATTCTACGGACTCCTGTTGGCTCAGGAGAAGTTGAAGTACGTCCAGCAGGACCTGGACCTGTCGCAGGATTTTCTGAGCAAGGCCCAGGTCAAGTATGAGGCAGGCGATGTGGCCCAGGTGGAGGTGCTCCGAGCCCAGGTCGAAGTCTCCAAGGCGCAGAACGAACTGCGGCGCGCCGCCAGCGACGAGCGCCTGACCCGCGCCTACCTGAACTACCTCATGGCCCGCCGGAAATACGAGCCGCTACAGATTGTGGGAGAACTCAGGTCCAAGACCGTCGAACTCGACCTGGTGGAGCTGAAAAATCGGGCCCAGTCCTTTCGGCCCGAGATGAAAAAAATCAATTTCGCCCTGGAGCGGGAGGGGCTGCAGAGGAAGTCGGCCAAGATGAGCTACCTCCCAGACTTCGAGCTGGGTGTCAACCGGCACAAAGTCGCGGGTGAGGGCCAGTGGTGGGATTTCACACTCTCTTTTTCCATCCCCCTCTATTTCTGGCAGCCTTCCAGGGGAGCGATCGCCGAGGCCCAGGCCAACATCAGCGCTTTGTACAAGGAAGCGGAGCACATCGAAAACACCATCTCGCTGGAAGTCGAGGATGCCTATCTGAATGCCGTGGCCGCCACCAACGAGATCCGGCTGTTCGAGCAAGATATCCTCACCCAGGCGGAAGAGGTGTACAACATGTTCCTGTTCAGCTACCAGGAAGGAGAGATCGGGGGCATCGAGCTCATCGCGGCCCGCCGCACCCTGATCGAATCCCGGACCACATATGCCGACGCCCTGTTCAACCACCGGGCCGCCCTTGCCGCTCTGGAGAAATCCATCGGCCAGCCACTGGAAGGAGATAACCATGATTAAACCATACATGATCTTGATGCTTGCCGTCGCTGTCACAGCGGCAGGGATAAGCTGCGGTCAGCGCCGGGAAGCCGCGGAGGAAGGGAACCTCACGCAGTCCCCGGAGGCCGCCGCCGGACAGGACACAGAAAGACCCCAGGGCAAACCATTGCGCAAGGGGGAAGGCCCTCGTGCCGGCGGGAGAGGCCTCGGCCGCACCAACGGCAGGGGCATGCGCCGAACGGACGGGATCATACTCTCGGATCAGGAACAAGAGGCTGTCAAGGTCCGGACAACTCAAGTTTCATACCAGCCTTTGAAATCCGGCCTGACCGCCATGGGCAAGGTCATAGCCCGCCAGAACAACAAGGCCATTGTCAGCTATGCCTTCCCCGCCCGCATCTCTCAGGTCCACATCAAGATCGGCGATTGGGTCAAGAAGGGGCAGCGGTTGGTCACCCTCCAAAGTGAAGAGGTGGGCAACGCCAAGTCCGATTTCTACAAGGCCCAGGCGGACCACGAGTTGGCCACGGTCAACTACGAACGCCAGCAGAGGCTGTTCGACCGGGGTGTCGGGGCCAAGAAAGATTCCCTTACAGCTGAGGCGGACCTCAAGGTGGCCCAGACCAGCCTGGATGTGGCAGAAAAGAAGCTGCATGTCCTGGGTTTTTCCGAGCAGGAGGTCAAGGCCCTCACCGAATCCCATCAGATCAATCCCATCATATCTCTCTATGCGCCCATTGCCGGGAAGGTCATCCAGAACAACGCCGTCCTGGGCGGCATGATCGACCAGGAGACCGAGATCCTGGTCCTTCTGGACCCCACCATCCTCTGGACCGACGCTGCACTCTACGAGAAGGACATCGCCAAGATCCGCTTGGGGATGACGGTGGAACTGAACGTGCCGGCCTATCCGGGAGAAACGTTTTCGGGCAAGATCATCTACATCAGCGATGTCCTCAAGGAAGACACCCGTACCATCACCGTGCGCTCGGAAGTGGAAAACAGGGGGTACAAGTTGAAACCCGGTATGTTCGCCAGCATCCAGATAGCCTTGAATCATCAAAGCCGGGCGCTGGTGGTTCCGCAGGAGGCCGTGCTCGAAGACAAGGGCGACAAGATCGCCTTCATCAAGCGCGGCGGGCAGTTCTTCCTGCAGGTGGTGCACACCGGGGCCCGGGAGAACGGATTTATCGAGATCCTGCGGGGCCTGGCGGAAGGGGATGAGGTGGTCGTCAC
This sequence comes from uncultured bacterium, assembly GCA_965602945.1. Lineage (GTDB taxonomy): Bacteria > Acidobacteriota > Aminicenantia > Aminicenantales > Aminicenantaceae > JAUXEH01. The sequence continues at coordinate 1,101 of CBFDBC010000275.1, read as the reverse complement.
AGGCGGCTACCAGCTCAAATCCAAGCTCTATGAAGAGATCCTCAAAGCAGGCCACATCCATTGATCCCCTCAAAAGGCCCACCCAGGAGACATCATCATGATCAATAAACTCATCGATTTTGCGCTTACCCACCGTCTTCTGACCATCCTGCTGATCACACTGATCTCCATATGGGGAGTGATCGTATACACCCGCATGCCTAAAGATATTTATCCCGACCTAAACGCCCCCCTGGTCAACATCATAACCGAGAACGAGGGCATGGCGGCTGAGGATGTGGAAAGGCTCATCACGTTTCCCCTGGAGAGCCTGCTCAACGGGGCCCCCTATGTCACGCGTGTCCGTTCGGAATCCGCCACCGGGGATTCGGTGGTCACGGTGGAGTTCGAGTGGGGGACCGACATCTACAAAGCCCGCCAGATCGTGTCCTCGAAGCTGGAGTTGATCACCGGGCGCCTGCCCCTGGGAACCACGCATCCCATCCTGGGTCCGGTCTCCTCCCGCATGGGCGAGATCTTCGAGTTCGCGGTCATCGGCGAAGACATCGATCCCATGGAGCTGCGCTCGATCGCCGACTGGACCATCCGCTACCGGCTCCAAGGGGTGGAGGGCGTCTCGTTCGTCATCAACATGGGCGGATTCGTCAAGCAGTTCCAGGTGTTTCTCAAGCCCGACATGCTCAAGAACTACGGCATCACCATCAAGGAGGTCCTGGAGGCGATCGAGAACAGCAACCGCAATTTCTCCGGCGGGGTCATCCTGCAGGGCCCGCAGGAGTCCCTGATCAAGGGCATGGGGCGCATCGAGACCCTGGAGCACCTCCGGAACACGGCCATCACGTCCCGAAACAATGTCCCGGTCTTTGTCAAGGATGTGGCGGATGTCGAGGTCGGCCGCAAGTTGCGGTCTCCGGCAGATGAAGAAACAGGAGTTGAGACATACAGTGCCCTGTGGGGCCGTTTCCGAGCCATCGCAGCGTGGCTCGCTGCCATGACGGTAACAACACCCGCTTCTGAAGCGAAGTAGACGCATTCGTTAGCCGCAACCGGCGAGGCATAGTAGGCACCCGACGCAGGCAGTCGTTTCTGGAAAATGGTCTT
>CBFDBC010000274.1:0-4170 GCA_965602945.1 uncultured bacterium | reverse complement strand
AAAGTACGGGCCGCGGGTCCGGCTGGCCAAGGTCATCACGGACATGCCGCTCGTCGCAGACGCTCCCATCCGTTTCGGCGTGACCGAATTCTGCGAGAGCTGCATGCTGTGCGCCGAGGACTGCCCCAGCCGGTCCATCACCGAGGGTCCTAAGACCTGGGAGGGCCGTTCTCCGGCCAACAACCCAGGCGTGTATAAATGGTACGTGACTCCCGAAGGCTGCTATGACTTCAACGGCTTCAGCTGCTCAAACTGCAAGCGGGTCTGTCCCTTCACCAAACCCAACAACTCATGGCTGCACCGGCTGATCCGCACGGCGATCGCGGGGCGCGTATCTCCGTTGAACAACGTGATGGTGACCCTGGATCAGGCCAGCGGCTACGGGAAGCCGGTCCCGGCCCGGGATTTCTGGCGCCGGGACGGCCACAAGGCCATCACCGCCCGCGAAAAAATGTAGGGACGCTGCGGACGCCCCCTAGTATTCGACCAGGCCGGCGAGCTTGAGTATCTCCAGGTAGTTGAAGACGGCCTTGAGGTCTGACTTGCTCTGCGATTGGGCGTCCAGCAGGTGCTTTATATCCAGGACGCTGTTCTTGCCGTTGATGAGCAGGTTCAGCTCCCGGGTATTGCCCACGGTCCTCCGGTCGTAAGGGAACTCCTTCTTCTTGTCGGCGGGAACCGCATTGATGAACTCGCTGTAGCCCCGGTATCCGTTCTCCTTCACCTTGGCAGTGGGCCTCGGGACGACCCCGGCGGCTTCCCGTTCCAGCTCCGTCAACTCGACCTTGACCGGATCGATCCTCCAGAACGCGGCCCTCTGGTTCATGTGTGCGTCTATGGCGGCCAGATGGGCGGCGGCCAGAGATCCCACGCTCTTCTTGAGGGCCGCCACGTGCCCGCTCACACGTTTTGTGTCGTCGGCCAGTTCGGTCACCGTGTCCAGGGTGGCAGCCTCATTCATGGCCGCGGCCTTTATGTACGTGCGGGCCGTCTTATAGGCCTCTGCCAGCTCATCCCTGGGGGCCTGGTTCAAGGCCTCCAGTCCCCGGACCAGCTCATGCCCCAGGCGGCGGGCGCCGTTGCTGGCGGTCTCGCTGGCGATCTTTATGGCCATTTCGTCATCAGCGTTGGCAACGGTGTATGCACCCGCGGCTCCGATCGCGGCCACGCGCTTCAGCTGGGTGGGATCGGATTTGTCCACTCGGTCGCCGGACGTGTGGTACCACCGGTCAGGCCACACGATCATCATGATCCCGGGAACCTGCACTCCCCAGTCGTTGAACACCTCATGATCCGAGGCCCCGTAGTGGGTTTCGATGCTGTAGTAGAACGGTTCGTCGGCACCCGAAGGGGCCACAATACGCCGCATCACGCCTTCCGGCCCGCTGCGGTTCTGGATCCGCTCGCGGCTGCCCTCACCCACGTAGCGGTAGAGGTTCTCCATGACGTCGTTGATGTAGTGCGGGTTGCCGTAGGAGGTGCGCATCATGCAGAAGAACGCCTTGTTGAGGCTCAGCCATTCCCCCACCATGTCCATGTTGATGTTGCAGAGTGTCTTCTCCATGATGTCCTTGTTGGCCTGGACCCAGGGTCCTGTCCCGGAAAACTCCGGACCCCACAAAAATCGGATGGTCCGCCTGGGCCGCGGAAGGCGCCCCTCCTCGATCAACGTGTGCAGGACGCGGGCCACCTCCAGGATGCCGGCGCAGCCGGATTTGTTGTCGTTGGCGCCCTGTTTGACATACCCCTCGAACAGGTGAGCCGATAGGATGACCTCCCCGGCCGCAGGATCGGTGCCGGGGATGTGACACACAACATTCTGGAGGTCGTACGGCTCTGTCTTGGATTCGACCTGGGCATGGACCAGGATATTCTCCCTGCGCAGCAGGCGCTTCTTCAGGATCTCTCCTTCCCTCGCAGGCAGATAGAAGGCGAACTTGGAAGGCGTATCCTGGCCGCGGCGGCTGTAGATCCCCCGCCAGGGGATCTGGAGGGGATCGAAGTGCTCACGCGACGTGCTTATGGCCACGATCCCCTCGGCTCCCATCTTCAGGCAGGCCAGGGCATGCACGGTGCTGGGGCTGCCGTCGGTGACAACGATCTTTCCGGCCAGGTCCATGCCCTGCATCTCTTTGGCCGTGCCGCTGCCCACCCACACCAGCTCGGCCTTGACGTCGGCCGTGGTGCTGCCGCTGGCCAGCATGGCGGTCATGTCCTGGTAGGAAGCCAGTTTCTGGCGCCTGGGCTTGATCTCCCAGAGTTCCCCCTTGATTCCGTCCCACACGGTCCGGCCGGGGAAGCGTGCGAAATCCGTTCCCGGCAGCCCGTAGAGCTTGAGCTGGTCATAGATGTACTGGGACTCGTAGAAGGTCCCGGCATACTCCTCCGCCCGGCGGTTCTTGTTGTATCCTCCGGTCTCCATTATGGTATTGAAGGCGGTCTCTCCGGATGCCTCGCCGACGATCTCGTCCATCTGTGCCTGGGGCAGAAGGGTCCAGATCATCCAGGGCGTGTGCTGTGCCGGGATAAAACCCGTGCCGACCCAGACCAGGCCCAACACGATCGCGCTCAAACTCAGGATTTTTTTCATCTCGTCCTCCGACTCTAAATGAGGAGCAGTGCTCCGCTCGAATAATGCTCATTTGGTAATATCACACCCGATTCTCCAGGTCAAAGAAAATCCTGTTCGTTTCGAGGAATTCTGTGCTAAGGTAGGGGCACGCCGCTCGGGCTGAACCCATGCCGGACCTCGACATCATCCTCATGCTGGCCATCCTGGCCGTAACCATGGCCCTCTTCATATCGGAGAAGATGCGGCCCGATATCACCGCTCTGGTGGTCCTGACGATCCTGCTGATCCTGGGCCTGCTTCAGCCCGACCAGGCCCTCTACGGCTTCGCCAACCAGGCCACCGCCATCATCGCCGCCATGTTCATCATAAGCGCCGGCCTGGTCCGGACCGGGCTGGTCGACTGGCTGGCCCGCCGTGTGGACACCTGGGCCGGCAGGTCGAGGATACGCTTCGTTCTGGTCCTCTGCCTGACCACAGCCCTGCTCTCCACCGTCATCGTGAATTCGGCCGTTGTCGCCATCTTTATCCCCATCAGCGTGATCCTGGCCGAAAAGAGGCGGATCCCGGTCTCGTTTGTCCTCATTCCCATGGCGTTTGCCAGCCAGCTGGGCGGTGTGTGCACATTGATCGGCAGCTCCACTCACATACTGATGAATGCCCTGGCCGTCGAGAACGGCCGGCCGGGTTTTTCCATGTTCGAATTCACCCCGCTGGGAGCGATCATCGCTGCCGTCGGGATCCTGTACCTGGTCCTGGTGGCCGGGAAACTTCTTCCTAAAAGGAAGGGGAAATATCAGAAGACCGACAAATACCGACTGGCCGATTACCTGGGTGAGCTTAGACTGAAAGGAAATTCTCAGCTCCTAGGGAAACGCTGGAACGAGCTCGAGAAAAAGGCCGTGAAAGACATTCTGCTCATCCGGCTGATCCGCGCCGATAAGGCGGTCTCGAAACCCACTCAAACCGTGATGAAGGAGGGCGATATCCTTCTTGTCCATGGGGACGCCAGTAGGCTCATGCAGATCAAGGACGAGTTCAAGCTGCAGACCCGGGCGGACGTCAAGATCGATGTCAAGGTTATGACTGCGGACGACCTCAAGCTAATCGAGGCCGTGATCCCGCCCCGGTCCAACCTGGAGGGCAAATCACTGGAAGATTCTGATTTCCGCCGGCGTTTCGGCTGCCTGGTCCTGGCGGTGCAGCGGCGCGGCCGGATCCTGCGCCAGCGGCTGGACCGGATTCATCTCCAGGCCGGAGATGCGCTTCTGCTGCAGTGTTCGCGGGACGAGACCGGCCGCATCCTCCGTTCTCAAGACCTGATCATGACCGAAGAGATGAGCGAGCTTCACGTGCGCAAGAACCGCGCCCTTATCGCCCTGGCCCTGCTGGGTGCTTTTATCGCCCTCGCAGCACTCCAGGTCATCCCCATACTGACCGCGGCGTTCCTGGGTGCGGTCGGGATGATCGCCACCGGCTGCCTCACGGCGGAAGAGGCTTACAGGGCCATAAACTGGCAGGTGATCTTCCTTCTGGGGGGGATCCTTCCCCTGGGGCTCGCCATGCAGCAGACCGGGACCGCCCAGTGGCTGGCCGACCTG
>CBFDBC010000273.1:0-4179 GCA_965602945.1 uncultured bacterium | reverse complement strand
TCAACAAGGGAAGGGCCGCGCGCCAGCCCTGGTTCGGGACCGCCTGCTGCCCGGGAAACATAGCGCGCTTCCTACCCGCGGTTCCCGGCTACGTCTACGCAATGACAGGCGACAGCTTGTACGTCAACCTATTCGTGACCAGCGAGACGGAGTTGGAGGTCGCGGGTCAGACCGTTCAGATCAGGCAGGAGACCCGTTATCCCTGGGAGGGAAGGATCCAGGTCACGCTGGAGCCGTCCCGTGCGGCGGAGTTTTCGGTGTGTGTGCGCGTGCCGGGCTGGGCCCGCGGCCGGCCGGTCCCCGGCGACCTGTACCGCTACCTGGGTGAGAATCCCGGAGACGTCCGCATGTTTATCAACGAAACGGAGCAGGACATCGAGATCGTTAAGGGATTCGCTGCCGTTACCCGGACCTGGGAGAAAGGTGACGTGCTCGATCTGGAACTGCCCATGCCGGTGCGGCGGGTCCTGAGCCATGAAACCGTGGAGGACAATCGGGGCAAGGTGGCGCTGGAGCGGGGCCCCCTGGTCTACTGCCTCGAGTGGCCGGATAACGAGACGAGTGTTCTGAATCTGGTCCTACATGACACGACGGATCTCGAAGTTGAGTTCAGGCAGGATCTCCTGGGCGGGCTGACCGTCATCTCGGGCGGGGCGGCTGGTACAGAGACCGCAGATATGCTGGACACGCCCTTCGCGCAGACGCGGTTCACGGCCATCCCATACTATGCCTGGGCTCACCGCGGCATCGGCGAGATGGCGGTCTGGCAAAAAAGGGGACAGGCCCCTTTTTAATATTTCACTGGTGATTAATATTCGCTGTCAATTTTTCTAAGAAAATAAAGGGGAGTGGTCCAATTAAGGCATCTAATTGGACCACTCCCCTTTATTTTTATTTAATCGTCAGGACGACCACGGATTTGGGCGGGAGAACGGCCGTCACACCGCCGCCCTGGAGCCGCACCGCATCAAACGGCACGGGAAATATCGCATCCGGATCCGCGAAAGTGTTATGGGCGTTCATGGCCTCTGCCGTGAGAACCTCTCCGGACACGGATGTGGGAGCCGCCCCCTTAAGATCGATGTCCACCGGGGCCTCCTTCTCCGGATTCAGGTTGCAGAGTGAAACATGGATCACCCCATCCTCGCCGAGTGAGGCCGACATGCTCAGCCCTGTGATCTCCTCGTCTCCCTGCTTGTATGGCATGCACTTCAGCTCTGCCGGCAGCATGGTGGCATCCTGGTGCACCTTATACATGTCGAAAACATGGTAGGTGGGCGTCACGATCATCTTCTCTTTGTCGGTCAGGACCAGTGCCTGGAGCACATTCACTGTCTGGGCCAGGTTGGCCATCCGCACCCGGTCGCACTGGCTGTTGAAGATGTTTAGGGTCAGCCCGGTGGTCAGGGCGTCCCGGAGCGTGTTCTGCTGGTACAGGAAACCCCGGTTGGTATCGGGCTCGACCTCATACCAGTTCCCCCACTCATCGACGATCATGCCTACACGCTTGTCCGGATCATACTTGTCCATGATGGCGGCATGCTCCCGGATGTACTCCCCGATCTTCCCGGCCAGTTTCAGTGTTTCGAACCAGTCGGCTTCATCGAAGTCCGTGGCCGAATTCTTGTTCCCCCAGCCGCCCGGCACGGTATAATAATGGTAGCTCAGCCCGTGCATCTGACTGCCGGCCTCCCGCATCAGGACCTCGGTCCATTCGGTGTTCTCACCATAGGCGCCGCATGCGATCTTGTAGATCCGGTTCCCGGAGTAGTTCTTCACGTAGGTCTGGAAGCGCCGGTACTCGTCGGCATAGTACTCCGGCCGCATGGTACCTCCGCAGCCCCAGTTCTCGTTCCCCACCCCGAAATAACGCAGCTTCCAGGGCTCATCGCACCCGTTCTGCCGGCGAAGGTCGGCCATGGGGCTCCGGCCGTCGAAGGTGATGTACTCGACCCACTCAGCCATCTCCCGGACCGTGCCGCTCCCCAAGTTGCCGCAGATGTAGGGTTCGCACCCCAGCTGTTCGCACAGGTCCAGGAATTCGTGCGTACCGAAATGGTTGTTCTCCGTCACTCCGCCCCAGTGTGTGTTGACCATGCTCGGCCTTTCTTCCTTGGGGCCTATGCCGTTCTTCCAGTGGTACTCGTCCGCGAAGCACCCGCCCGGCCAGCGCAGCACGGGGATCCGGATCTTCCGCAGCGCCTCCACCACATCCTTACGGATACCCCGCACATTGGGGATCGCGCTGTCCTCCCCCACCCAGTAACCTTCATACACACAGCGTCCCAGGTGCTCGGAAAAGTGCCCGTAGATGTTCTTGTTGATAGTATGTTCGCCCTGGTCCGCATGGATGGTGATACGGTTTGGGGGCTCTTGCCCGTCCCCAGTCCTTCCGGACGCGAAGCCGATGACCGCAGCCAAGAAAACAAAACCAATCGCCAGCACCGCCAGTTTGATCCTACCCGCCATTTTCGCCTCCTTTGCCCAACCTGCTGAGCTCAGTGTGCTTCTTTCCTGTGCTTAATACGGTATATTAAGCCAACTTTTATCCTTCATGCAAATGATAAGCCCTTTTTCAATTCTCTTGGTAATAATGCTAGAATGAGACAATCCCAAGGCCAGAGGACAGATATGAAACCTTACTCCTTCAGAATGCCTATTTTTCTTCTATGCGGCCTCATGCTGGCCGCTGGTACCGGATGCAAATCGTCCCCGCCCGACTACCCTGTCCGGCCCGTACCTTTCACGGATGTCCAGGTCGACGATGCCTTCTGGCTCCCGCGCATCGAGACCAACCGGACGGTCACCATCCCATTCGCCATGAACAAGAACTTGGAAACCAACCGGGTTAAAAACCTGGCCATCGCGGCCGGACGGGCCGAGGGAACGTATGAGGGCCGCCGCTTCAACGACACCGACGTGTACAAGGTGATCGAGGGCGCGGCCTATTCCCTGAGCGTCCATCCCGACCCGGACTTGGAACGCCAGGTGGACGAGCTGGTGGAGCTCATCGCTGCCGCCCAGGAGGAGGACGGCTACCTCTACGCTGCCCGCACCGTCGACCCGGACAACCCGGCCCCGGGCGCCGGTCCGGAGCGCTGGTCCCGCCTCAATGGGAGCCACGAGCTCTACAACGCCGGGCACATGTACGAGGCGGCCGTTGCCTACTTCCAGGCCACCGGCAAGATCGCGTTCCTGGATGTCGCCCTAAAGAACGCTGACCTCCTGGTCCGGACTTTCGGCCCGGACAAGCGCCGGGACTACCCGGGCCACCAGGAGGTCGAGATCGGACTGGCCAAGCTCTACCGTGTCACCGGGAACCGGGACTACCTGGAGCTGGCAAAGTTCTTTCTCAACATGCGGGGCCGGGAGCAGGCCGGAGAACCCTACGCGGACGACACCCCCTTCGCAATCTACAACCGGAAGCCCTACATGCAGGCACACCAACCGGTGCTGGAGCAGGAGGAGGCGGTCGGCCACGCGGTGCGCGCCTCCTACATGTACACCGGCATGGCGGATGTGGCGGCCCTGGGGGAATACCCCGGGTACATCAGCGCCATCGACCGTCTCTGGGAAAATGTTGTGTCCAAAAAACTCTATCTCACGGGCGGAATCGGGGCCCGCCACACCACCGAAGCCTTCGGCGACGCCTACGAACTCCCCAACGAGACCGCCTACACCGAGACCTGCGCGGCCGTGGGCAACGTGTTCTGGAACCTGCGCATGTTCCTGCTGCACGGGGATGCCAGGTACGTCGATGTCCTGGAGCGGACCCTGTACAACGGGGCCCTGTCCGGAGTCTCTCTGGCGGGAGACTGTTTCTTCTACCAGAATCCACTGGCCTCGAACGGCCGCGCGGAGCGCAGACCCTGGTTCGAGGTGTCCTGCTGCCCCGGGAATATCACCCGTTTCCTCCCCTCGGTTCCCGGATACATCTACGCACAGGACCGGAACTCGCTCTATGTCAACCTCTTCATTCAGAACACAGCGGAGATCGAAATCAAGGGAAGGAATATCCGGATCAGGCAGGAGACGGAGTATCCCTGGGACGGAAACATCAGGATCTCCCTGTTCCCGGAAAAACACACAGCGTTCGCGCTGAAGGTCCGCATCCCCGGCTGGGCCCTGGATCTCCCCATGCCCGGAAATCTATACACGTACGGAGAACTGTCGCCCGAG
>CBFDBC010000272.1:0-4215 GCA_965602945.1 uncultured bacterium | reverse complement strand
CTCCATGGCGGAAAAATACTTCGGCGATACGGACCCCATCGGACAGACGCTCCGCATGGAGGGGGCACATGAGTTCCGGGTCACCGGAGTCGTGCGGGACATCCCGGTGAATTCCCATGTCCACTTCAACTTCGCCGCATCCTTCCTGTATGTGACGGATGAGCTTGCCGGTTATTCCATGAACGAGTGGGGCGCATTCTCCGACATCTGCACGTATGTCCTCCTGCCCGAGGGGATGCAGGCGGCCGACCTCTCCCGCCGGATCGAGGGCTTCATGATGAGGCACGGTGACTATCCTCCGGGGCTGGACCGCCGGGTCTTCCTGCAGCCCCTGGTCTCCATCCACCTCCAATCCCATCTTGACGGGGAGCTCGAGACGAACACCCAAGTCTCCAACCTCATCATCCTCGGCACCATCGGGTTTTTTCTTCTGCTCATCGCCTGCATAAACTACATAAACCTGGCCACCGCCTCCTCTGCCCGGCGGGCCCGCGAGGTGGGCCTGCGCAAGGTCATGGGGGCGGAAAAGGCCCGTCTGATCCGGCAGTTCCTGACCGAGTCGATCCTGATCGCGATGCTGGCGCTTTTTCTCTCTCTGTTCCTGGTCGAGCTGACTCTCCCAACATTTTCGTCCCTGGTCGGCACCCCGGTCGAGCTGAGTCTGGCCAAGGACCTCGGCTTCCTGATCGGGATGGTTTTCCTGGCCCTGGGAGTGGGGATTTTCTCAGGGCTGTATCCCGCCCTCTTCCTCTCCGGCTACCAGCCCGTCAAGGTCCTCAAGGGCACACCGTACGGCGGCCGCGGGTCCGTACACCAGGGTTGGCTGCGCAAGGGGTTGGTGGTGGCCCAGTTCACCATCTCCATCCTGCTCATTATCGGAACACTTCTGGTCAATCAGCAGCTCCGGTTTCTGCGCTCCGCCCGGATGGGCTTCGACAAGGAGCACATGGTGATGCTGCCCATCTTCCAGGACCAGCAGTTCTTCGATGACAGCGTCAACGAAGACTACGAGACCATAAAGTATGCGGTCCAGTCCAATCCCACGGTTTCCGCAGCCACAGCCTGCTTCAAGGCCCCGGTGTCGCAGTACGCCATCAACGTGAGTGTCTATCCGGAGGGCGCACAGGGCGAGAACCGCTACGTCTTCAACCTCAACTTCGTGGACTTCGACTTTGTTGACACCTTCGACCTGGAGATGATCGCCGGCCGGAACTTTTCCAAAGATTTCGCTACCGACTATCACGAAGCCTTCATCCTCAACGAGGCAGCCGTTCGAAGGATGGGCTACCCTTCACCGGAAGAGGCCATCGGGAAGAAGTTCACCATCGGCATCCGCAGCATGGAAGGCACCGTGATCGGTGTTACCCGCGACTACCACATCGCCTCCCTGCGGGAGAACATCGAGCCGCTGATCCTGCTGCACTGGCCCAGCCTGTTCTCCCAGATCGCCGTCAAGGTCAACGGTCAGAACATCCCAGCCGCACTGGCCCACCTGGAGAAAACCTGGAACACCTTCCGGCCGGACAGCCCGTTCCGGTATTCCTTCCTGGACGAGAACATCGGCCGCCTGTATGCCCAGGAAGCCCAGACCTCGGCCATAGTACGCACGTTTTCGCTGATTGCTGTTTTTATAGCTTGTCTGGGCCTGTTCGGTCTGGCGGCCTTCACAGCGGAGAAGCGCACCAAGGAGATCGGCGTGCGCAAGGTCCTGGGAGCCTCGGTTTCACGGATCACATACATGCTCTCGACCGAGTTCACCAAGTGGGTACTGCTCGCCAATGTCGTGGCTTGGCCGCTGGGGTACTGGGCCATGAGCAGATGGCTGGCCGGTTTCGCCTTTCGCACACGGATCGGGATCTGGCCGTTCCTGTTGGCGGCCGCCGCCTCTCTCGTGATCGCGCTGCTCACCGTGAGCCTCCAGGCCATCAGGGCCGCCGCCGCCGATCCCATCAATTCCCTCCGCCACGAGTAATTTTCTTTCCATTTCGGGGACGGACCATGAATTGTTGTTGATTTTAAACAACTTACGACATAATATCCGCGATAATTTCACCTTAAATCATGCTTTTTGGGGCCAAAAACAAGCATTTAAGAAATTTGGGGCCCGAACATGAGTTAATTCATCAGAATGATCATGAGGAATGGATTGAGCTTTTAGTGTTAATAATGCACAATATATAAGATAAGATCTTCATTGGAGGAGATCGGGAAAATAGCGAAACTGGCCATACTTACACTTGTGTTGACCGCCAGGTAGATCGAATGAGGCTATGTAATGAGAGAGGAGGAGAATAATCATGAAACAATTTTTTGCGGTTTTTTGCCTGTGTGTTGTTCTCGTTTTTGGCGCCCTTGCTATTGACGCTCTTGCCCAGGAAAAAGAGGTTTTCACCTGCATGGCCCTGGCGACCGCAGCACCGGGATCCCCGGCAACAACCCGGTTCACAATCACCATCGACGAATATTCAACGGAGGAAGATGCTAGAAAATACCTTGAACTCTTAAAAACGGATGGCCAGGCCGGCCTTCGTAAAGTTTTGGAAAAAGTCCAGGTGGGAGGGATCGTCCCAAGAGGCCAGCTCCGTGAGCCCATCAACTTTGCCCGCAGCATCAATGTCGAGGGCGGACGTATCATCAACATCGTGAAAACGCGCTATCTCAGGTTCCTGGAGTTTGCTCTGGGAACGCCCCGGTCAAGGGACTATGATATGACCTTTATCCAGCTCAAGATCAACGAGGATGGCGAGGGCGAGGGATATATGTTCGCCGGCACGCGGTTTTTTATCAACGACGAAAACCGGCTCGTCGTGGAACAGCGGGGTACCACCGCCATCAAGCTGTCCAGCGTAAAGCTTAAATAATCTCTCTTGGTTCGGGGACGGACCATGAATTGTTGTTGATTCTAATCAACTTAAGGCCATTAGCCTTCGCTTTTTAAGCCTTATTGTGCGCTTTTTGGGGCCAAGAAGCGGCGTTTAAAACAAGTATCGCAAAACAAGTAGCGGTGAATCATGCTCGGGCCGCGCTGAACAAAGCTTGAAGGTTCTCTGAGGGTGTCTCCGGCGCCAGAATGCACCCGCTGCTGAGCACGAAGCGGTGGCCGGGCACGGATTCAACCCTGTCGAGTGCACTATTTACGGCTGACGTCACATCCTCAGGACTCCCGTTGAGCAAGGCACGCACCGGATCGATATTTCCCCACAGGGCAACCTGATCACCTGCCATGGCAAAAGCATCACCGATATCCACCAGATGGTCGATCTCCAGCACATGGGCGCCGCTGACGGCCATGGATGGAAGTATGGCCAGAGTGTTTCCGCAGATGTGGAGAGACAGGATCTTATCCGTTTGCTCTCTTAGAAGAGCGAATAGTTTCTGTTCCCAGGGAAGGGCCACCGAAGAGTACAGGTCGGGACCGAGCAGGCCCGCCGGGGAATCTCCGGTGCTCAGCATGTCTGCCCCGCAGGTGGCCATGGCCTCGGCATAGGCAAGGGCGTGTTCCAGGCATTTTTCCAGGAGAACCGCGACAAAGGACCGGTCCTCGATGATGCAGGTCATGAGCGAGGCCATCCCCATCGCCTGACAGGCCAGGGATAAGGGGGACTGATCGAAACATCCCACGACAAAAGTGTCCCTCCCCAGGGACTCGACTACCCGGGTCAACACCTCCAGCATGACCGGCTGCCGGCCTCGTGTATAGGGATCGGGAGAAGGGATACGCTCGAGATCCTGAACAGTGGAAACGAAGCCTTCCGGAGGTCCGGTCAGGGGTTGATCACCCAAAGGGGAAAACACCGGAGCGCCCATGGCCTCGGCCGTGACCCAGGTGTCGACGCTGATCCAGACGGCATCGGGCCGGTACTTCTCAAAATAGCGCAGGATGCATTCCACCTGAACATCCGGGTCCAGGGTGAACTCCCGGAGCGCGATCCCCGCATCCGAGGCACAGAAGAACGTGGCCAGGGGGCCGCAGGCCGGTTGATGAACCGGCTCGCCTTTGATGGCCGTCTTTACCAGCTCCTTCGAGGTCATTTTTTGGGAGGCTCCGTGTGCATGGTATCCAGCACACCCTGCAGTTTTATTTTTGCTTCCACCGCCTCTTCATCCAGCTGATCCACCGACAGTGGATGCTCCTCCAGAGGGTCTGACTGCAGGTCGAAGAACTCGCCATCCCCATAGAGCTTCCAGCGTTTGTCGCGTGCGAAGCGCTTCAGG
>CBFDBC010000271.1:0-4237 GCA_965602945.1 uncultured bacterium | reverse complement strand
CGCCCTCGAGTCCCAGCGCTTTGGCGACCAGGTCACCGTCGATGTCGCCGCCTCGCGCGAGGATGATCAGCCGCTCGATGACGTTGCGCAGCTCCCTGACATTGCCCGGCCAGTCGTAGCTGGCCATGACCTCGATGACGTCATCCTCCAAGGAAATGGGCACGGAGTCCGTGTCCGGGTACATCCGGTTGGGACCGGGCAGCACCCTCTCGAACACGGTGGTCCCATCCTCAAATGATTTCCGGCTCTCGCGCGGCACGCCATCGAAGGCCAGCCGGCACCGTTCCTCCACGGTCTCCAGTGCGGTGGGGATATCCTCCTCCGGCCCCCAGAGCAGCATCAGGGCATCCCCCTCCTCCGCCTGCAGTTCGTCTCGGATACGGCCCCAGAAGTCCTGGGGAAGGATCGGGTCGATCTCTTCGGCGTGGGTCATGTTGGGCTTCTCGATACACGCGATGACCTTCAGCCGGTCGCTCAGCTCGTCTGCGAACAACTTGCCCGGTTGGGTGAAATGCGAAAGGATCCCCCGAAAGGCCGGGAGCTTCACCGCGGCACAGCCATGCCCCGCCTCACGGGCCGTGGCAACCTCCGGCTGGATCAGGCCATACTCCTCCACATCCAGGAGACTTGACGAGATGCGCCAGCCCTGCTTATCCTTAACGGCCTTTTTGAGCAAGTCCCGGATCCGCAGGAGAGACCACTGCCGGAAGACTTCGTTGTGGGTGAGTTCCGGGATCCATCGGTTGTGCGCCACGCCCTTGATCTCGACCCTGTCTCCCCCGCGGCAGCTGACGTTGACATCCTCTCTCCCGGCTCCGATGCCGACCAGCACCTTGCCCGTGCTGCGGTTCAGGAAACGTATGTACTGGGCGCCCTCCCGCACCTCATCGGGATTGGCAAAATCCGGGTAGGTCACCGTCTCAATAAGCGGCATGCCCAGCCGGTCGGTCTGGTATACGCGGACATGGCCGACATCCGAAACTTCCCGGCAGGAATCCTCCTCCAGGGACAGCTGGATGATGCGCACGGTCTTATTCCTTAGCTGTATCGAGCCCTCCACACCCAGGATGGTGGTCCTCTGGAAGCCCGTGGGGATGCTTCCGTCCAGATACTGCTTGCGGATGATGTGGACTTCCCCCACGATGTTGAGCCTGCAGAGGAGCGAGATCTCGAGGGCGATTGCGAGGGCTTCCCGGTTCAGGGGGAACGGGGGCGTGTCGTCGATGTCATAGGTGCAGGCGGTCTCGTTTCGGAGCTGGTACACGATCTGCTTCCGCGTCTTGAACTCCATGAGGGCCGTGCCGTCATATTCGCCCAGCTCGCTCAGGGTGGGGCGCATGTGCCGGATGACTTCCGCGTCATACTCGCCTTTCCGGTTGTAGAGGCCGGCCGGGCAGTTGCAGAACAGCTTTTTCCGCGTCTTCAACTGCTGATGGACCTCAAGCCCCGACTGGAAACCCACTCGGTCATAGTCCTTCTGTGTGGCCTCGGCTCGGGGGACGTACCCCACGGCCCTGCGTGAGGCCTGGTAGTTTTGTCCGGGATCGAATGTGCCGTCGTTCATTTCGGTTTTGTCGGATAAAGACGGTATTGTAACAGAAAAGTCTGAGGGAAATCTAATATACAGTGTAGTTTTTAGGGAACCGGCCTTGCTCCCGTGGGCTCCTCTTCGGCCGGTCTATTCGATCCGAGCGGAAGACCCTCCCAACCTCCCCATGCGCTCGGACTGAACAGACCGGCCGCATGGAGCCTACGAAGTCGCAGCGTCCAAACCTGTCAGACAGGCAATGATCTCGAATAAGCTATTGTGGTCTATGTAGATATGCGCATGCAACTTTTACAGCTGAAATTCCGTCTATAGGTATGAACGGACACATGACACGATACAAGGCAAGACAATGAAAATAAAAACCATGCTGGCGGTGGGACTGTTCGGGATCCTGTGCTCTCCGATCCCCGTCCTGCTGCTGCTGATCCTGATCTGACGCTGGGTCCGGAAGATTCAGTTGGCGAAATACCCCTTCCGGTGGGCAACCCTGTAATCCCGGTCCTTGATCCTGACCTCGATGGTCTTGAAACTCCCGTCCTTCACATAATTCCGGGGGGAATAGTAGAGCAGATAGGAGTACTCGGTGAGTTGAGAGGTCGACTTGAAGGCCGAGGCGGGATTCTGCGAATTGTCCACCACTCCGCCCGTGGCCGTCGACACCTGGGAGAAGAGCGTGTACACATCCTCGGACTGTTCCTGCATGGTAACCCCGGAGACACTTTCGGGCTTCTTATTGATGAAGAAAAAATTGAGGAGGACTGCGGCATCGGCAAAGGCCCGGGTGAGCGGCTCGACGTCCAGGCTCAGCTCTCGATGGTAGGCCTGAAACAGGTCCTGAACCTGGCCGATGATGTTGTAGTCGTCATGATACTGCATCTGGATCTTTCCCAGGAGCGAGGCCTGGATCACCGGCCGGAACTCCCGCTCGTAGAAGAAGTAGACGATCTTCTGCTCTTCGATCCTCCTCAACTGGGATGCGAACCGCAGGATCCACTTCTCATCGATCAGCCGGAGCTCCTCCATCCTGCCGAGGGTATCCCGGTACCGGGGAAGCAGGAATTCGAGGCTCTGGATCCCCACGGAGCCCGACGAATCAACATCGGCCATGCCGGACATCGCCCCGCCCTGGACCGAGGAGATGGAGCGTACGATCCGCCTCAGGTCCTTGAGCAGGTTCTTGTATTCCATCGCGCCCACGTTGGCATCCTTACGGATGACCTTCTGCATGTCCTCGACCAGGGTTTCCCTGGGGATGGTCTTTGCCTTTTCCGCGGGCAGTCTGTAGCTCTTGATCGGCGTCTGGATCACCAGGTCATCACCCGGCTGGTAGACCTCGTCGAAGAAGTATTCTATGGCCTCCGTCATCTTGGGGTTGTACTCCATGACCTGGAAGATGAAGTAGAACTGGCGGTCGGTCATCGGCATGTAGTCCCGTGTGGCGTCCATACGTTCGATCTTGCCGTTGCGGGTGAGATACAGGGCCGTGACATCCTGCAGTTCCCCGTCCTCGTAGACCTCGATGTCGGCCATGTTCAGGTCGGACACGAACCGGTCCCCGTCAAAAGCGCGCAGGGGCACCTGAACATTGGTGACCACGACTTCGTGCTGCTCCTGATGAAACGCGGGACTGGAAGTCAGGAACAGGAGGATGGCGACCAGGATCACAAAGATGAGTGTCTTTTTCACGATATACCCCCCGTCATTGATGTGTCATAGATAGATCACTACTTCTATATACCTAAAATCCGCTCTCTTTGATGCAGTTAGGAGCAAGAAGTGTGCCATTTCCAGGCGATTCTCGCATCCAGCGGATGTCCCAAGGGCATCCTCCCATCCTCCGTGCTCTCATGATTAATAAAGAGAGAATCCGGTTTACATATGTAAACATAGTTTACACGGCGAACCTGCCCGGTTCTATTCTCCGCTTGCCATGAGCGGGGGTTTTGATGTGTAATACTCCTTCTCGGACAAGGGTATGCCCGGACCTGAGAAGCCGGAATTTCATTAGAATACGAATAAAGGAGAGCACTCATGTTTCCAGCCCAAACGTATATTCAGCGCCGCCGCCGCCTGCACGACCAGGTCGGGTCCGGTGTCCTTCTCTTCCTGGGCAACGAGGAAAGCCCCATGAATTACGCGGACAATCCCTTTCATTTCCGCCAGGACAGCACGTTCCTGTACTTCTTCGGGATGAGCGCGCACGGCCTGGCTGCAGTGATCGATGTGGATGAGGGAGGTGAAATCCTGTTCGGAAACGACCTCACGGTGGAGGACATCGTCTGGATGGGGACCCAGCCCACCCTGGCGGAAAACTGCCGAGGCAACGGAGTCGAGGAGGTCCGGCCTCTGGCAAAGCTCAAGGAATATCTGGCTTCTGCCAGGGCCATGGGAAGGAAAATCCACATCCTGCCGCCTTACCGGGCCGAGCACGTGATCAAGCTCTGGGACCTTCTGGAGATCCCCCCGGATCGGGCCGAAGAGGCGGCATCCGTGGAATTCATCACAGCGGTGGTCGATCAGAGGAACACCAAGACCGCCGAGGAGATCGAGGAGCTCGACTGGGCCGCCAACATCTCGGCGGAGATGCACCTGGCCGCCATGCGGATGGCCCGGCCCGGCCTGACCGAGGCCGAGATCGCCGCGGCCGTCAACCAGGTCGCGCTGGCGGCGGGAGGACAGCTGGCCTTC
>CBFDBC010000270.1:0-4238 GCA_965602945.1 uncultured bacterium | reverse complement strand
CTTGACATTCAATACTTCAAACCACTGGGATGAACACGGCCCCTCGTTATCTCCCATTTCGACATTCGAGACAACAGATTTGGAGTCGCCCACGATGTCATCCAATCCACTGTTTCACCAACCGCTGATGGGCCAGATGATCGTCGACGGTCTCAATCGCTATCACGACCGCCCCTGCCTCTCCCTCGGCAACACCCTCGCCTCTTACCGCGAGGTGCGGGCGCGTACGAGTCAGTTCATCCAGGTCTTCGAATCCAAAGGCATCGGCATCGGCTCCCCTGTGGCCGTGCTGTCGGCCAACCGACCCGAGGTGCTTTACAACATGGCGGCCATGATGGTCAGTGGCACACGTGGCACGCCGCTGCACCCCCTGGGCTCCCTGGGTGATCACGTCTACGTATGCAACGACGCCCAGATCGAAACCCTTGTTTACGACCCCATCATCTTCGGGACACGGGCACTGGAACTCAAAGAACATGTGCCCTCGCTCAAGAACCTCCTGGCCTTCGGCCCCCACGAAGGAGGCGAGGACTACTGCGCCCTGGCGGACCCATTCGAGGAGCAACCGCTGGTCGCCGCCGAGATCGACCCGGAAGACGTCACCGCGCTGATTTACACGGGCGGAACCACCGGCAAGCCCAAGGGGGTGGCCTCTCCGGCACGCTCGGCGGCCGCCATGACGATGATTCAGATGGCCGAGTGGGAGTTCCCCGAAGAGATCCGCATGCTCGTAGCCACACCACTGTCTCACGCCGCGGCTGCCCTGTTCGTCCCTACCTTGCTGAAGGGCGGCACGCTCTACGCCATGGCGGGCTTCTCCGCGGAGGAGTTCTTCGGCATGATCGAAAAACACAGGATCACCACCACCTTCCTCGTTCCGGTGATGATCTACATCTTGCTCGATTCACCGCTGGCCGATACCACCGACATCTCCAGCCTCGAGACGCTGGTCTACGGAGCGTCGGCCATGAGCCCCACGCGTCTGGCCGAGGGCATCGAGAAGTGGGGGCACATCTTCTTCCAGTGTTACGGACAGTCCGAAGCCCCCATGGTGCTGGCCCATCTCAAGAAAGCCGATCACGACCTGAGCAAGCCCGAGCGCCTGGCTTCGTGCGGAAGACCCTCGCCCTGGGCGCGCCTCGCACTGCTGGATGACGACCGCAAGGAGGTTACAGCCGGTGAGCCCGGAGAGATCTGCGTTCGCGGTCCTCTCGTCATGAAGGGATACCACGGCCTGCCTGAGCAGACGGGGGAAGTCTTCGCTGGCGGGTGGTTGCACACGGGTGACGTCGGACGTTTCGACGAGGACGGCTTCCTCTACATTGTCGATCGGAAGAAGGACATGATCATCACGGGCGGTTTCAACGTCTTCCCGCGTGAGATCGAAGATGTCATCGCAGCGCATCCTTCGGTTGCTCAGGTCGCCGTCATCGGCGTACCCGACGATGCTTGGGGCGAAGCGGTCAAGGCCGTCATCGTAGCCCGTCCGGGCCAGAGCATCGACATCGATGAAATCAAGAAACGGGTGAAGGAGGCCAAGGGCTCGGTGCAGTCTCCGAAGTCGGTGGACATCGTGGACACGATCCCGTGCTCGCCTCTGGGCAAGCCTGACAAGAAGGCCCTGCGCCAGCGGTACTGGGGAGACTGCGACCGCAACGTGAACTGAACTGCCGCCCGACTCCGCTGAACGACTTCTGGCCGGCGTGAAGCCGACTGCAGAAGCGAGGTTCCCTGAAGAGCCTGTTCTTAGCGACCCTCTCTTGTCAAGGAGTCCCTATGGCCGACAAAACGTTCGACGCTGTCATCGTAGGGGGAGGAAACAAGGGGTTGCTGTTGGCCCTCTACCTGATCAAGTACGCCGGCATGAGCGTGGGCGTCTTCGAAAGACGGCACGAGATCGGGGGATGCCTCGCCACCGAGGAGCTCTCCACACCGGGCTTTCGCGGCAACACGCATGCGAACATCATTCTGCCCTGGTACTATCTGCCTCTGTGGAGGGACTTCCCCGAGTTCTGGGAGTATGGTGCCCAGTGGGATCAGCATCTCTGCAGCGACGGCTTCGTGTTCAGGGACAAGGACAATTGCCTTGCGATCTACAGCGACAAGCACGACCCTACGCAAGAGAAAACGTGCAGGGAAATCGCCCGCTTTTCGGAAAAGGACGCGGAGAAGTGGCGCAAGATCTGGGCGATGGAGAACAGCGATGAATACCAGCGGATGCAGGTGGACATGCTGTTCAATCCGGCGGAGTTCCGGATGTCGCCGGAGATCCTGACGAGACAGGCGGAGTTGTACCCGAAGCTCCTCGAAGCAGACATCGAACCTGACGCATTGATACTTTCTGCCACCGCGCTGCGCGTCGCCAGGGAATGGTTCGAAAGCCCGGAACTGCAGTCCTGTATCCTCCGTTTCGCCGTCTCCTCGGCCGTGGACATCACCGAGCCCGGGCAGGGCGGAATGATGGTGGGTATGGGAGCAACGCTGCCCACGGTCGGCTTCAACCGGGGCGGGACACACATGGTGGCCCATGCGGCCCATCAGCTTCTCACCCAGATGGGATGTGAGTTCTTCATCAACAAGCATGTGGAGAAAATCCTCGTCGAAAACGGAGCGGCAACCGGGATCCGCCTCTCGGACGGTTCAGAGATTGCAGCAAAGAAACTCGTTGTGAGTGCGGGAATGAACCCGGAACAACTCCTGTTCGATCTGATCGGAAGGGAGCACGTGGATGACAAGACGGCCAGGCGTGTGGAACTGCTGGAAAGGACCTTTTGCTGCCTGATGTGGTACAGCTTTGCCGTCCACGAAGCGCCCAGGTACAAGGCAGAGGCGTTCAACCCCGACATCCACGAGTGCATGTGGCTCGGGTTGCAGCCGGATCCGGACCCCATCCACATCGCCCGGGAGTGCCAGTACACCAAGATGCTCAAGTGGCCTCCCCTAGAGGATTATGCCCCCACGGTAGGCTGCCACAGCTTGGTGGACCCCAGCTTTGCACCCCCGGGGAAACATGTCCTGCAGAATGAACAGCTCGGGCCGCCGGCCTCGAGTCACACGGAAAAAGAATGGATGGAGATCAAGAAGCGATACGCAGACGAGCTCATCCGGATCTGGGAGGACTATGCGCCGAACATGACATGGGACAACGTGATCGGTGTGGATACGAACAGCCCCTATGATCATCTCCGGATGAGAAACCTTGCCCCCACCGGGAGCATTGCCGGGATCGACCGTTCTTCGTTTCAGACATTCGACCACAGGCCTACACCGGAGCTGGTCAACCACCGTACGCCGATCAGGAACCTTTACGCCACCGGCGCCTGCTGGCATGTGGGCTCGAATGCCGGATCCAGCGAGTCCTATAATTGCTACAAGATCATCGCAACGGATATGGGATTGCCCAAACCCTGGGAGGAGCCGGGCAACGAAGAGCCTGATTCCCTGGTGGCCGTTCAGAAGGATGTCAGAAAACGGGTGCAGGCGAGCGCCACGGGTACGGATAAATACCGGAAGTGAACCCCTGTCCTGCAGTATTCCGACTTAGAATACAACATCTCTGATTTCAGCTGTTCTGCTGAATATTCCAACCGCGAATAGAACAAGAATTGACTTGCTCCCTGAAAGGGGGGTATCCTATAGGTATCATAGAAGATACCGATTTCATTCCTTCCTGATCCGGGCATCTCACATCGCAAAGCCTCGAACATTAGGTCGCCGGCGTGGACTTCTATGCCGGCGAATTTTTTTTGGGAACACGAAGAACAAAAGAAACCTGGTGAGGCATCTTCGTTCCCTGCTTGCGTGAGCGGAATGGACTGCGTGGTTTCGCGTCCATGGTTGCAGAGGACCCGTTGCGAAGGAGGACACGGACGTGCACGGGAAGGAGGTACTATGTTGACCGTGACGGAAGCCGCAAAAGAGAAACTCAAGTCAAGGTTACTGAGACTGAAGACGGGATCCAAGACATCGATCCGGCTTATTCCTGCTCCCAAGAAACCAGGCAAGTGGAAGATGATCTGGGACAAAGAAAGACCGGAAGACCAGGTAGTGGAAAGCAAAGATGGTATCAAGATACTGCTTGTCGGAGCCGATCTGGTCCGGGCCATAGAAGGCATGGTTGTTGATTTCCGGACGACATCTCAGGGTACAGGCTTTGCCATCTATAAACTCCGTTCCACTACATAACGCCTCGGAGACAGCCATCACGTCGGTCCTGGACCTGCGCGGCCGTCTCTCTT
>CBFDBC010000269.1:0-4275 GCA_965602945.1 uncultured bacterium | reverse complement strand
GGACCCGCGCGGCGGAACCAGAGCAGGAGGGCCAGGATCGATGATGCGGCCGTCATGAAGAACAGCGCATCATTGGGGAAGTTCGTGCAGAAAATGACGAGGGCCCGCCCCAGTGATCTTGAGGGATCGGCGGCCAGGGAAACGACGAAGCTGCCACTTAGAAAACACAGAAGGATGGCTACAGTCGTCGTCAGGATGCGAAGGCGCCGCTGCAGATAAGATCTCAGTTCTTCATCGAACCGGGAGCTGCCCAGGCTCATGCCCACGCGTGATGCCATGCTTTGGCTGTTGGTCTGGCTCATATTACTTTAGACGAAACCTCCTGCTCTGTAGTTGCCTTCGAGACTGGAGTTTTATGGAGGAACCGCACGGCCGGGGAATCCCTGGATTGACATCGAGCCCCTCCCGTGCTTAAATTTGAGCGGGATGGACCTGGGATTGAGCAACCTAAAGGCCCTAATTTCCGTTCTATATGAATAGTTATGTGTAATTAGATACCTGTTAGGCGAACAGAAATGAAATGCCAGAGATGCAGCTTCGACAACCCGGAAGACACCAACTACTGCGGCCGCTGCGGGATGTCCCTTACGATGGAGCAGCAGGAGACGTTCGCCTATGACAAGGATACGCTCCGGTACATCATGGAGGGCATCAACCGCGGCACACTGATCGCCGACCGCTACGAGGTGATCGAGGAGCTGGGCGGGGGCGGGATGGGCACGGTGTACAAGGTCTTCGACCAGAAGGTCAACGAAAAGGTCGCCCTCAAACTCATCCGGCCCGAGATCGCCTTCGACACCCACACCATCGAGCGTTTCAACAACGAGCTCAGGCTGGCTCGCAAGGTCACCCACCGCAACATCTGCCGGCTCTACGACATGGGCGAACACGGCAAGCTCCACTACATCACCATGGAGTATGTGTCGGGCCAGGACCTCAAGCGCATGATCCGGATGTCCCGGGAGTTGAGCGTGGGGACGGCGGTGGCCATCGCCCGCCAGATCTGCGAGGGACTGGTGGAATCCCACCGCCTGGGGGTCGTCCACCGTGACCTCAAGCCCCAGAATATCATGATCGACAACGACGGCAACGTCAAGATCATGGACTTCGGGATCGCCCGCTCCCTGTACTCCAAGGGTGTCACCGTGACCGGTGTGCTGGTGGGGACGCCGGAATACATGTCGCCGGAGCAGGCCGAGGCCTCGGATGTGGACAACCGGGCCGACCTCTATGCCCTGGGTGTGATCCTGTACGAGATGGTGACCGGTCGGGTGCCGTTCAAGGGCGAGACACCGCTCAGCATCGCCATCAAGCACAGGGAAGAGAGTCCTGTGGACCCCTGTGATCTAAACGCCCAGGTGTCCGATGACCTGTGCCGCGTGATCCTCAGATGCCTGGAGAAAAAAAAGGAGAACCGGCACCAGTCGGCCGGGGACCTGCTTGAGGACCTTTCGAAAATCGAACGGGGGATCCCCACCATGGAGAGGGTGATACCCCGGAGCGAGAAAAAGACCGACACGGACAAAGCGGTCACCGTCTCGTTCAAGCCGCGGCGGGTGATGGTGACGGGCTTCCTGCTGATCATACTCCTGGCCTCGGTGGGATTGGTCTGGAAGGTGAGCCGGGACATGAAGCGGGCGCCCGATATGAAGGGAAACGTAGTCATGGGGGGCGAGGAGTCGAAGGCTGCGATCCCCACGAAATCGGAGCGACGCGCCGTACTCAGGGAACAGATCGAAAGCCAGAGAGAATCCCGTGCGGTCCCCGAGAAGAGCATCACCGTAGAGCTCAAACCGCCCGAGGATGTGCCGCTCCAGGCCCTGGGGGGCTTGGACTTATCCAGGATCATCAGGTTCTCCGAGAACTTCTTCGGCGAAGGGGTCAGCGAGTATCAGAAGGCCCAGGGAATCATGTCGGTCCTCCGTTACGGCACGTCCAACATCCTCAAACTGCTCTCCGAGGAGGATGTCGAGAAGTTCATCGAGAGCGTGGACAAGGCCCTGGAATCCATGGATGCGGATGAGCCCTTCAAGGAAGAATGGGCACTGGTCTCGGCCGACATCAAGCAGTGGAACCAACTCAGGCAGACGGGCGACAAAAAACAGGCTGAATACCACTACGGTTCGGCCATCAACCGGCTCAACCGGCTCCTCCCGAAGATCCAGGTCAAGGAATCCGCGGACAAGAGCCGAACAGAGGTGGGTCGGACCTGGCGAGTGTCCGAACTCGCACGTCCCGAAGCGGAAGAGGGGATCCTTCTGGGCCTGGCCAACAAGACGCGCGAGGATGCCGACCGGGCATACCAGGCCAAGGACTTCGCCAGGGCCGGGATCCTCTACTCCCTGGCCGGGGAGGTCTTCACCCTGAACGAGGACTGTGAGGGGGACGCGGAGTGCGTGCTGGCCCTGCGGGGCCTGGCGGTGAACCGGAGGGAGAAGGCGGACCGGGCCGGTGCTTCGAAGTCGCTCAACCTCTATATGGAAGCGCAGTCTCTCGAGACCAGGGCCGACGGGCACCTGAACAGCAGGGATTACCGCGAGGCCGCGGATTTTTTCCTCAAAGCGGCCGTGCTTTACGAACAGGCCGTTCAGGCCACCGGGCCGCAGCGATAATTCGCAATTCGTGCTCCGCAATCCGCGCTCCGACCATATTAAATTACTGATAATAAATAGATTGCTGCCTTAAACGCGCATTTATATTGGCTTAAACCAGGCTTTTTGGGGGCAAAATCGACACTTTAAGCAGATTTGTACGTATTTATTGGGCTTCGTGTAGACCTGGATGAAAGCGGCGTCGTAATATGGAGTGAGGAAACCGTGATAGCAGAGATGAAACAAGAGCTGGTCATCGTCCTGGCGAAAGAAGGCGATCAGGAAGCCTTCCACGAGCTCTACAGGACGTACCGGCTTCCCGTTTACCGGGCGGCCTTTCGTCTCATGCGCTTCAAAGAAGATGCCGAGGACATCATGCACGAGACATTCATCAGGGCCTTCAGGAACATACGATCGTTCGACATGAATGTCGGCACGAATTTCGGGGCCTGGATAAACCGTATCTGTGTGAACTGTGCCATCGAGCATCTGCGCAAACACAAGAACCGCAAGCCGCATCAGCTGGATTCCCTGACAGGGCCTCAGAGCGAGCCCAAGGCTGGGGGACCCTCGCCCGAGGAATCGGCCGCTGACTCCCAGACCCGACAGAAACTGTACGAGGCGATGAACCTCCTGACACCCAAGCAGCGAACCATCTTCAATCTGAGATACTCTCAGAACATGGATATCAGGGAGATCGCGGAGTGCCTGCAGTGCAGCGAAAGCACGGTCAAGACCCAGCACATGCGGGCGGTTTCCAAACTGAGGAGGCGGCTGAGGCCGCTCTGGAGAACAGCATGAACTGCAAAGAGTGCCGGAACCTGATGGTCATTCGGATCTATGGGCGGTTGGAATCCGCTGAGGAACAAGAGCTGCAGACCCATGTCCGGGGATGCGGCGAGTGCCGGCTGATGTACAACCGGTTTGAGGAGCACACATCGATCCTGGCTGGCGCTGATCCGGAGACGCTTCCAGACTGGGAAGCTTCATGGCTGACCATCGAAGGAGGAGCCTTCCCGGAGCGGAAATCGGGGCGTATCAAGTGGTCTATTCCCAGACCGGTTCTGGCCGCGGCCACTCTGGTTCTGGTCTTTATCCTGGGCACCATGGTCGGAAGGCAGCTTTTGTTCCGGGGCTCGCAAGCGGCATCGCCTGAGATGCTGGCCCTGCAGGGCTCCGGCGCTGCTTTAGAGCGTTATGCGGACGACCTCGGTCCCATCCTGACCGGATTCATGAACCGTACGGCGTCGTCAGATGTTGAGGAAGCTTCCCGGATCGCCCAGCTCGAGAGGCTCCTGATCCAGGACATGCTGATCCAAACGCGGCTGCTCAAGCATCTCATGGATCAGACGGATGATCCTGCGCTGCCGGAGCTCCTTGACGACCTGGAATTGATCCTGGTCGGCATGGCCAACCTCCAGTCCGGAGATGAGGAGTCGCTCAGCCACCTGCAGGAGATCATCAGCGAGAAAGGTCTCAAGTCCAAGTTGAGGGCATTTATCCGGTCGGAATCCACCCTTTAATGGAGAAAAAAATGAAGACAAAAATTGTGAAAAAGAACGCAGGTTTTTTCATTGTAATAATTAGCATTATGCTTTTAACACCCGCAATAGCAGCGATAGAATATCAAAACGATAAACAACCAAATATTTGCAATTATGTATCTGATGATAATCAAAATACT
>CBFDBC010000268.1:0-4291 GCA_965602945.1 uncultured bacterium | reverse complement strand
TCCCTCCGGGATCTCTGATCCTCCTCCTGGCTCTGGTGGGCACCACGGTGGTACCCTACAATCTTTTTCTCCACTCCGCCGCGGTAAAACAGAAATGGAGCAGCCCGGATCAGCTTCCCGAGGTAAAAAGGGATCTCTTCGTGTCCATAGGCCTGGGTGGGCTCATATCGGCCGCCATCGTGATCACAGCGGCTGTGGCCTTTTTTTCCCAGGGAGGAACCGTGGAAAAAGGTATCCACATGGCCCAGCAGCTGAAGCCCCTGTTCGGATCGGCGGCCCAGGTCTTATTCGGTCTGGGATTCTTTGCCGCCGGCCTGAGCTCGGCCGTCACAGCGCCCTATGCCGCCGCCTTCGCCTCTTCCGGGATCCTGGGGTGGGAAAGAGGCCAGGACTCGATAAAATTCCGGGCGATATGGGCGGGGATCGTCATCATAGGCGGTCTGGTTGCCCTGTTCGGCTTCAATCCCCTCTCCGTGATCATCTTTGCCCAGGCCGCCAACGGGCTCATCCTTCCCGTGGCGGCCATATTCCTGCTGGTGGTCCTGAACAACCGGGAGAAGATGGGAGACCTGGCCAACACGTGGAAGCAGAACCTGGTCGGCATCGTCATCACCGTGGTCGTGTCCGCCCTGGGGATCTGGAGCCTGATCCGGCTCCTCTTGCCCGTTTTTAATAGATTATTTTAGGGCCAGGCTCACGGCCGCCCGGGCGTGCAGGGCTGTGGTGTCAAACAGAGGCAGCTCGTATTCCTCCTGGTTGACGATAAGCGGGATCTCGGTGCATCCCAGGATGACTCCCTCGGCCCCCCTGGCGGCCAGGCCGCCGATGATCTCCCGGAACGCAGCCCTCGATGCACTCCGGATCTCACCCAGGCAGAGTTCATCGTACAGTATGCCGTGAATGACCTTCCGCTCATCCTCCTCAGGGATCAGCACGGAAATCCCATGCCTGTCCCGAAGCCGGCCGCTGTAGAAGTCCTGTTCCATCGTAAACCGGGTTCCCAAGAGCCCCACGGTCTTCTGCCCCAGGGAGCGGATGGCTTCGGCCGTGACATCCACGATGTGAAGAAGTGGAATGTCTACGGAGCTTTGCACTGCCTCCGCCATAAGATGCATGGTGTTGGTGCAGATGAGCAGGAGATCGGCACCCCCCCGCTCCACACGCCGGGCCGCATCCACCATGACTTCAGTGGCTGCATCCCAGTCTCCATGATGCTGGAAGCGCTCGATCTCTTCGAAATCCACGGAATACATAATACATTTAGCGGAATGGAACCCGCCCAGACGTTCTTTGACGGCCTCATTGACGATCCTGTAATACTCGAGCGACGACTCCCAACTCATCCCGCCTATCATTCCGATGATCTTCATAGAGGCCTCCTTAATCCGTTTTCTTCCACTGTATATAAAAATGAAGAATTGAAAAAGGGGACAGGCCCCTTTTTTTCGAAAAAAGGGGCCTGTCCCCTTTTTCAGATTGTCTTTTTCTCTTATGATAGCGGCATGGAATCACGCCCCGACGCGAGCTACGGGCTGGTCCGGCAGCTGAGCCTGTTCGATTCCACCATGGTGATGGTAGGCATCGTGACCCGTCGAGGCTCTGGCAGGCATCGGTTTTACCCTGGCCGGGATACCGGTCTATTTTTTCTGGAAGAATAGAAACCGGAATAAGGCATAGGAGACAGGAATGCGTCATGGATCGGAAGAAACCCCTGAGGTCATCCGGGCTGAAGCCCTGCTGGCAGAGGACCGGATCCGCTCACACATCCGTGAAACCCCGCTGGAACACTCCCCCTTCCTCAGCAGGAAAACGGAAGCCTCCGTCTTTCTAAAGCTGGAAAACCTGCAGTTGACCGGTTCCTTCAAGCTGAGGGGCGCTATGAACAAGATCCTCTCCTTGAGCCCGGAGGTGCGCGGACGTGGTGCGGTGACGGCTTCGTCCGGCAACCACGGCCATGCCTTCGCCTACCTGACCGACCGCTTCGGTTTTCCCGGGACCATATTCCTTCCCGAGACCACGGACCCCGGCAAGATCGACACGCTGAGGACCTATGGGGCCGAGATCCGGATACATGGGGATGACTGCGTTAGGGCCGAAGCGGCGGGCCGGGCCGCTGCCTCAGAACGGGGTTTCACCTACATCTCGCCCTACAACGATCTTCAGGTCATCGCCGGCCAGGCGACGGTCGGGATAGAGCTCGCCCGACAAGAGGAAAGGCTGGACGCTGTGCTGGTCCCGGTGGGCGGCGGAGGTTTGATAGCGGGCATCGCGGCCTGGCTCAAATCGGGGGATAGAGACATCACCATCATCGGCTGCCAGCCGGAGAAATCCCGGGTCATGTACGAATCCATACGGGCGGGCCGCATCCTCGACCTGGAATCGCTCCCCACCCTGTCCGACGGGACCGCGGGCGGGATCGAGGAGGGATCCCTGACCTTCCCCTTGTGCCGTGACCTGTTGGACGATTTCGTGCTCCTGAGCGAAGAGGAGATCCGGAAAGCCCTCATACTCGTCCTGGAGAAACATCACATCCTGATAGAAGGCGCGGCCGCTCTCCCGGTGGCGGCCCTGCTCAAGGAGCCCGGGCGCTTCGCTGGGAAAAAAGTCGCGCTGGTGTTGAGCGGTTCCACGCTCAGCCTCGCTACCCTGAGAAAAATCCTTTAGGAATAGAAGGCCTTCACCGCCGCCGCGATGTGATCCTGCTGCGCCTCGGTCAGCTCCGGGAAGACGGGCAGGGCCAGGACTTCCCCACAGGCCCTTTCGGTTTCGGGGAAATCCCCCAACTTATACCCGAGATAGGAAAAACACTCCTGGAGGTGAAGCCCCAACGGGTAGTAGACCGCAGTGGGGACTCCCCTGTCTCTCAGATGCAGCTGGAGCTTGTCTCTGTCCCGCACACGGAGCACGTACTGATGATAGGTGTGGTAATGCGCAACTCCACGCTCTCTGTACATCTCGATGGGAATCTGGACCGCACCCGTAGCCAGCAGACCGTTGTCCTGGAAGCGCTGGCGGTACCCGTCGGCGACCCGCTGCCGGCCCCGGTGCCAGTCGTCCAGGTGTTTCAGCTTGACACGCAGGATCGCAGCCTGCAGGGCATCCAGACGGAAGTTGCCGCCCAGTGTCTTGTAGATGTATTTGTTCTGCGAACCGTGGACCCGGAGGATGCGCAGCTTCCCTGCCAGTTCGGTGTCGTCGGTCAGCACCATGCCTCCGTCCCCGAATCCGCCGAGGTTCTTGGAGGGAAAAAAGGACAGAGTCCCTGCCTCGCCCAGTGTGCAGGCCCGCTTGACTCCCTGTTTGCCCGGATATTCCGAGCCGATGGTCTGCGCAGCATCCTCCAGGACAAGCAGCTTGAACCGCTCGGCCAGAGCGTTGATGGCATCCATGTCACACAGCTGCCCGTACAGGTGCACGGGGATGATGACTTTTATCCGCGAATTGTCCCGGGCCGTGATCTTGCGGGCCAGCAGCTCTTCCAGCTTTTTGGGATCCAGGTTGAAGCCGTCCGGTTCTATATCACAGAAAAGCGGGACGGCGCACAGGCGGGCCACCGCACCCGCCGTCGCGAAAAACGTGAACGGCGTGGTCACCACATAATCGCCTTCACCCACGCCCATGGCCATGAGGGATATGATCAGTGCATCCGAGCCCGAAGATACCCCCACGGCGTGTTTGGTGCCGGAATACGAGGCGAGTTCTTTCTCCAGCTGCTCCACTTCATCCCCCAGGATAAAACGCTGGGACGTGACCACTTCCCCTATTTTTTTGTCGATCTCATCCTGTATGGTTCGATACTGGGCTTTCAGGTCTAAAAACGGAATCTGCATGTGTGTTCCTCCTGTGTAGGGATTATTGCGATTATATGATCCTCTTCACTTTCTTCTTTTCGACTACGAGTTTCCCCTGGTAAGCCACATAATTAAGCAGGATGAGCACCCGCTCGTTCTGCGTCAGCTCCCGCTTGAAGATGCCCCTGAGCCCCTTGAGGGGCCCTTCCATGATCTGGATCTCGTCACCAACTGAGGGTTCCTCCCCATATTTGTCGAATTCGATCAGGCCGTTAACCTCCCGGGCCCTTATCCCTTCGATCATCTCCTCGGGAACGGAGCTGGGTCCATCCGGGCTGCCCACCACCCTTTTAACTCCGCGCGTGTATTTGACCAGCTGGTAGTCCTTCGGATACTCGAAACGGAGGAATACATATCCTGCAAAAAAAGGACTGATGCGTTCATCCTGTTTGAGCTTGGGATTGTAAACTTCGAATCCCGCCTCCTGGAACAATCTCTCG
>CBFDBC010000267.1:0-4304 GCA_965602945.1 uncultured bacterium | reverse complement strand
GAATGAAAAACTCTATCCCGCCCAAAAAGCGGTCGCACGCCTCGCTGAGGTCGCGCCCCGGATCCAGGCAGTGATCCTCCCGGGCTGCGGTCACGACCTGACGGTGCTCCGGGCGGATACGGTGAATCGAAGGATGATCGATTTCTTGAAGGCACCGTGATGCCGGTGGCCTCGCATGCGGACCTCTTTGGTAGGCCTGAATGAAAAAGAACACACGCACAAATAGATTGGCCGATGAAACCAGCCCCTATCTTCTGCAGCATGCCCACAATCCCGTGGACTGGTATCCCTGGGAAGAGGAAGCCCTGGCTAGGGCACGGGAAGAAGACAAGCCGATATTTCTCTCCATTGGTTATGCGGCCTGCCACTGGTGCCACGTCATGGAACACGAATCCTTCGAGAACGAAGAGATCGCCGTGATCCTCAACAGGGGCTTTGTGTGCATAAAGGTGGATCGTGAGGAACGCCCGGATCTGGACGAGATCTACATGACGGCCGTCGTGGCGATGACCGGCCAGGGAGGCTGGCCCATGACCGTCTTCCTTGCGCCCGACCTGAAGCCCTTCATGGGCGGCACGTATTTCCCGCCCGAAGACAGGTGGGGACGCATCGGTTTCAGGCGGCTCATAGACAGGATCTCCGGCCTGTGGTCCGAGGAAGAGGGGAGGCGGAAGCTGCTCCAGAACTCGGAGGCCCTGCACAACATCGTGGCGGAGAGGTCCTCGGGGACGGAACCGGTTGAGGTGACGGGAAAGCTCGATGGGGAGCTGATCGTGAACGCGGTCAAGGAATTGAGGGGCTCGTTCGACGAACGCTGGGGCGGTTTCGGCCCGCCCCCGAAGTTTCCCCCTTCCGGTGCGATCTCGGCTCTCCTGCGCTATCACGTCCGTTCCGGGCTGCGTGAGCCTCTGGAGATGGCGGTTTCCACACTGGACCGGATGTGCGAGGGGGGACTGTATGATCATCTGGCCGGGGGCTTCCACCGCTATTCCACCGATGAGATGTGGCTCGTTCCGCATTTCGAGAAGATGCTCTACGATAACGCTCAGCTGGCCTCAGTTTACCTGGAGGCCTACCAGGTCACCTCCGATCCCCGGTACGCCCGGGTTGCCCGGGAGATTTTCGGCTATGAGATGACCTACATGACGGATCCCGCCGGAGGGCTCTACTCCACCGAGGATGCGGACTCGGAAGGCGGCGAGGGACTCTTCTACCTCTGGACCCGGGAAGAACTGGAAGACATCCTGGGCAGAGACGATTCCCGGATGTTTGCCGCGTTTTATGGCATTGAGGAAGGGGAAAATTTTTCCTCACCAGAGCCCTATCACAAGGGGCTCAACATCCTCCACCTCGGCGCCGGTCTGACAGAATTGGCAAAGGAATTCGGGCTGGACGAAGTCGAACTGGGAAAAAGGCTTGCAGCCATGCGGGGGAAGCTTCTCACGCGGCGAGACCTGCGGAAACGCCCGGGACTTGATGACAAGATCATCACCTCCTGGAACGCGCTCATGATATCGGCCTTTGCCCGGGCGTACCAGGTCCTGGGAGATGAAGAATACCTGCGGGCCGCCGTCCATGCGGCCGGCTTTATCCGGACCAGCATGCGCACCGCTGACGGGAGGTTGCTTCGCACCCACAGGAAGGGCCGCAGCCGGTTGAACGCGTACCTGGAAGACTATGCCTTTACGGTCCAGGCCTTCATCGATCTCTACGAGGCGGGATTCGATCCCGCATGGATCGTGTCTGCCGATGAATTGGCCGGGGAGATGATCGAACAGTTCCGGGACCAGGCCGCGCATGGATTTTACAACACCGGGGCCCTGCACACGGACCTGATCGTGCGTACCCAGACAGCCCATGACGGGGCGATCCCATCACCTCAGGGGGTGGCCGTGAGGTCACTGCTCCGGTTAGGTCGGCTGCTCGACAAAACCGGTTACATCGACCTGGCCGAACAGACACTCAGGGCCCACCTGGTTCCCATGCGGCAAGCGCCGCGCGGGCATCTCTCGCTGCTCTCCTGTGTCGACTATTTTTCCCCTCCTGTCAAGGAGATCGCCATCGTCGGCCGGCAGGATTCCCCTGACACAAAAAGGCTGCTGCGAGCCCTCCACAGCCGGTTTCTCCCCGATCGTGTCATCGCCTTCCGGGATCCGGGAAAGGACGAAGGGCAGGAGCTTGCCCGCTTGATCCCGCTGCTGTCCGGCCGGGAACTGGTGGACGGCAGGGCCGCTGCCTATGTCTGCGAAAATAATGCCTGCCGGCAGCCGGTTGCCACCCCCGAAGACCTCACCGATCTGCTGAAATTAACCTCCTGAATCATCCCTAGAGGCGATTGACCCATTTCCCGCTCCGGACCACAATGGGGCCGTATGAGGGAAAATTTGCCATGATCATAATCCCCATTGGACATGAACAGGACACGGTCAGGAGGCTGCCGTGGGTCACTTTCAGCATCCTGGCGATCTGTTTTGTCGTACAGATATTTATGTGGCTGGCCGTAAGAAACGCCAACACGCAGCTGGAATCCGTGGCTCAGGAGTTCCTGGAGTACTATGTCAGCCATCCCTACCTCGAGTTCGACGAGGATTTGAAGAGCATACTGTTCGGCGGGGTGGAGGATGAAAAGGTGGATCAGCTGCTGAGCTTTTATCAGAGCGCTGGTTCACGGCCCGGCAGGCAGGTCCTGGAGCAGCAGCAGGAACAGCTCGATCAACTGGCCAGCAGTTTCCTGAGCGCCCTCAACGATTTCCCTTACAGGAAATGGGGTTACATCCCGGCCAAACCATCGTTCCAGGCGCTCTTCACCTACATGTTCGTTCACGGCGGGTGGTTCCATCTCCTGGGGAACCTGCTCTTCCTGTATCTGACCGGCCCCTTCATCGAAGATCTCTGGGGAAGGCCGGCCTTTGTCGCCTTCTATCTGGCCGTGGGGGTGCTCTCCGCCCTGGCCTTCGGCCAGCATTACCCCGAGTCCACCGGCCCCCTGGTCGGGGCCTCCGGTGCCATTGCCGGAGTTATGGGCGCCTTTTTGATCAAATACTGGAAGGTCAGGATCAATTTCTTCTATTGGGTGTTGATATTCTTCCGGGGGACCTTCCAGGCGCCGGCCTGGCTCATGCTCCCGCTGTGGCTGGGACTCGAGCTGTTCAACGCGCGGATTATGGACACTCTCAACCCTGCGGGAGGCGGGAGTGTGGCGCACTGGGCCCATGTCTGGGGCTTCGTCCTGGGGATGGGGATCGCCCTCGGCATTAATGCTCTCAAGATCGAGGAGAAATTCCTACGTCCCAAACTGCAGGCCAAGCTTCAGTCCGTCGAAGGATTCGATATCGTAGCCCACGCCATCCGGCAGAAGAATCTGGGCCTGCTGCGCAATGCCTATGATGTCCTGGTGGAGGAGGCCGTCAAGAATCCCGGACAGCGGGAGGTTGTGGAAACGCTCTGGGAATTCGGGAATGAGATGGGACAGCCGGATGAGGCGGCCCACTTTTTCATCAAGCTGATCGAAAAGGAGATCCGGCAGGAGCATCTGGAGCCGGCGCTTGCGCACTATCTGGATCTGAGACAGAGGATGCCAGAGGCGGCTCTGGGCCCCATGTATCGATTCTCCCTGGTCAAATACCTGGCCGAGATCAACGATGTCGATAAGGCCAGGGAGTATGCCGCTGAGCTTCTCCCCGACCTGGAATCGAATACCCCGCCCGCCATGCTGCAGAATTTCGCGGCTCTCACCAAAAGGTTGAGTGCTTCGCTGGCAGCGGAGGCCAT
The DNA here is from genome assembly GCA_965602945.1 of uncultured bacterium. Classification (GTDB taxonomy): domain Bacteria; phylum Acidobacteriota; class Aminicenantia; order Aminicenantales; family Aminicenantaceae; genus JAUXEH01. The sequence goes on along the minus strand of CBFDBC010000267.1, from coordinate 533 downwards.
CGAGCTCTGCCTCAGGCACCCCGAGATCCCAGGCGAGCAGAAAGACATACTGAGACAGGAGCTGTCGGGCCTGCGCCCGAGCACGGCATGAGGCCGGAGACTCACCTGCTGCTGCTTCTGATCACGCCTTAAACTTAAAAGAGATCTTTACCTTGGTCCTGAAGGCAACCACCTTGTCATCCTCAACCTTCATGTCGAACTCGACTGCCTCGGCGATTCTCAAGTCCTTGAGGCTTTTGCCGGCCGTTTCAACTGCGTTCTTGGCCGCCTCTTCCCAGGATGAGGGACTTGTTCCGATCAGTTCGATAACTTTGTAGGTACTGTCCATAGGTTTCCTCCTCGGTTTTTGCTGTACGGATCCCCAATCTTTCGACTGCTGTACGAAAATAGGATAATACAGCTCCCAGCGCGGAGTCAACTTCCGAATGCGTCTTTAAACCATGTTGATTTTGGAACAGTCGGGGAAGCTGATAAGGAAGCCGTCCGGAGGCGAGCGGGCATGGTTCCTCGCAGAGGAGAGCGAGCCGAGGAAT
>CBFDBC010000266.1:0-4315 GCA_965602945.1 uncultured bacterium | reverse complement strand
TCGCGGGCTTGAGTTTCTCACCCGACGGCCGTTACCTGGCATCGGCGGGACTCGACGGCACCATCCGCTTGTGGTCGATGTCTTCTTCACTCTTTACTTCGCGCGCATGTGGCGGCGTGTGAACAGCCAGATTCCGCCGGCGAAGTAGAGCACGGACAGAAAAACGATGGCTGCAATCTCAAATCCTATCTCGTGCAGCCCGGCGCCATGATTCAGGATCTTTCCCAGAGCGGCGATCGAGTGGGTCGTGGGCAGGATATCATTAACATGAACAGAGCGGCCTCCCAATGTCAAGAGCTCCCAGGTCGGGAGGGGGAGCATCCCTCCGGAAAAAAACATCAGAACAAAAAACGGGAAGCAGCCGATGGTCATGAGATCAAAAATGGTGCGCAGCCAAGCCGCCACCCACAGGCTGAGGGCCACGAGCGACAAGCATGACACAATCCCCACCACAATCACGGCCTCCAGCGATCCTGTGCTCCGATATCCCAGCGCCGCGGCCGTGGCATAGGTCGTCCCCACTGCCAGCAGCCCGATGATTACCTGAGAGAGACTAACTGCGGAGAGCCACTCGAACGTGGTCATGTTGGAGATGCGAAGACGTGTGATAGTACCTTTGTCCTTTTCTTTGATCAGGGTTGCGGCCGCGGTGAACATCAGCATCATTATGGCCAGCGCCAGCATGACCGGCACATAGAGCGCAAAGTCGTTCAGAGATTTCAGATCAGAGATGCTTTCTGTCTCCAGCTCGATAGGCCACTCCATTTCGGTATATGTGGAAGTGAACTGGAAGGCGAGCGAATCGCTCCAGGCCGCCGCCATGACATATTTGGGATTGGACGGATCGCCGTAAGTCCTGACCGCAGCGGGAGCCGGCTTTTCCCCGGCTATATAATCGCGAAGGATCCTGGAGAAATCTTCCGGAATCTCCACCACCAGGTCGGCAGATCGGTTCTTTATCCGCTCACGCGCCTCATCCAACCCGCTTGCCCGGGAACAATTCAGGATCCCGCTGCCGTCCGGGTATTGGACCTTCTCCAGTTCCGCGATTAAGAGATCTCCGGCGTTGAAGGCGATCCCGCCGCCTTCACGAGTTCCCCTGTCGTTATTGACAAAGACGATATCGTATCTGAGTGCTGAGTTTCCGAAGTAGAGGTACATCAGAACAACGAAAAAAGGCGCAAAGGTCACAGTCAGGATGAAGATTTTCCAATCCCGGAAATTCTCGATCAGCGCTTTTTTGAACAGGGGGATGAACCTCATTCTCTCAATCCCCTTCCCGTCAGCGCGATGAATACATCTTCCAGCGTCTTTTTGCGAATGGTGATGTCTTCAACAGCCAGATGCTCTCGACGAAACCTCTCCATCATCATGGGCAGAGCGTCCACAATGTCGACACCGACCAGCCGCAGGAATCCTCGCGCTGTGGACAGATGACACAGGTTCTCCGGCAAGTCGTTCAGGACCCTCTCCAGTCGATCCTCCTGGGTTTCAGACGGCTTAATCTCCAGGATATCTCCTTCCCCTATGTTCTTCTTCAGGTTGAGGGCGGTATCCAGGACCAGAAGCTTCCCATGATCGATGATCGCCACACGGTCGGCCAGACGATCCGCCTCGTCCATATCGTGGGTGGTCAGGATCACGGTCGTTCTGCGGCTCAATGATTTTATGTATTCACGCACCAGGATACGGCTCTGAGGGTCGAGGCCCGCCTGGGGCTCATCCAGGATCAGCAGGGCCGGCTCATGTACGAGCGCCAAAGCGATGTTCAACCGGCGCTTCATTCCTCCGGACAGAGTTTTGGCCAGCTTGTGCTGCTTTTTCTCGAGGCCCAGAATTTCAAGCAGCTCCCGGGATCTGCTTCGTGCGGTATCCCTTTTCACATCATACAGCCGTGCCATGAACTCCAGCTGTTCCAGGCATGTCAGAGATTCCCATATGACCAGATCCTGGGGACACAAGCCTATCGCCTTCTTATATTTCCGGTAGTTTTTCTCAGGCGACATTCCGTCGATCCGGATCTCGCCGGCATCCCTCTTCAGCAGGCCGCAGACCAGGCTTATGGCCGTGGTCTTGCCGGCTCCATTGGGGCCCAGGAAACCGAAGACCTCACCTCGCTTCACTTCAAATGAAAGATTGTCGACTGCGATCAGATCTCCGTAGGATTTCGTTAATCCGCGAACGGACAGGATTGCATCAGGATCCGAATCAAGATTCATCGAGCAGCCTACCTGTTCCCGGATATGGCATAAACGAATCGATACTCACCGGAACCTACCTTCAATACCAGTGCTTCCGGATCTTCGCGTACCACTGCAACAGAATCCGCATCCACCAGAGCCCGGCCCCCCACGGTTGCTTCCTCTGCCCTGGCCCAGGGCAGTGTGACTGTGGCGGACGTGTTGGGTGGGATCTGCACGACTACGGACAATGCATTTTCCGTGATGCTCCAATCACAAGCCACCGGACCGTATGGGGTCTCCAGGCTCGCCTTGACGTATTTCAAACCGCCGCCCGGGTGGGGCTGGATGAAGATGTGACGATAGCCGGGCTCCGTGGGGTCGATCTCGATACCGGCCACCTTGCGGTACAGCCACTCACCGATCGCGCCGTATGCGTAGTGGTTGAAGGAATTCATGCCCCTGTCCTGAAAGGATCCGTCCGGCTTGATGCCGTCCCAGCGCTCCCAGATCGTGGTCGCCCCCTTGGTTATCGGATACAGCCAGGATGGATACTCTGTCCGGTTGAGCAGCATGAAGGCTTCGTCCCAGTACCCGAAATCACTCAGAACATGGCAGATGAGGGGCGTACCCAGGAATCCGGTGGTGATGTGTTTGAATTTCCGCACATCCGCAGCCAGGCGCTCTGCGGCCGCGGGGCGCAGACGCTCGGGCAGGAGATCGAATGCTAGAGCCAGGGAATAGGCCGTCTGGGTGTTGGAGGCCAGGCGTCCGTTGGGTGTCACGAACTCATCGAGGAAAACCCGGCGGATCTTCTCGAGGAGAGCTGTGTACTTTTCAGCATCCCCAGTCCTTCCCAGCACACGTGCTGCGCGTATCAAGAGATCCGTGCTCCGGGCAAAATAGGCCTGTGTGATAAGGTCCTTGTCCGTTGTGGCACCGGGATAATCCGAGCTGGTCGTGTTGAAGGCCAGCCAGTCTCCGAATGTGAAATCCTGGTTCCAGACATAGGAAGAGCCGGCTTTCCGGGCCATGTAGTCCACCCAGGCTTTCATGCTGGAGTACTGTTTATCCAGGATGCCGGCGTCTCCATAACACAGGTAGACTGTCCAAGGGACCACGGTGGCGGCATCGGCCCAGCCGGCTGAAGCGGCCCCCCCCACCGGATCTCGGCGGTTGATGACATCCGGGATCACATGCGGAACCGCTCCACTGGGCTTCTGGTCGGCTGCCAGATCGGCCAGCCACTTGGTGAAGAATCCCGCGCAGTCCGCGATGAAGCACGCCGTTCGGGCGAAAGCCTGGGCATCACCGGTCCAACCCAGGCGTTCATCCCGCTGGGGACAGTCCGTGGGCACATCCAGGAAGTTGCCCTTCTGGCCCCACCGGATGTTGTGCTGGAGCTGATTGATCATGGGGTTCGAACATTCAAAGCTCCCGGTGGGCTCGATGGCCGAATGAACGACCACACCCGTGATATCCTCAAGCGCCGGTTTCCCGGGCCAGCCATCCACAGCCACATAGCGGAAGCCGTGGAAGGTGAACCGCGGCTCATAGGTTTCCACGCCCCCACCCTTGAGGATGTAGACATCCTGCTGTCTTGCTGAGCGCAGGTTATCGGTATAGAAATTGCCCTCCTTGTCCAACACCTCGGCATGACGGAGCGTCACCCGGGTTCCCGCTACCCCCTGCACCCGGATGCGGCACCAGCCCACAATGTTCTGGCCCATGTCCACAACTGTTATTCCCTCTGGGGTTTCCAGAATCTTGACCGGCTTCACCTCTTCTATCTTCCTGACCGGGGGGCCGGCCGGGGCCACGAGCCGATCGAAGCCGATATCCGCATATTCCACCGCGTTCCAGCCCGAGTCGTCAAAGTCCGCCATGGACCAACCCTCCATTTCCAGCCGTGCATCGTAGGTTTCACCCTGGTAGATATCGGACGCCCGTATGGGGCCCGTCGCCGCCCTCCAGTGTTCATCCGATGCAATGATCTCTCGAGTGCCGTCCGCATAGACGACCTCCAACCGGGCCAGAAGACCTGTGTGCTCGCCGTATGTATTTCGACTGTTTTGGAATCCCAAATATCCGCGGTGCCAGCCGTCTCCCAGGATGGCACCCACCGCATTCTTGCC
>CBFDBC010000265.1:0-4329 GCA_965602945.1 uncultured bacterium | reverse complement strand
TCGTCAACGATCTCGACCGTGACCTTGACCGTGCCCGTCTGAACATCGATCCGGGGATTGATCAGTTTGACCGCACCCGGGAACAGGGCTCCCGGTATGACTTCGGTGGTGACATCGGCGGTCATGCCCGGGCTCAGCTTGATGGCGTCTGAGGTGGGGACATAGACACGGATGAGAAGCGGATTGAAGTCTTCGATGGTGTAGACCTGCTGGTTGGCGTTCACCCTGTCGCCCATCTCTATGAGGCGCTCTGTGATGTATCCGTCCGAGAGGGAGCGGATCCGAGTCCAGTTGAGCTGGAGCTCGAGGTTCTTGAAGCTCTCCTCCCGGTCCTCCAGCTCCAGCTGGCGCTGCTTGTAGAGGGCCTCGGAGGCCTGGAATTCCTGATCGGAGATCAGCTCGCGCGTCTTGAGTTCCTTGCTGCGCTCGTAGTTCTTGGTCTCCTCCGCCAGGTTGAGGCGGGCCTGTTCCAGCTGGATCTGGTTCTGTTGATGGGAGATCCGGATCTCGGTGTCGTCGAGAGTGGCCAGGACCTCGTTATTTCTGACGTAATCTCCCTCTTCCTTGACGATGCTCTTCACATAGGCCGAAAGCCGCGAGAAGATCTCGATCTTGCGCTCCGGCTCCACGATCCCGTTGAGGACCAGGTAGGAATTCAGGTTGTCGCGGCGCACGGGCTCCACGCTGACGGGGACGGCGTCTCCGCCTCCCTGCATGCGGGCCAGCATCGCCTTCACCTGATCGGGCGGGATCTTTCCGGATTTGATGGCCTCTTTCATCTGGTCGGGGATGTCGAGACTGTCCACGTCTATCTCACCGGGATCGCCTGGCTTTTCGCCTGGCTTGGCGCCGGGTTTTTGTCCGGGATTGTTGCCTCCGCCCTGGTCAGAACCTCCGCATCCGTAAAATGACACGGTCAGTGCCGCTGCCAGCATGAGAATCATTATTTGTTTTCGCATAGTCACTCCATATCGGTTTGAAGATTGCAGGTATAAGTCGATTAAACCAATCTTTTATGTATACGAGTATTAGACGAGAAGTTTCCTGTTTTCTTCCCTTATATATAATAAAACCTGCCTGTTATTATACGGGAATCGCAGGGATTGTCTATTGGACCTTAGGCCAATGCCCATAAATGCCTCGTTCTTGGCTTGGGGGGGGGCAAAACTGGACAGAATGGGACGGGCATGTTAGATTTGCATTCGTTGGGTATGCTGGCACTGTTACTGTTTCCCCTGTATCAAGAGGCGTGAACAAGGAGTATGGGATGACGAAGATTGGGATTAGATGCTGGAAATGGCATGCTGCAGTTTCTGTTTCGGCGGTGCTGCTGGTTTTTGTTTTGGGAGGCTCAGCCCCGGCCCTGGGGCAGAGCCTCGAGGCGCGTATGGAGGAGTTGAACAAGCTCCCCTGCTGTGACTACACTGAGGTCCCGGGCGTCGTATGGGCCGGCAACAATCCCCAGATCACGTTTGCTGAACTGGCGGCCTACTGCGCCCCTGTCGTGTGGTACTCTCCCGACGAGCCGCTCCTCATGGGCGCCAGCGGCAAGGACATCCGCATCCCGGAGCCCATGCCTTTCGAGGAGGATTCCGGGGCGCCCATCGTCTACTACCGCGTGCGAACGATCATGAACCGCGAGGGTACGGAGGATAAGGCCTATGTCCCCGGAAACTATGGGCGTGACGACAGCATCATCGACCTGGAGCACGTTGTGGCCATCGACCTGGATTATTTCTTCTACTATCACAGGGAGGTAGGCCTGGGAGGCCACGAGAATGACTGCGAGGCCGCGTTCTTCAAGATCGGGGTCTGGAAGCGGGAAAACTGTGAAGACTGCCGCTATGCACTGCTGATCACCAGTGTGACCGGCAAGGCGCACGGGCTGAGGTGGTTGGACAACACGCTGGACGTGGACACTCAAACCGTATTCCCCATGACGCTCCTTGCCGAGGAAGGCAAACATGCTTCCTGTACGGATAAAAACGGCGACGGCTATTACACGCCCGGATACGATGTCAACCGCCGCGTAAACGATGCCTGGGGTGTCAGGGACATCATGCGTTCCGGGGCCCTGTACACAGGGGGTTTCGAGGCCTGGATGGCCAAGGTGCGTCACGATGAACACCAGGTCTACCCGCCGCTGCCTGCCGACAGCATGCTCCGCGAGCGTCTGACCGTCGACGGGGAGTATGCGCCGGATAATGCGGTCTACGAGATCCGGCCCCTGTCCCAGGCCGCCTACGAATACAAACCCATGGCGCCCTATATCGGAGACAAGGGAACGGATCCCTGGCCCGCCCTGGTAGAGCTCAACGACTGGAACAGCTTCGCCCGCTGGCTGGAGGTCGAGACCTTCGTGAAATCCCTGTCTTTTTCATACCGTTATGACGGGGATCACGGTTTCTCTCTCGTGTTTCCCTTGTTCATCGTGAAGAACTACGAAGAGAAGATGACGGGGGGGTATCTCTCCCATCGCGTATATTTCAAGGATAAGCAGCTCAGGGACTTCGGGTGGATGCTGCACTACACGCCCTCTGCCTCCCGCTGGCTGGACACCTATTTTTCCGCCGGTGTGGAGTGGGATGAGGTCGACCTGCCCGAGGGAAGCGAGAATGCGACCAGGACCGACACCCATTTCGTGCTCGAGACCGGGATCAAGCTCCGCTTCAACCTGTTCTACACGCCCCTGCGGTTTATGAGCAAGCTCACAGACTACTGGGGTGTCCGGATCGGGATCCGGAACGTGGGCGCCTTCGAGATCAACAAACTGATCTATGTGCTCGAGATCGGCGGCGGCATTTTCTAAAGCAAACCCCAATATCTAAAAAGAGTTGACAACCCATATGTATTATTGTATTTAATTCGATAGATACAAATGCTGTTAATTGCTAAATTAGTAAATTTATTGAATAATGCCGATTGGCCGCCTGTGAAACAAGCTCTGCAAAGCCAGGAAAGCAGGATGCGCCTGCTTTATTAAATACCAATATATATAATTTCTGAGGAGGTCTTTATGAACAAAGAAATGTCCCGCAGGGAAATGCTGCGACTGGGTTCGCTCACGGGGGCGGCGGTAATCGGCGGAGGACTTGTCGGTAACGCGTTTGCCACCCCAGCAGCTCAGACCGAAGGCAGCATGTGGCCGTGGCCGCTGCAGAACAAAATCAAGCTGAACAAGGCGGCTAAACTGGGTTATTCGAACTACTACGTACGCGGCTGCATGTACGGCGCGTTTACCGGTGTAGTAGCCAACGTGGCCGCTGATCTGGGCGCGCCTTACAGCAATTTCCCCTTCGAGATGATGCACTATGGAGCCGGAGGAGGGGAATTGTGGGGTTCGATGTGCGGAACGGTCAACGGCGGCCTGGCGGCACTCGCGGTTTTTGTCGCCGACACCGGCTTGCGCAGGGAGATGGCCAACCAGATGCTGTTCTGGTACGAAAAGACCCAGCAGCCTGTCTGGAACCCGGAGACTCCTTTGAAGCCTGTCCCCGCAAAGCTACCGAAATCTAAAGCGAATTCTACACTTTGCCACATCTCCATCAGTCGTTGGGTACAAAAATCCGGGTATGACCCCTTCAGCCCGGAGCGCGCGGACCGCTGCGGCCGCCTCTCCGCATCGGTTGCCGAGTTCGTCGCCAACCAGCTCAACGAAGCCCTCATCAAGGGCAACCTGCAGAGCAGAAAAGAGATAAGCAAAGATGCCGACTCCTGCCTTGCCTGTCATGGAAAGGGCCCGGCCGGCTTGAACGAACCCGACATCCTCAGCAAGATGAACTGCACGCCCTGCCACGACACCGAAGTCGACAGGACGATCTTCCCGCATCCGGTGATCGAGTAAAGTACTTTTGACTCAGGAGCCCGCAATCCCTGCCCAGGGATTGCGGGCACTGTTCCCTTTGTATTTCTCTATCTCCTCCCTCTTTGTCCCCAAATAAGCGGCAGGCGCAGGTGTCTCTGCGAAAAGAAACAGCCTCTATCTGATGCAGGCCTAGCCCTTTCCTCTGACAAGGAAGATTCACCAATTTGTGAAGTTGACAAAGATGGGACTGTGGAGAAGTGGGATCAGGGTGATCCGCCAGATCTAGGAAAATGATCTACCGGTATACACCAGAGTCAGAGCGATAGGCCAATTCACGGCCCTTCCCTCTGATCCTGTGTCGTTTTACCGGCTGAATGGCATCAGGTCTTTGTAGTATGGTTATTTGTCTTTGCTATCTGCTGATGCTGAGGCGGTCCCCGTAGTGGCCGTTGCCGTGTTGGAGTAAGCCGAATTGCCCTTGGCATTGTAGGCGCGGACTTTGTAGCTGTATTTCGCTCCTGAGG
>CBFDBC010000264.1:0-4341 GCA_965602945.1 uncultured bacterium | reverse complement strand
GTGACCGCCGCGGCGGTCGACAAGAAAGGGTGCAGCCTGATCAGCCAGTCTGTTTCCGGGGATTTTAAGGAGCCCCAATGGGGCAAGGTGAATGTCGTGGGTACACTGTTGGGCGCCGTCACCAACGTCTTGAAGCTGGTCACCGGGGATAACTGCCGGCCGTTCTATACAGGTTCTGTCCCTCATCCCATAAAGTAGGGACCGGACAGGCGATCACTGAGGAAGGTATGTTCGCGGCGCGCTCAGGGCCCACAGGATGGTGTCCATCAAGGCCTGGCCGTCGACCGGCTTCCTGAAATAGCCCATGGCCCCCTCTTCCTTCAACCGATCCCGGGCTTCGTCCACCTCGAAGGTGGTCATGAAGATGACCGGCAGCCTGGCCCCCCTGGCAACCAGGGCCTTCTGAAACTCCAGGCCGGAGTCACCCATTCCGTTCACTTCGACGATCAGGCAGGCGTTGTGATCCTGAAAACGGCTTCCCAGGAATTCCTGGGTTGTTGCGAACGTCCTGGCCTTCATCTGGGAAGCCAGTAGGAGCCGCTTCATGGCCATACGAACTGAGCTGTCGTCGTCTACGATGTAGATGATGGGTCGTTCCTGCTCTTGCATCTGCCGGTCCTATGTTTTTGAAGGACTTATAAGGATTCGGATATGAACATAAAATAATAGAAGCAGTGCAGGTTTGTCTATTGTACCTTGGTACAATGCGGCGTAAATGCAATCAGTCGTATGAAAATGAGGCTGCGGGCTGGATTCCCGCCTTCTCCGATAGCCTGACGAGCTCGGCCACGGAATCGGCAGCCAGCTTGTGCATAATCTGGCTGCGGTGAGCCTTGACGGTCCTCTCGGAGATGTCCAGATCGAAGGCGATCTGTTTGTTGAGCTTGCCGGCGATCACATGGGAGAGGATCTCCTGTTCGCGAGGCGTCAGCCGGTTCACCAGCTGCTGCGTCTTGTTTTTCTCTTCTGAGTCTATGCGTCTTTTTTGGTCCATCTGAAGTGCTGTCTGGATCGCCTCCAGGAGGTCCTTTTCCTCGAACGGCTTGGTAAGGAAATCGATGGCCCCCTTTTTCATGGCACTGACGCTCGCGGGAATGTCATAGAGTGCCGTGATGAAGATGATCGGCATGGGGACGCCCAGGGACACGATTTCCTGCTGCAGGTCGAGTCCGCTCATCTCCGGCATCATGACATCGAGGACCAGACAGCACGGGGCGTCGACCTTTAAATCGGAATCCAGGAATTCCCGGGGGGATGCAAAGGTTGTGACATCGTATCCCGATGACTTCAAGAGACGCTCGAGTGAGACCAGGACCGAGGAGTCGTCGTCGACGACAAATATCCTGGGGCCGCGCTCGTCCATCAATGTTCCTCCCCCTGTCCGATGGGGAACAGGAGTGAGATCGCTGCTCCCCCGCCGGAGCGCCTTTCTGCTTGGATCCTTCCCTTGTAGGACTCAGCGATGGAGCGGCACACGGTGAGTCCCAAGCCTGTGCCCTGTGCCTTCGTAGTGAAAAAAGGCTCGAAGATGGCCTCCAGGTTGTCTTCAGCGATACCAGGGCCGGAGTCGCTGATGGTCAGCCGTATTTCCGCATCATCCACCGTTTGGGATGATATCTCGATTTTTCGGGCATCTCTGGGAGAATCTTTGACAGCCTCCAGGGCATTCATGATCAGGTTGAGGATCACCTGCTGCATCTGGACGCGATCGCCGTACACGACCGGCAGCCGGGGATCGAGATCGGTATGGACGCTGGCACTGCGCATCAAGGTCTCGCTGTTCAGGATACGGACCGTGTTCTGAACGGTCATGTTCAGATCGAACGGCTCCCGCAGGTTGTCTCTTTTTTTAACCAGAGCACGGAGGCGCATCAGCACATCCCTGGCTCTTCGGTCATCGGAGATGATGTCTTTCAAGGCTTCGCGCACCTCATCAATATCGCTACGTTCGGGATCGAGATAACGCAGCGCAGCCTGTGCGTTGTTCAGGATAGCGGTCAGCGGCTGGTTGACCTCGTGGGCGATCGCCCCTGTAAGCGTGCTCAATGTGACCACACGATCCAGATGGGCCAGATCCGACCGCAGCTTCTGGGTCTCGGCCTCCAGGGCCTTCATCTCCGTGATATCCTGGGTTGTCCCGAGCACGCGGATCGGGTTCCCTGTTTCGTCAACGATCACATGGCCGTATTCGTGCACATAACGAACGGAGCCGTCGGGCCTGACGATCCGGTACTGATGATCGAATCCCCTGGCAGGCTTCTCCAGGCCTTGTTTCGTGGCCTCCTCGACCGCTTGGAGGTCGTCAGTATGGACCCTCCGGTTAAAATCCTTCGTTGAGACAGGCGTTTTCCGGGGCTTCATCCCGAAAATGCGAAAGACTTCGTCTGACCAAGTTGTCTCACCTGCGGCTATATCCCAATCCCAGCTTCCCAGGTGCGCGATGCGCTGGGCCTCCGCCAATTGGTTTTCGCTCTCCCTGAGTTCGGCCAGCAGCTGAGTGAGCTCGGAAGTCCGGTCTGCCACCCGGGCCTCCATTTCGTCCTTTGCCTCCTCCAGTTCTATCTCCATCTGTTTTCGTTCGGTTATGCTCCTGGACTGTATCGCGATCCTGTCCACATTCTCATGTTCATCCAGGATGGGATACAGCACGGTGTCGAACCATGAATCCCCTATCCGGTCCTCATGACGGACAGGCGCCTTGGTTTTTAGTGCTTTTTTCAGGACGGCTTTCCGGAGTTTCCTGATGTCCGCTGGAAAGACATCCCAGAGAGAGGTTCCGATGGCCTTATCTCGAGGAAGCTGCAGCGTATTCAAGAGCGTGTCATTGAGGTCCAGGATTTGCCCTTCGGTGTCGATCAGAACCGCGAAGTCGGTGGGAATATTCAGCAGGGACCGGGTTGTCGCCTCGCTTTGTTTGAGGGCCTTCGCGGCCCGTTTTCGTTCGGTGATGTCGATCACAAAAGCCTGGAGGGCAGGCCGGCCCTGCCATTGTATGACGGCCGAGCTCGCCTCGATCCAGATCGTGTCCCCGGACTTTTTCAGCAGCCTGAACTCCGCCAATTCTGGCCCCAATATTTTTTGCTCGAGGCGCTGCCTGATCCGGTACAAAGCAAACTCCCTGTCCTCCGGATGGATCGCTGATATTATATCGATTTCAGAGAACTCCGCATCCGTGTACCCGACCATCTCGGCCAATCGCGAATTCGCATAGACCATCTTTCCGTCCTGAAGCATCGCGACGCCCATGTTGGAATTATCAATGAGTGTGCGATATTTTTCTTCGCTTTCTCTGAGTATTTCCCTGGCCCGGCTGTGACGTTCAAGGTTTCGGATCCTGTTGTTGAGCTGCGCCGTTTCAGGATCACGGCCCAGCACATCCTCGGGATCGATATAATAGAAGTTGTCGTGCAGCCGGGTGCCGATGACGACTATCGGGTGTGTCTTCAAAACGTCCAGAAGCAGGCCGGATCCGAATCTGTGCCTGGCGTACTGGCAGACAGCCATGCACTTATTTTCGCTGAAGAAGGTGTTGAGCTTGGCCTCGTATTCGATCAGCCGTTCGCTTCCGGGTGATCCCTTGAGGGCCCATGTCATCTCGCCTGTGACCCGCAGGGCGGAATAGCCCTCTGCCAAGGCTCGGCCGGTTTCTTCCCTGAGCAGTGAGATCATCCGGTCCGGGTCGAAGGCTTTCCCTTCTTGGATGTAGGACTCATCGGAAGAAACGATCGAAAGCTGCCCTTTTTCTAGGAAGGCTGCGACATCCAATCCCTCTTCCCGCAGATAGTCCAGGATGGCTTCAGATGTTCGTTCATCAACGATATAAAGGACCTTTTCTCCCTGCTCCAATCCCAGTTTCATGTACGGAGCGAGCACGGACCGGTGCTCTGCTTCGGTATCGTAAATACAGCATAGGTGGTCTCCCGGCTTCAATCCCTTGAGTCTTTGCAGCAGTTCTGAGTTTTCAGCTATCTGACTATCGGTCATCGGAAGAGCCTCGGACACTTAGTTGAAAGATATTATCAATCATCCCTTCTGTTAAAATTACCGGTCATTGTAATAAAATCAGGCGGTCCATGTCAAATCATGGAGATCACTGCGCGTCGTTCCGAGTATGGGGAACGTCAATCTTCCCATTCACGATTTCAACGTGGGCGATCCGATCTATCTGCACGCTCTGATCGAGGTTTTGGACAACGCCGACTATGACGACGGGTACTTCGGCACGATGTCGGTCCGTTTCGAGTTGCGTGATGAGGCGGGCGTGCTGGTGTACGTTCTGTCCGGATCGATGCACAACGGCATTTCCAGGGTTGCACCCGAGGAGCTGTGGATCACACTCCA
>CBFDBC010000263.1:0-4375 GCA_965602945.1 uncultured bacterium | reverse complement strand
CACCTGGAAGCCGTGACCGGGGCGGGCGGCGTGGAGGATTGGGGAAATTTCGGCTACAACACCTATGTCCTGCTCGAGGAAAACGCCACCAAGGCCCAGGCCGATTCCAAGCTCAGGGACTACCTGGATACCACATGGGAGGACCCTGACAACGAGATCGCACTCTCGCTCCAGCCCTTGACAGATATCCATCTCTACGGGCTGGGAGGAGGGGGACCCATCGTCTACATCTGGATCTTCTCGGCCATCGCCATGTTCATCCTGTTGATCGCGTGCATCAACTTCATGAACCTGGCCACCGCACGCTCCGCAAGCCGGGCCCGAGAGATCGGAGTGCGCAAGGTGGTCGGCGCCGGCCGCGGGAAGCTCGTGCACCAGTTCCTGAGCGAATCGCTGCTGCTGTCCCTGATCTCTCTGACATTCGCCCTCTCCATCGTGGGGCTCCTGGCCAGGCCTTTGGCCGGCCTGGCCCAGGTCCCGGAGCAGAGCCGGCTGTTCGACCTCGGGATCATCCCGGTGTTCCTCCTCATCACTGTTCTGACAGGCCTGTTCGCGGGCAGTTACCCGGCCCTGGTCCTATCCTCATTCCGGCCGGTCGAAGTCCTCAAAGGCCACAAAAAATCCGGCTCCCCCCTGTTCCGCAATGTCCTGGTGGTGTTCCAGTTCTCTGTCTCGGTGTTTCTGCTGGTGGGGCTGTTTCTCATCTCACGACAGATCGATTTCATAACCGGGAAGTCTCTGGGTTTCAGCAGGGATCAGGTCGTGTACGTGCCTCTCAACGAAGAGCTGATCCGGCGTTTTGATCCCATGCGGAATGAGCTCCTGAAAAATCCGGGAATCTCCTGTGTCGCGGTCACCTCGAACTATGTCGGGCAGGGCCCGAAATGGAGCACCGGGAGCGTGAACTGGGAAGGCAAGGGCCCCGGGGAGGGCTTCAACCTGAGCATGATCTATGCGGACTATGACTTCGCCGACATGTTCGTGCTGGAAATGGCCGCAGGGCGGTTTTTCTCCCGGGAATTCGAGACGGATCACCTGAACTTCGTGCTGAACGAGGCGGCCGTCCGCGCCATGGGGATCGAGGATCCCCTGGGTATGGCGCTCCAAGTCGCCGGCCAGGACGGGACGATCATCGGGATTCTCCAGGACTTCAATTTCAGCCCTCTCCGGCAATCGATCCAGCCGCTGGTTCTGGTCATGGACCCTCAGGTATCTGGCGGTCAAGATCGGCCCGCAGCGTGTCGCGGCTTCCCTGTCCCACATCGAAAGCGTGTTCAAGCAGTTTTCCCCCAAATACCCCTTCGAGTTCCGCTTCCTGGACGAGGTACTGGGCAACCTCTATCTTGCCGAACAGCGCTCACAGCAGCTGCTGCGCTACTTCGTGCTGCTGGCCGGTTTCATATCCTGTCTCGGACTCTTCGGCCTGGCTTCCTTCATGGCTGAGAAGCGCACCAAGGAGATCGGAATACGCAAGGTGCTGGGGGCTTCGGAAGCAGGGATCTTCGTCCTTCTCTCGCGCAACTTCGTGCGCTGGGTGCTGGTGGCCAACCTCATAGCCTGGCCCCTTGCCTTCCTGGGCGTGAGGTGGTGGCTCCAGAGCTTCGCCTACCGGGCTCCTGTGAGCTGGATCAGTTTTGCCCTGGCGGGCGCGATCAGCCTGGGTGTGGCACTGCTGACCGTGAGCTGGCAGGCGGTCAGGATCGCCCGCGCCAACCCGGCGCGCATATTGAAGTACGAATAAACTAGGGAGAGGTGAGTTTTTTGAGGGCCGCGAGGTCGAGCACGATCCGGCCCTCACACATGCCGGGCCATTCCTCACGTGAGGTCATCTCCAGGGCTCCCCCCTGCATGCGTGTCTCGGTCAGGCGGGAGAGGCGGCAGAGGCCCACGAATTCCTGCAGCGTCAGATCGGGGAACTCAGACAAAAAACGCCCGTCGAAGATGGGGAGCCGAAACTCCCCGCCGTGGTCTTCGATGGAGAGGTTGACCTCCTGAGGCAGGGATCGCAAGAGTGCGATGATCTCCTCCAGGTCCACGACACCCTTCCCTATTTCACAGGGGAACGTGACCACGCCCTCGTCCCTGAGCAGAATCCCGCCGTCTTTGATGTGTGTCGCGACCACCCAGGGCAGGACGCGGCGCGTACCGGCCAGGGGATCCTCCAGCATGGTGAGCAGGTTCATGGTGTCCAGGCAGATGCCCAGGTAATCACCGGGTTCCGTGTCACACATTTCGAACAGCCGCAGAAGTTCGAAAGTGGTGAATTCGAAATGGGTCTCGACCGCCAGGATCACTCCGTAATCTCTGAGCATGGACCGCTGCGCTCGGAGGGCCTCGGCTGTGACGGCGAGCAGGGCCTCGGTCGAGGGGCTATCCGGGTCCCAGCGCATCAGCCCCCCGGAACAGGAGCGCACCACCCGGATTCCCAGTAGGGAAGCCTGTTCGGCCGCCTTCCGGTTGGACTCGAAGATGTCCTTATTCTGCCAGGTCGACATGTCCATCGGGACATGCCGGCCTCCCCCCCACTCCAAATAAAGACCGTTATCGGCCGCGAAGCGGGCCATCTCTCTGAGATAGCCCTCGTCCACCATTTTTCCCTCTTCCTCGCTGAGCCCCGAGAACTGCACGCCCAGGGCTCCCTGCGTCAGTGCCCATTGCAGGACCGCGATGGGGTCCAGGCCCAGGGGCAGGATACCGTAGCTGTCTATACCGACGCGCATTCTCTCACTTCTTTTTGACCTTTTTATCTTTTGGATATGGACCGTGTTGGGGCCAGGGCCTGGGGTCGGCCTCGATCTTTTCCATCAGCACCTCTATGGCCTTGACCAGCTGGGCGTCGTGTCCGCGCGCCACCTCGGCGGAGGTCAGATCCACGGCGATGTCCGGAGACACGCCCATGTTTTCCACGATCCAGGATCCGTCCGTATCGTAGATCCGGTAGTCCGGGGTTGTCAGCCCTCCTCCGTCGATCAAGGAAATGGTGGTTGAGACGCCCACCAGGCCGCCCCAGGAGCGTGTGCCGATCACCGGGCCCAGGCCGAGCTTTTTGAACTCCATGGGCAGCATGTCGCCGCCGGAGCCCGCCTGGCGGTTGGTGAGGCACACCATATGGGCCGTGGTCATGAAATCCGGGATGGTCTGGTCGGCGGAGTAGCGCCGGGTCCAGAAGGCGTGCAGCGGCTTGTTCAGGCGGCGCAGGAAGATGTCCGGGTCCAGGCCGCCCCCGTTGAAACGCCCATCGATAATGAGTCCTTTCTTCCGCATCTGGGCGTAGAAATACTTGGGGAATTCGAGGCTGGAACCCAGGTATGTATCGGGCAGGTGGATGTAGCCGATCAGGCCGTTCGAGGCCTTTTCCGCCTCCAGGCGGTTGTGTTCCACCCAGTCCAGATAGCGGAGCGTGTACTCCCCTCCCAGGGGTTGGACCACGATCTCGCGCGCCCCAGAGCTCGAAGGCGCGCCGTTGACGAGGAGTGTTACCTGATGCCCGGCCAGCCCCTGAAAATAGGAATAGATGTTGCGGCCGGCCGTGACCTGTTCGCCGTTCACGGCCAGCAGGTAGTCCCCATCCTTCAGGTTCATGCCCGGACGCGCCAGGGGGGGATAGATGCCGCGCGAGTAGTCGGCCACCCTGTAGATCTTTTTCATCCGATAGCGCCGGTTGGCGCTGTCGATCTCCCAGTCCGTGCCCAGCATGCCAACGTTGACCCGGTCGGCCCGGCGCAGGAGGTCCCCGCCCGAGATGTAGGTGTGGGAGGTGTTGAGCTCGCCGATCAGCTCGCCGATTAGGAAGCGCAGGTCCTGACGGCAGGAGACAAAGGGCAGGAGGCTGCCGTACTTATCCCGCATGGCCTCCCATTCCACGCCGTGCATGTCGGGCTCGTAGTACATATCCCTTTCCATGCGCCAGGCTTCATGGAAGATCTGTTTCCATTCCTCGAGGGGCTCGAACCACATGGTCAGGCCCGAGAGGCTTAGAGAAGATCCCTGGGAATCCCGGGCCGTGGACGGGATGAGGCCCAGCGACCGGCCCCTCCGGTAGATCAGTGTGGAGCCGTCTGCCGACAGCTTGAATCCGCTCACACCCGTGATGACGGTGTGGGGAGATCGTCCGGAAAAACAGAAGCCAAACAGGTCCTGCGCGCCGGGTCCGCGGTATTCGAACCGGTTGTAGTCCCCGTCCTCGCCGTTTAGATAGAAGAGCGTGTCCTTTCCCGCCTTCAGGCCGCGGTAGTTGCCGGGCGGCAGCGGAAGCGCCTCGATCCTCTCGGCCAGGCCATCGAAATCGATCGTCATGGGGGCGCCGGCTTCAGGCTCTCCAGAGCCTTCTCCTCCTCCTTCCGGCTCTTCGTCGCTCTTGAAAGGAAGCAGGGGC
>CBFDBC010000262.1:0-4375 GCA_965602945.1 uncultured bacterium | reverse complement strand
CAGCGGCCTTTGGAGCCGCCATTCGGAGGTTCGAATCCTCCCACCCCAGCCAGAGAATGAAAAGCGGGCGTACGGCGCGGCGCTTTTCGAAAAAAGTAGAGAGCAGGAGAAAAGCGAAAGATGAAAGTATTTACCGGATCCTCGAACACGGCTTTGGCCGGGGAGATAGTCGACTATCTGGGTATCGACCTCGGCAGATCCGTGCTGGAACAGTTCAGTGACGGCGAGGTCCATTTCTACATTGATGAAAATGTGCGCGGGGAGGACGTGTTCGTGATCCAGACCGGGGCGCAAGACCGGAATTTCCATCTGATGGAGCTCTTTGTCATGATCGATGCCTTTAAAAGGGCGTCGGCCGAGCGGATCACGGCGGTCATACCCTACTATGCGTATG
Source organism: uncultured bacterium (assembly GCA_965602945.1). Lineage (GTDB taxonomy): Bacteria > Acidobacteriota > Aminicenantia > Aminicenantales > Aminicenantaceae > JAUXEH01. The sequence goes on along the minus strand of CBFDBC010000262.1, from coordinate 3,981 downwards.
CCCGTCAGGATTGGAAAGACCGGCCTCGTGTGCCGGTATCAGCACGCCTGATTGCAGACCTTCTGGAAACGGCGGGAGCCAACCGGGTCCTGACCATGGACCTGCATTCACCCCAGATCCAGGGATTCTTTTCCGTCCCGGTGGACAACCTGATGGCCCAGAGCGTTTTCGCCGCCTATGTGAAAGAAATGGGGCTGGAGGACATCACCGTGATCTCACCGGATGCCGGAGGCGTCGGCCGGGCCAAATGGTTCGCCAAGCTGCTGCAGGCAGATTTGGGCATCATAGACAAGCGACGCCCCAAGCCCAACGTGGCCCAGGTGTTCAATGTGATTGGCGAGGTCGCCGATCGAGATGTCGTGATACTGGACGACATGATCGATACGGCCGGAACCCTGGTGCAGAGCGTCGAGGCCCTGCTGGCCCAGGGCGCGCGCCGGGTCAGTGCCGCCGTCACACATGCCGTGCTGTCGGGAGAGGCCTTGAACCGGGTCCACAGCTCCAGCATGGACAAGTTGATCGTCACAAACACCATCCCTTTGAACGAGGGATCTCATAACCGCGACAAGATCGAAGTGCTGTCTGTTGCAGAGCTTTTTGGAGAAGCGATACGCAGGATCCACGAAGGCAGCTCCGTCAGCTCTTTGTTCACCTAAGATTGAGGAGGAAGACCCATGAGTTTGACCATCAAAGCAGAGAAGCGTGATGCCGGTGGGAAGAATGTGGCCCGCCGGATCCGCCGGGAAGGAAATGTCCCGGCGATACTTTACGGCCCGGACGTCGAGAATATCTCCCTGGTCCTGAACAAGCGAGACATCTTCGACATTCTCAAGTCTGAAACAGGCGAGAACACCATTTTTCAGGTGGATCTGGAAAAGGACAAGCCGGAGGTCATGATCAAGGACTATCAGCAGGATGTGACCACGGATGAAATCCTGCACGTCGACCTCTTCCGGATATCCATGGACAAGGAGATCCGCGTGACCGTGCCGATCGTGTTGACCGGCGATCCTGTGGGCGTCAAAGCCGAGGGAGGTTTTGTCGAATTTGCCACACGGGACGTGGATGTTGAATGCCTGCCCAAAGACATCCCTGAGAACATCGAGGTCGACATCAGCGAGCTCCACCTCAACCAGTCGCTCAAGGTCGAGGACCTTGCGCAGATAGAGGGAGTGAAGATGATGGCCGACCCCCAGGCAGTGATTGTCATGGTCGAGGCGCCGTCCGTGGAGGAAGAGGTCGAGGAAGTTCTGGAAGAGGAAGAGATCATGGCCGAGGGAGATCAGCCCGAGGTGATCAAGAAGGAAAAGGGCGAGGGAGAGGAAGAGCCGAAGGAGAAGGAGACCAAGGAGTAAGGCGTGTGGGCCGTTGTGGGGCTGGGGAATCCCGGGCGCGAATATTCCCGCACGCGGCATAACGCAGGCTTCGAAGCCGTAAAAATACTTGCCAAGCAGTGGGACATCCGGATCAGGAAGCGCAGCCACCTGTCCAAGGTTGCAGGGGTGGACCGGCCCGGGGGCAAGGTCCTGCTGGTTCTGCCTCAGACATTCATGAACGCCAGCGGCCGGGCCGCCAAATCCCTGGTCGAGCAGGGCGGGATCCGGCCGGAGCGGATGGTCGTTGTCTACGATGACTTCGATCTTCCGCTCGGAGAGATCAGGGTCCGCAAGGAAGGCGGCGGGGGTTCGCATAAAGGCATGGGGTCGATCATTCAGGAACTGGGGACGAGATCCCTCGCCCGTATCCGGATCGGCATTGGGCCTCTGCCCGAGGAGGCCGATCCCGTCGAATATGTGCTGGCCCCCTTCAGCGACGATGAGCGGCAGAGGCTGACGGAACCCCTGGAGCGGGCCGCCGCAGCCCTGGAGATGATCCTGGAGGGGGACATCGACGCCGCCATGAACCACCACAACGCCGTCCGATCCACCCCCACCTGACTTCCACCCACCCTACCGCCATCTCTCCACCCCATCCAACCCGCCCCCCCACCTTGGAAGAAGGGGGGACGACCTGCCAGGCCTTGACGAGAGGGTGAATTTGTACTATATTGTGCATTCCCAAAAGGGAACAGATTCAGATTGTTTGCTCTCTCCTTGTTCCTTCCGTCTGAAGAGAAGGAGCTACAGAGCCATGAGGAGGTTTTAATGAGACTCTACGAGACTGCCTTCCTTATCGCCCCCAATCTGGCCGAGGATGAGACGGAACAGCTCATCCAGCAGATGGCCGGAGTTGTCACCGATAACAACGGCGAGATGGTCGATGTCGATGCGTGGGGGAAGCGTAAGCTGGCCTACCAGATCCAGAAGTTCGATGCTGCCTTTTATGTGTTTTTCCATTACAAAAGCGAGGCGGACATCCCCGCCGAGCTGGAAAGACGATTCAAGCAGACAGAATCCATCCTCCGTTATCTCACGGTACTGATGGAAGAGGAGCCCAAGGTCCGCAGGAAAAATGCCGTGAAACACAAGTCCAAGGATGCGGCGGGAGAAAGGATGACGGCTCCGAGCCCGGAACCCGAAAGCAAGGCTGCCCCTGAGGTTGCCCCGGAAGAGAAAGTCGAGGCCGAGCCGCCTGCTGCGCCCGCGCCTGTCCCCGTCGAGGCCGAGCCGCCTGCCGCGGATGACGACGCTCACGAAGAGGAGAAATAACCATGCCAGGCCCATACAGAAGAGATTCCAGGAACGGAAGAGGGTCGGGACGGAAATACTTCCCTCCCAAGCGTAAGGTCTGCCGCTTTTGCGAACGCAATGTGAAGGAAATCGACTACAAAAAAGTTGACATCCTTCGGAAGTACACGCTGGAGAGAGGCAAGATCTCGCCTCGCCGGGTGACGGGCACATGTGCCTATCATCAGCGCCGGTTGACCCAGGCTATCAAACGGGCCCGGCTGCTGGCTCTGCTTCCTTACATCGCCGATTAGACTGGAGAAGGACGATGAAGGTAATTCTAAAAGACAACATCGAAAACCTGGGCAAAAAGGGAGACATCGTCAAGGTGGCTCCCGGTTACGGGAGGAACTACCTCCTTCCGAAAAAGATGGCCCTGGAGGTGACGGCCACCAATATGAAGATGATCGAGATGGTGCAGACGTCCCTGCGTAAGGGGCTCGAGAAAGAGATGAAGGTGTACCTGTCGCTCATCGAGAAGCTCAATGCCGTCACCCTGACTTTTACGCGCAAGGCGGGAGAGAAGGACTCCATATTCGGATCGGTGAGCGTCACCGATATCCGGGATGCTCTGGCCGAGCTGGGTTTCGACATCGAGAAGAAGAGAATCCTGCTGGCCGAGCCTCTGAAGCGCCTGGGGAACTACACTGTGCCCATCAAGGTATTCCATGACGATCGGGCCGAGATCAAGCTGGAAGTGGCCCGAGAGGGCGGTCCCGAGGAGGCCCCAGCGCCGGAACCGGAGGCCGCGATGACACCGGCCGCCGAGGAAGCCGAGTTCGTGCCTCCAACAGAGGCTCCCCCTGTGGCTGCAGAAACGGCAGTGGAGCCTGAAGCCGAAAAGCCCGAACCTGAAGTCGAGCCCGCAGAACCGGAAACCGAGCCTGAAGCGGCGACACCGGAGCCAACTCCTGAGCTACAGGAGCCTGAGCTAGAGATGGATGAGCCTGCAGCCGAGATATCCGAACCGGAAGCCGAGCAGCCGGAGCCCGAGGAGAAGGAACCCGAACCCGAGCCTGAAGCGAAAACACCGGAGCCGACGGCAGAGACGCCCGAACCTGAGAAGACAGAAGAGGCCCCTGCCGAAGAGCCCGAAACCGAGGCGCCGGATGAGGCCCCTGCCGCCGAAGCCGCCTCTGAGGAAGAGACTCGGGAAGAAAAAGGCACAGACTCAAGCAAAAAACAGTAGCCACAACGCGGGCCGCCGGTCCTGGCCTTATGGCGTATCCTGTTTCTTCAGGCAGAATTAAAATTTTCTTTGGCATCCGGAGGGACATGTGATAATACTATTGGAGTCTCGTTGCTGACTGCGCCA
>CBFDBC010000261.1:0-4388 GCA_965602945.1 uncultured bacterium | reverse complement strand
CAGTTTGTCAGCGCCTGAAAGAATGGACTGCAAACGGCGACCCATCTCCCCCAGGTCGATCTCCTCTAGCTCCTTGAAAAGTTGCGCGATGGTGGACGGCATCGTCGGGATCTCCGGACAGTCCTTATCCAGATTCCTCAGCTCGATGGGCGAATCGGGATGCATTGCAAGCTCGATGGCCAGCTGGCCGGTGATCAGGCTTTCGCTCACCAGTTGGGCCCTCAGGCCCAGCTTGATGAGCTCGGGCAGGTTCTTTTTCCAGTTCTTCCTATACTCTTCCAGATCTGCGCCCTCTGCCACAAATTGAAAATTGTCCGGATAGATCTCGATGAAGACCGGGATATAGGCCTTGTGCTCCTTCACATAGGATCGGATGACGATGCTTTCTACCGCCCCCACCTCGACCCCTCGGAACAGCACCGGCGAACCCACCCTCAGGCCCTTGACGGAGCCGTCGAAATAGAGCACGTATTCACGTTTCTCCTTGAACAAGTCCCCCGATCCGAAAATGACCACACTGGCGGCCAGGATGCCCACCGCCAGGACCACGAAACCGCCGATCAGCTTTCTGTTCGCTTGTTTCGCCATCTCTGCTTTTCCTCTTTGTTATGATTTCTCCCCACGGGTCAGAAACAGGCGCAGCGTGGGGTCTTTGGTTTCGGCCAGGAGCTTGTTCGGGTTGCCCGTGGCCGTCATGGTCCGTATGGACGCATCCAGAAATACGGAATTGTTCCCGATGGCAAAGATGCTCGCAAGCTCGTGGGTCACCACCACCATGGTCGTGCCCAGGCTCTCGCTCAGTTGAAGGATGAGATCATCGAGTCTTCGGGCGCTCACCGGGTCCAGACCCGCCGAAGGCTCATCAAAGAACAGGACCTCCGGATCCAGGGCCATGGCCCGGGCAATTCCGGCCCGCTTCTGCATCCCCCCGCTGATCTCAGAAGGGTAGAACTCCTCAAAGCCGGCCAGCCCCACCAGGGCCAGCTTCAGCTCTACCACATCACGAATCTCACCGGCGCCGAGATCCGTGTATTGTTCCAAAGGCAGGGCCACATTCTCCTCCAGGGTCATGGAGCTCCACAGAGCACCCCCCTGGTACAGGACGCCGGCATTTCGGATGATCCGGTCGCGCGTGTCGTGGTCGGACCCCCAGAAATCCACATCCTCGTAGAAGACCTGCCCCTTGGCCGGGGGCTTGAGCCCGATCAGGATGTTCATCATGGTGCTCTTGCCGCACCCGCTGCCCCCCATGACAATGAAGATGTCCCCCCGGTTGATGGTGAAAGTGAGATCGTGCATGACCACAAAGTCCCCATAGGCCATGGTGAGGTCTTTAATGATGATGTGAGGGCTCTTGTCTTCCATGTTTAGATCCCCAGCACATTGGTGGCCAGCGTGATGATCGCTGTGGCCACAATGATGCCCACAATGGCGGTGACCACCGCGGACGTGGCGGCCTCACCCACTGCCGACGCGCTGCGGCCGCACTGCATCCCCCGCATGCAACCGGCCAGGGCCACAATCACCCCGAACACGGCGCTGCTGAAAAGCCCGATCCAGAGATTCCAGATCCCCACAGCCTTTACCGTCTCGTTGTAATACTCGATAAAGCTGATATCAAGAATGCTTTCCGCAACCACCAACCCTCCCAGGATGCCCATGATATTGGCATACAGGGCCAGCAGGGGCATCATCAGCGCCAGGGCCAGCATGCGCGGCAGCACCAGAAACTGCATGGGAGAGATCCCCAGGGTCTTCAGCGCATCGATCTCCTGATTCACCTGCATGGTCCCCAGCTGGGCGGCAAAGGCCCCTCCGGTTCTCCCGGCCATCACAATGCCGGTCATGATGGCCGCCATCAGCCGCACCATGGCAATGCCCACCAGATCGGCCACATAGATCTCCGCCCCGAACATCTTCAGCTGCATGGCCCCAACAAAGGCCAGGATCGCTCCCACGAGAAAGCTGATGAGCGAGACGATGGGCAGGGCCTGGCCGCCACACGCCTCCATGATCAGCCACAGGTCCGAACGGCGGTAACTGGCCTTGCCCCGAAGCAGTGCCCAAAGGGCCACCGCCGCGTCCCCGACGAATTCCAGAAGCTCTCCCCCTGACTGAAAAAAACCCACCGTCTCGTTGCCCAGATGGGTGAGGAAGGTGACCTTCCCCTCGGCCTTCTGTGCGCCCTTTTCCTCGGGCACCGCCGCTGCCAGCGCCAGAATCTGTCTGGCCCCCTCGGGCAGTCCGCTGCTGTCCAGGCTGATCTGGCTGCCCACACAGAGCTTCCTCAGTCTCGTCAAAAAGGTCAGTAGACCCGTATCCCAATCCGTAAGTTTCTCGGTGTCAAATGCGATCTGGCGGAGTTGAGGGGCGGTTTCGACCTTTTGCCGGACCTCCTCTGCCGAAGGAAGCGCCTTGCCGAGATTCCAGCACCCAGAAAGAACAAGGGTCAGGGTATCTTCCGAAGGTTGCCTCAGCAGCAGTTCACCTGGACCTGCCATGCGCCTTACCCTCCCGTTTGAGCATGAACTTGCTCTTTACTGGAGCAGTGTTGACATGCCTACTCCAGGCCTACACCAAGCTCGACACGCCGGTTCAGTCTCCGGCCTTCTTCCGTATCGTTCGTGGCGACCGGATTGAGCGACCCGTACCACATTAGGACCATCCTGCCCTCATCAATATTGAAGTTGTTTGCCAGGTAGGCCACTACACTCTCGCCCCTTCTGTGAGACAACTTCAGGTTGTATTCCTGGGGTCCACGGTTGTCAGCGTATCCGTGCATCACGATATAGGCCTGAGGATTCTTTTGCACGAACTCTCCGATAGACTTCAGTTCGTCCCGGTATTCAGGCAAGATGGCGGTGCTGTTGAAAGCAAACAGGATGTCATCGGCTACTACGCCCACCACTCTCTCGTCGGTTACTGTCACGAGGTCGGTCTCAGCATCGACAACGAACAGCGCTCCTGAGTTATACGCCGGTCTTTTCACAAACGTCACGAAGGGGATGACCCTCGAGCATTCGTTCACATCCGCGATTTCCTGCAGGGCTTTCTGGTGATGCTTCTTCTCCGCCGTACTCAGGACATAGAAGCAGACGTCGTATTTCTTGGCCAGCTCCAGCGCCTTTCCCCGAGGCCTCTTGAAGTGTCTGAAGTGCGTGTATTGGCCGTCCGAGAACCATGGCAAGCAGGAGCAGTTTGTAGCTCGCCAGCGCGCCCATTTCCTCAAGCCGCTTTGTGCGAAGACCCTTTGCATTCATTTCACTTCTCATTTCATGGTTCTTCTCATTTCATTTTTATGGGTTTCTGTTCCGAACCCTGGTTGGGCAAACACTTATTCGCGCTCCTTGGGTGCAACCTCACTTGATCTTGTACCGCTGCCCGAAATCGATGCTCACAGCCACGTATGGACCGTGCATGGTCGTGTCATACTTGAACCCGGCGCCACTACTCGACTCAAAATCCTGGTACAAGGCTCGATAGCCGAACAGCACATTTCCCATGATTCTCGGGGAGAAGTGAAACCTATAACCCGCAAGTAAGGTGGCCGACCAGGACAGGTCCGTGCCGACACCAAAACCGCCCGCGTCCCCACTGAGCATGAGGTTCCACCGCGGGTACAGGTCCCATGTGCTCATCAAACCGACCATCGGGTCGACCCAGCCCGTATTCTGTTTGTAAGATCGGGTTGTAGCGTCGGTCACGTAGAGCTTCACGTCCATGTCGGTCCACCGGCCTCCAAAATAGGGTTCCACAGTCACAGCCGGTGTCCGGCCATTCTCCTGGGCGCCCAACGGAAAGGGCCCCAGGCGATACCCCACTCCAAAACCCAAAATCAACATTCTCAGCGTCATATCCACGTTTACGTTTTGCTTGAAGATGTTGCCCTCCAGGATCGTCTGATTCGTTTCACTCTGCAAATTCGCGTACAGAGGACTGATAAACAGGCCCAACCGACCCTTGTGCGCTGACAATTCCAGCATTAACATGGAGTTCATATCCTTCAGAAGGTCCTTAAGTGGGAGATCCACGTCCGTTTCGATCCCCTCGAGTCCAAGATCACCGTTCAGGGAAAGGCCCCAGATGTAGGGAGTGACCGAGATCGTCCAGTCGTTCCGCTTGAGCGGCCCCTCTTCCACCGATTCTGCCGACACAGCCGGCGCGAGTGCACAGAGGGCCAAGCCGGTAGTTGCCAGGCCCACAAGAATCTTCGTTCGATGGAGAAGTGTATTCACGCGGGCTCGCACGCCGAATCTTGCGATCACCTCCTCGTGCGAGTTGGTGTGGGAAAAGGTTCCTGACACCTTTTTGTTTCTCGTGAACTTGCTGGGCCTCATTTTCTTTCTCCTCTTCCTCATACTTTCAGCTCTTCATGTTTGCTTGTTTCT
>CBFDBC010000260.1:0-4441 GCA_965602945.1 uncultured bacterium | reverse complement strand
TCATTTTATTCTGTTGATATTTTGGGGACGGACCATGAAATGTTCAGGCCTCCAAGGACTTTGTCTCAGATTAAGATGACCTCGAAGCTCACGGCATAGCGGCACCCAAGGGTCCGACCGGTCTCAGCTGCAATTTCTGTGAGAAAGGCCTCTGGATCGAACCGGGAGGATAGATTCTCGATGTAGGCCCTGTGCTCTTTAAGGGAAAGGATCCCCTGGCTAAGAAAATCGGATACATCAACGGCGTGGGTCGGATGGGGTGAGCCATTGAAGCAGACCATCCGGACACCGCTCCAGGGATCGAATCCCTCTTGGAGTAGCTCCGAAAATATCCACCGGTTGCCGGCATCTCGGGCCGCATCCAGGATTGCCAGGCCTGCCCAGCGGTGATCCGCCATATTGAGCATTCCCCCTGGGAATGTCAGACGGTGATTGACTGTGATGAGGACTTCTGGGCGTTGCTGTCGGATGACTCGTGCAATAGCCTTCCGGAGGGAAAGACTGTATTCGATCACGCCATCAGGGTATTCCAGGAATTCCACGTCACTCACGCCCACGGCGGCGGCGCTATTGCGCTCTTCATTTTCGCGGAGAATCGCGGTCTCAGCGGGAGTCATGGAATCGATCCCAGCCTCTCCCCGCGTGAGAAGGAGATAGCCGACGTCTTTACCTTGGGCCGTCCAGCGGGCAATGGCAGAGGCAGACCCGTATTCGAGGTCATCAGGATGGGCAACCACAGCCAGACATCGATCCCAGTCTTCTGGGAGGGGCAGGAGCGCTTTTTTATCGGCCATTTGATTATTCCTTTTTAATACAAGCTTCTTAAAACGCCATTTTTGCCCTGTTTTTCATGCATTTAAGCTCATATTTTCGTGCATCTAAGAGGTTAACTTCAATGATATCAAGTACATATCATGGTCCGTCCCCAAAAAAGGAAGCGTACGGGAGCGTCTAGCGGATGATGGGTTCACCACTCGGGTATTTGCCAAGGACCTCAAGGGGAACTTCGAACACGTTGTCCCAGCCGCCGTAGCGTGGCACCAGGTTAGCCGAGGCGATGCCGCGCCGCTTTCCGTTTTCGATGAAGTAGACCGACCGGTTGGGGCGCTCGCTCATCTCCATGATCATGAGGCCCTCGAAAGTGAGCTCTACCATGGGCCCCGCATCCATCATTTCGAGCGTGTCGTAGGGGACCTCGACCAGATGTTCCCACGGGTCTTTGCCCCGTCCCAGCTCATAGTTGTAGCGGTAGATCGCCTCCAGGTCTTTAAAGGCCCGCCGGATATATAGGCCCGGCCCGCGTCTCTCGATCATGTAAACCGTTGCATCCCGGGCCTTGACGTACTTCTGGTGCAGGTAGGCCAGGTTGTCGACCGAGGGCCACTGGGAAAATTCATGTTCGATGCGGCCGAGGATCTGGCTGCAGTTCCTCAGGGCATAGGGCATGACACCGGCATTCCTCATCTCCCGCTCCAGGTCCCTGAACGAGCGTACGAGATACGTGAAGGCGTTGTACAGGTTGGTGCGGAGATGGCTGCTATTGAAGTAGCCGGACCTTGCCTCGGTCAGCTTCACGAAAAGCCGGCAGGAGGAAGCGAAGGCCTCGGATTCAAAGAGGACGGCCTGTTCCTTATCGGAGATGGTCCCGTCCCACCCTTCGAATTGATCATAGCTGGCCTGGGCCAGGTAGCCGGCCCTGTCTGCCAGTTCAAGGCCCAGGTTGTAGATCTGGCCCCTCCGGTCGGCAAGAGCCGGCCCGGCCAGGACTGCCGAAAGCACCCCCACGGCCAATGTTTTTGTTATCGTGTTTCTCATATTAAGATCCTCCTGACGGCGGTCTCATACATAAAGTATAGTCTTTTTCCCAACCGTGAGTAAGAAAAAAAATATTTTTCTTGACATGTATGCATCAATTATACATATATATGCATATGAGGACGACACTAAACATAGATGACGGTCTTCTGAACAAAGCCGCAACACTCACGGGGGTTTCAGAAAAAACCGCGCTCGTAAGGAAGGGCCTCGAGGCGCTGATCATGCTGGAGAGCAGCAAGAGGCTGGCCCGTCTGGAGGGATCGGAAAAATTCTTACGGGGATCCTCGCGCAGGCGGCTTTTTTAGGGATTTCCTCATAATACCATGGTGCTGGTCGATACATCCGTGTGGCGTTCTCATTTCAGGGGGGATCACTCCGGCCTGACAGAACTGCTTGACAGGGGGACGGTCGCGACCCATCCCTATGTGATCGAGGAGCTGGCGTGCGGCGACCTCAAGAACCGGGAAGAGATCCTGACCCTGATGCAGGACCTACCCATGGCCGTGCCGGCCGAGCACGACGAGATCCGCGGCTTTATCGATTCCCGACGGCTCATGGGTCAGGGTTTGGGGACGATCGATGTGCACATGCTGGCGTCGGCGCTGCTCACGGGGGTGGTGCTTTGGACGGAAGACCGGCACCTGGCCAAGACCGCCGCCGAGCTCGACATCTCGTTCTGATCCTCCCAGATCCGACCCGCCCTATAAGAACGGTCTTATACTTATTTTTCCTTGGCGAACAGGGAATCCTCCAGGCCGGAATTGAACGTGACGTCGGTGAGCGTGACCACAGCGAACTCTTCGCCGGCCTGCATGACAGTCATAGAGTGAGAATACAAGATGCCGTCGACTTTCTTGTAATCCTCGAAGAACAGTTCCTGGTCGACTACACTCTCCATCATGTCGGTCCCCTTCTGCTTCATCCGATGGAGCAGGTAGGTGCCGGAGTCGACGTAAAGGGTGTTTATCTCATCGTTGGGGAATGTCTCGACCAGGACCAGGTATTCTTTGCCCTCAACCGTTTCCTTGCCCTTGAAGGTGAAGGAGATCCCATATTTTTCCGGATCCAGGATGGCAGCGTTTCCGAACTCGAAGGCACCCTTTTTCGATTCCTCGAGCTGGGCACCTGTCATGTCCTCGACGCTTTGGGTCTGCGGGTCGACATACCAGCCGGCCTCGCCGTCATAGGCATTGATCATCAGCATGCCCATGACTTCCATCTCCTGACGGAATTTGTTGGGCTCCTTGTGGTAGATGGTCACAGCGGCCTGCATTCCCGCCGCGGACAGATCCATCTCCCCCACCATGGTAGTGTCCTTGATGGCCTCGAGCACCTTCCTCCCCCCGGTCGCCTCTATCATTTTTTCCAGTATGTCCGACACATCCTGGCTGAATCCGGGAGCTGCAGCCAAGCTCACCAGAAGCAGTGCCGCCATGCTCATTGACATCAAACGTCGCATTGTCCCCTCCTAACTATCGTTCTGTACGCATACGGAATTATATGCTTACTGGGAGCGTATTCTATTCAATTCTATCCCAGGTTCGATCTGGTCATCCTCTGGCCTACCGCTCATGGGCCCGTCCCCGACGAGGTCAGAACCAGCGGAAGATGTTGAAGCCGAAGCGGACATCGCCCTCCCTTATGCAGAGGTCACCGCCGGGGAGATACTGGGTCTCGGGAATGCCGACGGTGCTGAGTGCGAACACCTGGAAGACATGGCCACCTATCTTTTTCTCAACGGCCAGCCCCCATCCATGGGATTTGGCATGATATCCGGCCAGCACCGGGATCCACTCGACCAGTAGGGAAAGTTCGTCAAAAAGCGTCACCCTTGCCCCGGTGCCCAGGGCAAAGGTGTCTTCGCTCTCGCTCTCCCAGTGGTTGATGTTGGTCGAGTACGAGGGCACGAGAAGCAGCGCGACCCTCTCGTGGACCTCGAGCGCCAGGCTCACTTGGAAGGTGAATTTCATATTCTCGGAGGAGAAAGCCGAAATCCCCTCCCTCTTCTCCGTGACCAGCCCCGTCACCAGATGAGCGGCAGCAGTCAACGGGAGCGAAGCATCCTTTTCAGGACGCAGCCAGACATAATCAAAAGTGAGTGACCACTCCTGAAAGCGGTTGCTGCGCGAGAGAGTCAGGTCGAAACGATCGCTGAGACCATAGCCCAGGCTGAGCAGGATGGAGGCGGGACCGTCGAGCCCGTAAAACACATCGTAGCCCTCCTGCACGCTGGGATAGAAGCGGTGGGCGATACGAAAAAGGAATCGCCCCTGCCCGATCTCACGCGGCGTCGGCAGGTTTATCACCCGGGGAGCCCAGAAGCTCGGCTTTGCCGGCCTGTCTCCCGCCATCTTTGCGCCGGACACATCACTCTTCGGAGCTTCGGTGCTCGCTATCTGATCGATCCAGTCTGCGACAACATCGATCTCATCTGCGGTCAGCGGATCCCGGCCGAGCGGCATCCGCTGGCCTGTTATTCCTGTCGCTCCCCGCAGCTTCATCAAGAGGTAGCTCTCCGGGGGATCGTTTAAATCCACAAGCTTTCTGGTCGGTATTTCCTGGCTGGCCACATCGGTCAGGGAAGCCCTGTAGTTCAACCCGCCCAGATCGATGCCCATGGCCG
>CBFDBC010000259.1:0-4481 GCA_965602945.1 uncultured bacterium | reverse complement strand
GGACAGGCGGGGAGGTTTTCTACTTTCCTGGGACGGAGTTTGTATGTCTGCTGTCGCAATATGAAGCCGGATTGAGCCTGCTCCTGGATGATCTCGGCATCCGGGACCTTCACGTCAAAGCTCCTCCCATGAGCTTCCTGTTCGAGCTGCTGGGCATGCAGGGACTCATGCTTCTCTGGGGAGGGCTGACGGCCGTTGACCTGCTGGTCAAGGCCGCGGCGGAAAAACGACCCTTCGAGAAAACACCCGGAGATACGGACCGCGTCCATGGCATGAATCTGATGGACATAGAAGAGGCCCTGGAGGAACATGCATTGGGTGACGCACTGTCCCGATGTGTCGAGCGCCTGGAGTCCATCACGATTACTGAAACGAGGCGGCCCCTCATCGGGATCGCCGGGGACATCTACACCAGACAGAACCCGGTGGCGAACAACCATCTTTTTCACAAACTGGAAGCCTTGGGCTGCGAGGTCTGGCCGGCGCCCTTCCTGGTCGACAGCGCCGATTTCGGCCTCCGCCGCAGCATGGAACACAAGCGGTCCCAGGGAAAATGGCGGGAAACAGCTGAGCTGCGCCTGATCAACCTGCGCAAGGACCTGGAATCACACAAAATCCGGCGCCGGCTGGCCCGAACGGCCGCTCGTCTAGCGGAACCCGGCTACAAGGAAAATCTCTCGCTCTCAAGCCCTTACATCGGCGAGTCCAACAACGACCTGCTGCTGCTGAACATCGCCAAGATGGTGGATTTCGCCCGCCGGGGCGCTGACGGGATCATAAACGCCATCTCCCTGAACTGCATGCTGGGCACAGCCTCCGCCGCGATCGCGGCCCGCATGCGCCGGGACTTCGATGGGCTCCCCATCACCACGATCGCCTTCAGCGGCACGGACAGCCCGGTGGAAGACAGCCTGCTGGAGGCGTTCGTTTATCAGGTCCGGCAGCGAGCCGCAAGGAAATCGGGGGCTTGAGAGGCGCCCTGTTTCTCATGTACAGTCACAGTGAAATTTCCGGCTACACGAGTCTGGGGATAACCTCCTGCTCGAGACGCTCACCCAGACGGTCCTTTTCGACCTCCAGGTCGAACCTGATCTGCAGATTGATCCAGAATCTTTCTGAAGTGCCGAAATACCTGGAAAGCCGGAGAGCCGTGTCCGGGGAAATTGAGCGTTTACCGTGGACGATCTCATTGATCCGACGGGGAGAGACCGAAATATCCTTGGCTATCCGATACTGGCTGAGGCCCATAGGCAGCATAAACTCCTCGAGCAAAATTTCTCCGGGATGAATTGGTTCCACTTTTCCATTTTTCATGTCGCTCCTCCCACTCAATGATAGTCAAGGATTTCTACCTCAAAAGCATCTCCCTGCTTCCATCTGAAGCAAATCCTCCAGCGCTCATTAATGCGAATACTGTACTGTCCTCTTCGGTCACCCTTTAGTCTTTCCAATCGATTTGACGGAGGAACTCGTAGATCGGCAAGCGACTCCGCCGCATCCAAAATCAACAACTTCCGAAGAGCCGTTCGATGAATGTCCGGAGGGAACTTCCGTGAAATCTGTCGAGCGAAAATCCGCTCTGTTTCACTGCAGCGAAAGCTCTCTATCATATCCCTTAGAGATAATAACGTCTTGCGTTAATATTGTCAAGCGTTAATACCTCGCGTCAATCAGGCAAATCCCAATCCCCAAGAGGATAACGAATCATGGCCTGGAATTTTCTCACAACTCGATCTGCAGCAGCCTCCCAGTCAGATAATTCTCAATCTGGACAATCCGGAACATGGGAACATATAATGGAAGGGCTATGAAGGACATCCGCCGGATATCGTGGCGGAAATGGCCCGATCGATGACCGAAAGCCACACGGAATCGGATGTATTCAAGTTCATCGCTTCCCCACAGAAGCCGAGAGATTAATGAAAGGAGGAACACGCGTGCGGCATTATTTCATACGACTCGCGCTGTGCCTGAGTGTCACAGCGGCCGGCCCGCTTGTTAGCACGGCCGCATCCGATCAGGCGGACAAGGATATTGATTCCTTTCGATTCGAGGTCTCTTTTACCTCATCTTACAGCAGGGGATCCCTGACCGGACGGATGTTCGTGATCCTGGCACGTGAGGATGAGAGAGAGCCTCGTGCACAGGTCGGGCGCTACGGTGTCCAACTCTTAGGGAAGGATTTTTCCGGACTCGAGGCTGGGCAGGTGGTGTCCTTCGATGAGACCACACCGGGCTATCCGGCGAGCCGCCTGTCGGAGCTGGAACCGGGGGAATACATCGTACAGGCCGTTCTCAACCGGTACACGCGATTCGACAGAAGCGACGGACACACCGTGTGGCTGCACATGGACCAATGGGAGGGTCAGCGCTGGACGCGATCCCCGGGAAACGCATATTCCAAGCCCGAGAAGATCACGCTCGGCCCCGAATCCAGGGGGGCTCTGGCCCTAAAAACGGATCAGATCATACCTCCCATCAAGATCCCGAAGGATACTCCCTGGGTCAAGCGCATCAAGATCCAGAGCCGCCTCCTCACGAAATTCTGGGGACACCCCATCTTCATCGGAGCCACCGTGCTGCTGCCCAAGGGCTACGCAGATCATCCCGACGTCTACTATCCTACCGTGTACCAACAGGGGCATTTTTCTCTCCGCGCGCCTTTTCGATTCTCAGACGACCTGGACAACGAATTTTCGGGTGCCTGGAATTCTCCACGGTTCCCCCGCTTCATCGCGGTGACCATCCAGCATCCCACTCCCTATTATGACGATTCCTACGGCGTCAATTCCGCCAACAACGGTCCCTACGGGGATTCCATCCATGAGGAACTGATCCCCGAGATCGAAAAGCGCTTTCGCTGCATCCCTAAGAGCTACGCACGGGTGCTGACTGGAGGGTCCACCGGGGGATGGATATCCTTCGCCCTGCAGGTGTTCTATCCGGACTTCTACGGCGGCACATGGTCTTTCGCGCCCGACCCGCTGGATTTCCGCAATGTGGAAGGCATAAACATGTACGAATACGAAAACGCGTTCACCAAGAAATATGACTGGTACCGTGTCCCGATCATCAACACGCGGGATGCGGAAACCGGGGAGATCAGGCTCACCTCCCGCCAGCGCATCACCATGGAGCAGGTCAACGGCACAAAGGGTCGCTCCGGGCAGCAGCTGGATATCTGGGATGCTGTGTTCGGCCCTGTAGGCGAGGATGGCTACACCAAACCTCCGTACGATAAGAGCACGGGCCGCATCGATCCGGAAGTGACCCAATACTGGAAGGAGCATTACGACCTACGCCACATCATGGAAAGCCAGTGGGACGAACTGGGTCCCAAGCTGGTAGACAAACTCCACATCATATGTGGCCGAATGGACAATTTCTTCCTGAATATCGGGGTCTATCACATGGAAAAGTTTCTGACCGGCCCCAAGAATCCCTACAAAACCGGGACCTTCACCTACGGACCGGGCGGGCACGGATGGCGCCCCTATTCCTCGGGGGAGCTTCTTCGCAAAATGGCCGAACACATCACGGCCCATGCTCCGGAGGGCGAGGACACCGGAGCATGGAGGTACTGACTCCTCAACAGGAACATAAACCAACACACCGACTGTATAATCTTGACAGACTCTTGACATTATCCGGATTGTAAAATAAGGCGATACACGATAAAGTAATCTAGGGTTAGCAAAAAATGACGCCTTTCCGGACCGGGAGGCATCCCCCCAGGAACACAATCAGTCTGGTTTTTGGGGTTGCGGCGGTCTCGGTCGCCGCGCTGGTGTGGATGGGCCTGCGCCTTGCACAGCAGGATCGTGCGCTCGAGGCGACGCAGCTCGAAGAACAGCGGGAGGCGGCTGCGAATCGCATCCTCGCCGGCCTGGAGCAGGCCCTGGCGGAAGAGGAGCTGAGGCTGGCCGATCCCGCGGTGGGCAGCTTCCACACTGCTGCAGAGGATGTCCTTCGGATAACCATCGATCCCTCCGAGGTCCATGTCCAGCCGGATACGACTCTCCTGTACTACCCGGTGCTGCCTCCGGGCCGCGAGGCACATCCCCGGCTGTATGCGGATGCCGAAAAGGCCGAGTTTCTGGACAAAGACCACACGCGGGCCATTGATGCCCTGCGTCCTTTGTCCAGGGCCAACGATCCCGCTGCCCGTGCGGGTGCGCAGCTCCGTCTGGCGCGGAACCTCAGAAAAGCCGGCCGTATTGAAGCGGCCCTCGAAACCTATGCAGAGCTGGCGGAGAACACGGGTCAAGGGATTTCGTTCTCAGGCGTTCCCGCCGACCTGGTGGCGCGCCGCGCCCGCTGTTCCCTGCTGGAGGAACTGGGCCGAAGAGAGCCGTTGCGGCAGGAAGCACAGCGTATCCGGGATGATCTGCGCGGCAGGCGCTGGCGCCTCGAGCGCTCGTCATACCTCTACTACAGCGAGCAGGCGGCTCGCTGGCTCGACAATACAGCCGGAGCCGATA